>NZ_JAPPTP010000041.1:0-19104 GCF_027587155.1 Vibrio sp. T11.5
AAATATCTGTATATCTGCATTTTAATTATGGTTATTGGCGTGATTTCATTTAAATAAATCGCTTATTGCTTTTTAATAATCAAAGACCAAACTCCTATCAGAGAGGTAATTTTTGAGTAGAAAATTAACATCAGAATATTACATTATTGTGAATTAACGCCCTCGCATTGGAAGAGTTAACCTTTTGAGATATCTACGAAAGTGAGCTACAACGGCTATCAGTGGGTGACGTGAAAAAACAATGGTGCTGTCTTGTCAACTTGAGTTTGAAGTTGGACGAATGAACCCAGTGAACAAAAGTGGGCGACTGGAGTTTGTTTTTCATTTAATTATGCAGAGCAGGGGCTTGGCCTCTGCTTTATTTCGCGCTGACGCATTGGCATACGATCAATGGTTTGTTTAATGTTTTCCCAATCCGTTGCTTTGCCCCAACGCAACTTTTCTGAACCATCTTTTCCAATCAATATTGCGGTATGTGTACCTGGTTCAACATCATAAACTCTAAACATACTGAGTAAGTTAAACTCGTTCTTGACCCAAGAGGGAATGGTAAAGCCATCTTGAGTGACGACTAAAGTGATAACGTCTCGGTCGGAAAGTTCGCATTCATTGATTAGGGTCTCAAGTAAAAATTGCTTCACATGTTCGTCATTGGTTGGTGCGAAGTAAATGACGCTTCTATGAGCCCATTTTGGTGAGTAGGCCGGATAACTCCACGCAAGCCCAATACTCTGAATAAGCAGTAGAATGAGAATCAAACAGCGCATAATTGGCCTCCGTGAAACAGCAATTGAGCTTCTAAACCTCAATCACTTTCTACGTTAAGTGTAGGTGGTAAGCTCACCATTTACCTGAGTAATATGTAAGTAACTGATATGGAAAATCTAGAAACTCGCCGTTGGAAACTGCGCTTACCAACCGAGGAAGATGTAACCTTTATACTGTCACTCTACAATACGGAAGGCTTCCTTCGCTTTGTGGGTGACAAATACATTAGAAACCGCGGCGATGCTGTCGACTATATTCGTCACACTATGCTCGCGATTCGTGAAGTTCAGGGCA
Source organism: Vibrio sp. T11.5 (assembly GCF_027587155.1). NCBI lineage: Bacteria > Pseudomonadati > Pseudomonadota > Gammaproteobacteria > Vibrionales > Vibrionaceae > Vibrio > Vibrio sp. T11.5. The sequence continues at coordinate 1,063 of NZ_JAPPTP010000041.1, forward strand.
TTGCCCGAAAAGCCGATTAGAGGGACTACTAACCGGCATAAGGATTGATTCATTCACCAGCGATAGCTTGGTGTTTCGTCTTGATGCTAGCAACAAGCATATATAGGCAAGTTGCCAGCAGTATCGCGAACAGGTAGCCCATTAATCCGTGATCACCAGACATGTACCAGCCCGCAATGATTGGGCCGAAAACAGATCCCAAGCTATAGCTGAACAGCATGACTTGTGTTGCTGAAACAATGTACTGTGAGTCCAATTTGTCGCAGCCTAGATTGATTGCGATCGGGTACAGAGCAAAAGCAGCAACGCCTAGCAAAAATAGGCTAACGGCTAAAACACGGATGTTCTCGTCTAGCATAATTAAGCTAATAGACGCAGCGCCGAGTAGGCAGAAGAATGCCATCAACAAGGTTCGACCAAAATATTTCGACATCCATGGCACCATGGGCTGAACGGCCATACCACCAAGAATGACAAGTGCCATCAACCCGCCTAAATCGTCAGTATCAATACCTTGCTGCGCCAGTTCCAATGGCATTAAGCCGTAAATAGCGCCAAGAATCAGGCCAGAAACAATGCAACCAATAATCGCCGCATGGCTTAATCTGGTGATTTGCTTAAACGATAGATTGCTCGTATGCGCAGATTGTGGCTGATCGGTTTCTCCAAACAGCAATACCACGATAGCGAGTAGCAATAGAGTCAAGATGGCAATAAAAGGCACGCCACCGTTAACGCCCAATACCCCAATGCCTAATTGGCCAATTGCGCTGCCACCGTACAATGCTGCCATATACAGGCCAAGACGTTTTGCTCTTGCCGCTTCGTCGCCATGCAGCAACCATGATTCGACGATAACGAATACGCCAGCGACAGAGATACCGGCCAAAAAGCGTGCACACATCCATGCCACTGAGTTGGTAAATACCGGCAAGGCGAAAATGGTCGTGATGAACACACTTAAACAAAGAACAAAAGCGCTCTTGTGACCTAATCGAGTGACTAACGGTTCAATCGCAATCGCACCAACTAAAAGACCGGCATAGAAAACACTGGCTAACCAACTGGCCAACGAGCTGTGTAGCCCGTATTCCGGTAGCATCAATGGGAGCAAGCTCATTAAATAGCCTGATGCTACCGCATAAAGAGCCAGCGCGATAACAGGTACTGAGATGCGAGCTTTTGGTGCAGGAGCAAGAATGTTTTCCAACGTCGTAGCCTCTTGAGTTAGTGTATTAAATGGAACGTATTTCGGCGCGACTATGGAGCGATTTTGATATTGGGTAAAACGAATAATTTTAGTCGTGTCGATAAAAATCATTTTTCGATACGAGTTTTAGTTGTAGATAGAAAAAAAGGCCGCTAGTCGTAGCGACTGGCGGCCTTTTTAGAGCGGGATTTTTTGTTTCTTTTACTTAGTTAAAGCTTCATTAAGCCACTGATCAAATTGTCCTTTAGGTAAGGCGCCATTGATAACATCGACTCTTTTGCCATCTTTGAACACCATGACAGTAGGAATGCTTCTAATTTGATACTTAGCTGCGAGGTTTTGCTGGCTTTCTGTATCTATTTTTACAAATCGAACGTTATTGGCTCGCTCTTTGGCGACGTCAGAAAATACCGGCGCGAAACCGACACATGGGTTACACCATGGTGCCCAAAAGTCGACGACAACCGGTTGGCTGCTGTTCAAAATAGCATCAAAGTTGAGCTCGGTTCCTTCAATCGGCGCACCGTCGAGTAAATCCGATTGGCATTTACCGCATTTCGGGCTTTCAGATACTCGTTCATTGGGAACACGATTTACGCCAGAGCAAAAAGGGCAGCGTGTGTTGAATGTAGACATGACTTTTCTCTTGTTTGTGTTTTTCTACGCAAGTGTGACGTCTATTTTAGCAATTAGATGACACCACAGATAATCGCTAGTTATACTCTGAAAATAGTATTTACCCAAGAGTTCTATCCGTCTTACTGAACAGATTGAATGAGACGCTAGCTCAAATAAGAATAAAAGGCTTCGAATGACAACATTCTACGCAGAAATAACAGGTTGGGGTAAATGCGTGCCGCCAACCACGCTCTCCAACGATGATTTAAGTACATTCCTTGACACTTCAGACGAGTGGATTCGTACGCGTACTGGTATTGAAAATCGTCGCATCAGCCACGTTAATACGTCTGATATGTCGACGGTAGCCGCCAAACATGCGCTAGCATGTGCTGGTCTTGAGGCGAATGATATTGATTTGCTTATCGTCGCGACCTGTTCTCCAGACTCTCTTATTCCTAACATTGCATCAAAGGTATCTCAGAACCTTGGTATGATTGGAACAACGGCGTTTGATCTCAATGCGGCGTGTACGGGTTTTCTCTATAGCTTAGAGACGGCGACACGTATGATTCAGGCGGGTAACTATAATAATGCTCTGGTAATAGGCGCGGAGCGTCTGTCTTTCTACATCGATTGGACCATGCGTGATACTGCTGTTTTGTTTGGTGATGGAGCGGGTGCTGTGGTGCTAAGCAAAACCGATAAACCCGTTGGGTTGCAGCAAGCTCAATTAGGTTGTGATTCAAAGGGGCGAGACATTCTCTCTGTACCAAAATTTGGTACTTCTATGGACCGCTTTGCCGCAGATAGCGGCTATTGGGAATTCAACTTCGTAGGAAAAGAAATCTTTAAGCGCGCTGTTAAAGGCATGGGCTCAGCGGCTCAAAACGTCCTTGCGCGTAGCCAGCTATCTACCCAAGATGTCGACGTCGTGATCCCGCATCAAGCAAACATTCGGATCATTCAAACACTGTGTGATTTGTCTGGTATTAGTCAGGAAAAAGCGTTTGTGAACATCCACAAGTATGGCAATACGTCTGCGGCTACGGTACCTCTGGCGTTATGTGAAGCCATGGAGGAAGGATTCGTTAAACCTGGCGATAACTTACTACTAGCCGCATTTGGTGCTGGACTGACGTGGGGAGCAGGCCATATCAAATGGGGTGACCGCGTAACGCCTTTGGGACGCAGTGATGCGGCCTTGCCTGAATGTGACAGATCAGCGCTTGAGTTGCTTGATGAAGCGATCAAGTTTTGTAAAGAGCATGCGCCAAGTTAGTTAAATGCAATACCATTCTGGATAGCAGACGGTTCAGAATGGTATTATCCTGCCTTAGATGATAAGAATAATGCAGGGCTTAAATGAAGTTTCTTCACACCTCTGACTGGCACCTCGGACGCCAATTTCACAATGTTTCTCTTCTGGATGATCAAAAAGCCGTTTTGGCACAACTGATTGAATATCTGCAATCTAATACCCTTGATGCTCTGGTGATTGCCGGAGATATCTATGACCGCTCGGTTCCGCCTACGGCGGCAATAGAGTTAATGAATGAATTTGTCCGTCAAGTGTGTAACGAGCTGAAGCTACCCATTATTCTGATACCCGGTAATCATGATGGTGCTCAGCGATTAGGCTTTGGCTCCTCGCAAATGAAAAGGGCAGGTTTACACATTATCTCGAATTTTGCAGAGATGACGGAACCCGTTGTCTTGAGTACGGACATCGGTGAAGTGGCTTTTTATGGCATGCCTTACAGCGATCCTGAATCAGTGCGTCACCATTATGGCCAGTCTGTATCAACGTACGATGACGCTCATCGACTGCTAAGTGAAGAGATTAAGTCTCAGTTTAAACCAGATCAGAAGAATGTCTTGATCAGCCACTGCTTTGTTGATGGTGCGATTGAGTCAGAGTCCGAACGTCCTTTAGCAATTGGCGGCTCAGACAGAGTCAGCCATGAACATTTTGTCGACTTTGACTATGTCGCTCTCGGCCACCTGCACCAGGCGCAAAAAAAAGGTGAAGACTATATTCGTTACTCGGGGTCACTCATGAAGTACAGCTTTTCAGAGCAGCACCAGAAAAAAGGACTGACTTTGGTTGAGCTCAATGAAAAAGGCTTTGCTTCGGCCACTCATATTGACCTCACTGCTCCTCATCAAATGCGAATCATCGAAGGAGAGTTAGACCAAGTGATCGCCAGTGGCAAAACCGATCCGAATAATGACGATTATCTGTTGGTCCGTTTGTTAGATAAACACGCCATTCTCAATCCTATGGAAAAGCTTCGTGCGGTTTACCCAAATGTACTGCATATCGAAAAGCCAGGTATGTTAGTGGGTGTTGAACAAGAAATGGCTCAGGCGAAGCTGGCGCGAAGTGAAGTTGATATGTTCAAAGACTTTTTTCTTGAAGCGCAAAATAGTGAGCTCACCGAAGATCAAAATCAGGCGATCACCTGCATTATCAAACAATTGGCAAAGCAGTAAGGGCAAACGATGAAACCATTATCACTTACAATGCAGGCATTTGGCCCTTTTGCTAACACTGAAACCATCGACTTTACGTTGCTTGGTTCCAATCCACTGTTTTTGATTAACGGCCCAACAGGTTCAGGTAAGACGTCAATTTTAGACGCTATGTGTTTTGCTTTGTACGGCCAAACAACAGGTAATGAAAGAGAAGGAACGCAGATGCGCTGCGATATGGCGGCGCTTGCGTTACCGACCGAAGTGGTATTTGAATTCGCACTTAAGGATAAGCGCTATAGAGTCACGAGATCACCCGATCAATTGGCACCTAAAGCTCGAGGCGAAGGTACGACAACACGCAAACATACCGCCTCTTTGTATGAGATTACCAATGATCAGAAACTTATCACTAGCAAGACAGCGCAGGTGAAGATTGAGGTTGCAGAACTGATTGGTCTGAATGAAACCCAGTTTCGTCAGGTGATGGTGTTACCACAGGGTAAGTTTCGTGAACTCTTGCTAGCAAGCTCCAAAGATCGAGAAGCGATCTTCGGCCAACTGTTCCAGACTGACATCTACAAAAAAATTGAGTTTGCACTTAAGGACAAAGCGAGTGCGATCAGCAAGTCAAAAGATGAGTTTGATAACCAGATTCGCGGTGCTCTACAAGTGGCTGAGGCCAGCACAGAACAAGAGTTAAACGAGCAACTTGATGTTGTTGCTAAGCGGCTTGAAGAGGTGAGTTTAAGTGAGAAGGTTGCCCTTGAAAAGTTAAATAAAAGCAAAGAAGCACAGCAGAAAGCTCACCAATTGCAAAGTGAATTTGATAAGCTGCAAAGTGCAGAGAAAGCGTTGTCAGAGCATAGTGAGAAAAGCGATAGCAACGCTCAAATTCAACAAAAATTGGCGATCGCTCAGCAGGCTTCCAAGCTAGATGTGCCGTATACCAATTGGAGCTCATTCACAAAGCAGGTCCATGAACTGAATGAAAAAGCCAGCTCGCTTGAAAAAGCGCTGCAACATTCGAATGTTGCGATAGAAGAGCGCCAACAGCAGTTAGATACGTTGACGCTGGAAGCTCAATCAATTCCGACATTGACAGATAAGCTTTACCAATTGGAAGGCATCAAAGCTAAGTTACACGAAAAGTTGGAGTTGGAAAAAAAACTCAAAGATTCTGCTATCAAGAAACAAGAATCCAATGCGACTTTAATCAAATATCAGGCGCATAAAGAAAAGCTATTGCAAGAAGCATCCAAAGCTCAGCTAGAACTTGAAAAGGCTAAGCTGAAAGTTGGAGACAAAGCGACGATAGAGTCTGAACTAGCACGATTGCAGCGTTTGAGTGCCGATCTCAATAAACTGCAGTCGTTATCTAACGAGTTAACGGCTTTAGAGCAAGGTCAGCCCCCCCTTCAAGCTCATGTAAAACAGCTGAAGATTGATTGGCAAGCCCATAACAAGCAAGCGGATGACTATGAAATGCGCTGGCATAGCGCTCAGGCAGCGGTGCTGGCTCGGAAGCTTCAACAAGGTATGCCTTGTCCTGTGTGTGGCAGTGCTGAACACCCAAAACCTGCTTCGTTTGTTGGCGAAGAAGTGACTAAAGAGCAAGTGGAGTTTTATCGTAACCAAGAACGTCAGTCCCTGAACTCTCTCAACGAGCAAACTCTCATTGTTGAACAACAGAACGTGCTGATCTCTCGTCAAAAAACTCAAATTGAAGCGTTTCAGGAAGATCTGGGAGAGCATAGAGGCCTATCTTTGGACCTAGTGCAGAGCCAGCTCACTGAATGTCAGGCCAAGTTAGCGGGATTAGTTTCAATTGACCTTAAGCAGATGGAGTCGGAGGTGGCAACGCTCAACCAACGCTGTGAAAAAGGTGACAATGAAATTCATCGCCTGAGAGAGGAGATGTCTGCCCATGACGCTACAACTCAGGCGCTCCAACAGCGTTTCGAGGCACTAATACAGTCTATTGGCAAGCAATATCAATCAGTGGAATCTGTCGACGATGAGTATAAGCAAACCAAAGCCTCAATTGAGACGTTACAAACGCGCCTAGAGCAAGCCAATGAGCAGCAAAAACGACTGGTCAAACACCATGCCGAGCTTGAAGGACAAAGACAGAGCAACACACAGCTTTTAGCGCAAGCAAAGCGCGACTTAGATAAAGCGGAAACGCAATGGCATGTCTTGATTGAAAAAGCACAGTTTTCTGATGAACAAGATTACCTCAGCAGCAAAGCGACCGATGAACAATTAGAGTTTTGGAAAACTTCGGTCGAGACTTACGCGCAAACGGAAGTCAAACTAAACCAGACGTTAGCGGACTTGAAACATGTGTTAAAAGATCAGCAAACGCCAGATTTAGACCAGTTGGCTAAGTGTGTTGAACTTAGCAGCCAAGAGTACGTCGAAGCCAGAAATACACTAGATACTACTCGTTCGAAGTTTGAACGATTTGAGAAAGTCCGCCGTGATATTGTCTTACTGCACGAAAAGAATGCGGAATTGGAAGCTGAGTATAGGGTGTATGGGACCCTGTATGACGTTGCTAGCGGTAAGACTGGAAGTCGGGTTAGCTTGCATCGATTTGTTCTTGGCGTATTGCTGGACGATGTTCTTATCCAAGCGTCCCAGAGACTCAGTTTGATGAGCAAGGGGCGTTACATTCTTGCCCGTAAAACCGAAGGCTTCAAGGGCGTTGCTGGGCGTGGTCTGGATTTGATGGTAGAAGATAGTTACACAGGCAAGAATAGAGATGTCGCCACTCTATCTGGGGGCGAGTCTTTTATGGCTGCTTTGTCTTTGGCACTTGGCCTATCGGATGTCGTTCAGTCATACAGTGGTGGCATTCGGTTGGATACCTTGTTTATTGATGAAGGGTTTGGCAGTTTGGACCCAGAGTCGTTAGATTTAGCGGTTCAAACGCTGATCGAGTTGCAGCAAACGGGACGCATGATTGGTTTAATATCCCATGTTAGTGAGCTTAAAGAGCAAATGCCGTTAAGAATAGATGTTGGAGCCTCGCGTTTGGGGAGCAGTATTCAATTGATTGGTATGCATACATAGTGCAGGCTAAAATTTACATACTTCACTATGTTGCGTATGCTCAATCTATAACAGTGGTTTATGTTAACAGCATAGAATCGATCACTTTGGGTAGGTCACATTTTGGTGCCTAGCGGTCACAATCATTTAAATGGGCTTAAGGCGCTTGTAACAGTGCTTTAGGCGAAAAAGAAGTAGCGTAGCGGTTTTAATGCATGAATGTAGTAAAGAAGATTTATCAATACGCAGACACTAATCTCGAGTTACTCGGGTGGATGGGCTTCTTTGGCTTTCCCGCATATTACTACATATGGTCTTACCTCTATCCTCAGCCTTATGAGAATGGTCCGCTGAGACTTTTTTGCGCTATACTCCTGCTTGGGTTAGCGCTCAGGAAGTACGCTCCGCCGCCATTTAAGCGTTTTCTTCCCTACTATTACATTGCCACAATCACTATCTGTTTACCGTTCTTCTTCTCGTTTATGCTGTTCATGAATGAATGGTCAACGGTGTGGGCGATGTCGTTCATGTCTTCAATCTTTCTTCACGTTTTATTAGTCCACGAGACTAGGGTGATGTTGCTGCAAGCGATAGTCTCCATTGCTGCGGCATACTTGATCAGTTATGGACTCGTGCATGCGCCCAGCGCAGTTGAGACTGAAGTTGTTATCATTTGGCCTTATATCCCGATATTTTTGTTTACCTATATCTTTGGTAACTTGTTCTATTTTCGCAATCAAGTTGAACATGAGGCAAAAGTCTCAATTGCTAAGTCATTTGGTGCAGGGATTGCGCATGAAATGCGTAACCCGTTAAGTGCACTTAAGGCGTCTGTTGATGTACTTGATTCGTCCTTACCGTCGGTTAAAACAATGAACGGAGACAAAGCCGAGATAGATAAGATTGATATTATTCGTATGAAAGAGGTACTTTCTGGAGCCGACGAGGTCATACGCAATGGTAATGAAGCCATAGACTTATTGCTTACCTCCATTGACCAGAGTCGCGTGTCGCACTCAACGTTTAGGGCTTTTTCAGTAGAGCAAATTGTAAGAGAGTCACTCGCCAGTTTTTCTTATCCCAGCGATCATGCAAAAGAAGTGGTGTGTTTAAATGTCGAAGGTGGTTTTGACTACTTTGGCAGTGATACGTTACTGAAATATGCATTGTATAATCTGCTCAAAAATTCACTTTATTATCAGAATGGAGACGAGTTTAAAATCGCGATCACACTTAGAAGTGATAATGAATTCAACTATTTAATCTTTGAAGATAACGGTATAGGGATAGAAAAAGAAAAGTTAGAATTTATCTTTCAAGATTTCTATACTTCTGGAAAGTCCTCAAGCTATGGACTTGGATTACCTTTTTGCAAACGTGTCATGCAAGCATTCGGCGGCAAGATAAAATGTGAGTCCGCACTCGGAGAATGGACACGTTTTACCCTTAAATTTCCTCGATATGAGTCCCCAAAAGTGTCTACAATCAAACAAGATATTCTAAGAAATAAATCAATACTTTACGTTGGCGACGATGAGGCGGTAAAGCGCAGACTGAGCGAATTTACCTTCTATACGGGTGCAATATGTGACGAGGTTGATTTTGAGCAAGCTCAACGCAAAGAAGAGTTTGAATTTGAATACGATTTGATACTACTCGATCTAGAAGTCTGTAGTGAGCAAGAGTATTTAATGTTGGAATCTAAGCTCCATTTCACTGAAGCTAAAATCGTGATGCTTTTTGTTCAGGATGGTGTATACCACAATAGATTTAGTCGATTCCTTACTTTCTATCCAAAAGACAAAAAACAGTTCCTACTTGATGTCGCACAGTCGGTCGATGCACTTATTTTTGGTAATGTTGAGCCTAACCGTAACCTCATTCCGAAAAAAACGGCTAAAGTTATTGGTAAACGCATTTTGATTGCTGATGACAATGAATCGTTGAGACAGTTAACTACTATCTTATTGAATAAACAGGGTTATCAAGTTTCTCAGGCAGGCGATGGCAATGAAGTGTTAAGTGTACTGAGTAGTGAGCAAGTTGATTTGATTTTGATGGACCTCGAAATGCCAATTTTGGATGGGTTAGAAACTACAACTCTTATTCGAAAGTCAGAAAAAGTTTACGCTAACGTGCCAATTCTTGGGCATACCGGCGATAGTCGGAAAGAAACTCTTTCTAAAATTGATCAAGCAGGGATGAATGGATACCTTATTAAACCTGTCGATCAAAGCAAGTTGCTTGATAAAGTTGCAGACTATATTTAATTCAATACTCTATTTTTAAATAGTAACGCCTCTTAATAAGAGGCGTTAGTTTAATTAGACGAAATATAGTTCCTTATTACTCTTAGCCTTTTCGGCAGTCGATAAAATTTTATCAATATCATGGTTGCTCAGGGCGCTATTTAAAGATAAGCGCAAGATATTTTTATTATCAGGTGTAGCAGGAGTACAGAAAACAGACCCAAATACACCATTATCTTCGAAAAAATCTCTAACTTTACGCGTGTTAGTTTTCTCTGCAGTTTCTAAGCTGATTATTTGAGATTCGCTACGAATATCGTAACCAATATCTTTTAGACCCTCACGTACTTGCGCTGAACACTCCATTAAGCGCTTACGTGATTGGTCGCTTTCCTTGATAACGTTTAGCGTAGCGTCAATTCTATCTAATTCAAATGACATCATCGCTGAGCTAAAAATAGATGGAAATGAAACGTATGGCACTACTTGACCTGTTAAATTGTTACACCAAACAGCACCGGCACGATAAGCAAAGGTCTTCGCCAGACTGGCAGTGATGAAATCCACTTTATTGGTGAGCTCAAGCTCTTGAACTAATCCTGCTCCTTTAGGGCCATATATTCCTATAGAGTGGGACTCATCCACAACGATCGCGCAATCCATCTCTTTTGCTAAAGTTACCATTTCTTGCAGTGGCGCTATGGTGCCAATGGTACTGTATATAGAATCAATCAAAACCACGCCTGGTCCATTGCGTTTAATTAAACGTTTGAGGTGATTGGTATTGTTATGCATAAAAGGATGGATGTTGGCCCCTGCAATTCGTGCGCCTTCCCAAAGCGACATATGGGCAAAAAAGTCTATATACACATTGGTTTCTGAATCACAGATAGTTTGTAGTAGACCAATATTGGCAATCCATCCCGAAGGTGCAATGGTGCAGGTTTGAAATCCAGTGTAGTCAGCAAGATGGTGCTCAACCGTTTTATCCAGTCCATCGCTGTGCAAGAACACACTCGACATAAATGCCGTGTCTTTGTTGGAGAGCAATGACTTAACGTGAGCATCGATAATTTTAGGGTGATGGGTAAGTGCAAGATAATCATTACTTTGCAAAATGATATCACCCAAAAGGGGTTTCTTACCTAAAACTAGGTTTCTTCCGTTATCTTTTTTATTTATTAAGTCAGAAACATAATAGTCGATTCGTTTATTGATAAAATCGGGCAAATGGGATTGTTTAGTTAACATATTCATAATACATAGCCTTATGGTATTTGTCGTAAGCGCCAGCTGACCTAGCTATGTATAAATTCAGTTGAATAATAAATCTATTATAAAATTTAATTTTCTTGCATATGGTAACAGATATAATTATAGTTAATTGTATATTAATTAGGAGTAAATACCCTCAAGGGGCTCTATTCTGAATTAATATCCCATTGATTTCTTTTTTCTTCCAGTTTAATTATTACGAATTCACTTTTATCTTCGGCGTAAAAAATTCAGGCCAGTACATCTTGATATAGCCAATCAGTACCCATGCTACCAGTGCGGTGGCGACACTCAGCTCAAAAAATCCAAATTTGTGAAGCCAGTGCCAGTGCGGATGATACTGCTCGAAAAAGCTCGTCAGACGGTGCATCGCGATCGCACTAATGACAGAAGGGAAGGTGACTGCCGCAATGGAAGGTTGGAATTTTAGTCGCATTAGACGGAAGTAACACAAGTAGATTGTTAACGTCATAGTGATAGCGATACCAGCCAAAGCGCCAGTGAGAATTGGGTCTGGCTTTTGGAAGTTAACCAAATAGGTCGCCAATGACAGGTTGATTGGTGCTGCCATTATGGCGAGTGTTGGCCTTGCTCTGCGTGGGAGCCGGCCTTCAAACATCAGCCTATAGAGAACCAGTGGTAACATAAAGAAGTATATTGTAATACAGACGCTGACTAAGGTTTCTGAAAATACGTTATGACCGAACTTGGTGCCTGCCAACGAGCTACTAATTAACCCTACTGGATATAGGAACCAACTAGGAACAATATTGGCTAACTTGAAGCGTGTTATTTGAAAGAAGAAAAACAACACCATCATGGTGATGTGGAGCAGCAGCGCCGCAAACCACAAAGGGTAAGCGATCAAGGGCGAGATCACGGCGAGGTAATCACATAAGATCAACAATGCCATACTCATAGGGGCCATCAAGCTGCCGCTCAGTGGGTGTCGAATATCGTTGATGAAAGTGGAGTAACTGCTGAAGTATTTTATTAGCACTGGAAGCAGCAGAATAGCACCGCCTGCGGCAAGATAAGGGCGGATAAAAACGCCAATGTCAGGAATATACAATGCCCATGCATGACCGAGTCCTATCATGCCCAGCGCTAATGCGGCTTGTGAGGGGGGCACACTGTGAAAGTGTGTAAAGCGTTTCCAGTTCAACGGCGTAATCCTGACTAGCTTGAAATAAATGATTGGCACTAATGATTGAGCAAATCCGTGCTACAGATCATTCAGGGCACAAGATCATATCAAGCTGAGCGGTTACTGTGCAATTGTCATTTTGAGTCGCAGGGAAGGTCTTCTTGTCTCAACTTCTCATTTTTTAATGTTCGATGTAACAGTTGGCTATAAATCGGCTGCCCACCGAGTAACTGAGCAAAAATAACGGCCCCCAAGCAGGTAATGATCAGTGGCAGTATTAGGTAGTAGTTGTTGGTCATTTCGATCACTAACAATATGCCAGTGATCGGCGCACGCACGGTAGCCGCGAACAAAGCCCCCATACCTGCGATCGCAAACATGCCGGGTGAAATCATCAATTCAGGCATTAAACCATGGGCGATTAAGCCAAATGCATAACCAAATAGTGTACCCAAAGCTAACATCGGCGCAAAGATACCGCCGGGTGCCCCAGAGCCAAAACAAATCAGTGTGGTGAGGATCCTTGCAGCGAATAAAAGCAGTAGCACCGTCGCACCGTAGCCACCGTTAGTGATGGTCGGAATTAAGTTAATACCGCCTCCGGTTATTTCTGGCAGATAAAGCAGCATTAAACCAAAACAACCACCTATACAGCTTCCTGTGATCAGGTAACGTCGACGATCATTCTTATGCAGTTTGACAAACAAGTCTTGAGAGAGAGTAACGAGGCGATTAAACACCACACCAAAAACACCAAACATGGCACCTAAAAGCAAGAAGAGCCACAAAGCTGCAAGTTCGGGCGGGTGATATTGCGGCATAGTGATCACCGCATCTTGACCATTAATGTAACGAAAGACAATGTTGGCGGCGATGGCCGAAATGATCACCGCTCGAATAGAAATGAGTGAATAGCGAAATTGGGGGCGCATCTCTTCAACGACAAACATGATGCCAGCCAGCGGGGCATTGAACGCTGCGGCTAAACCTCCTGCTGCGCCAGAGGCAAGCAATGTGTGTTTGGTATCGTCATTTTTGACCTGAAAAAGATCCGTCACCATGCGGCCAATGGCTCCTCCCATTTGAACCGTTGGACCTTCGCGGCCAAGTACCATGCCTGAGCCCAGTGCGCCCATACCACCAAAGAATTTCACAGGTATAACACGCCACCAACGAACGGGGCGTATACCATCCATTGCTCCTTCAATTTCTGGAATGCCTGATCCGGCAGCTTCGGGGGCAAAACGATGGACGAGATAGTAGCCAACAAATGCCAATGCGGCACTGATCAAAAATGCCGCGAGCCACAGCGGCAACGCGCTACCAATTGCTTGTTTGAGCCAGTCAGTCCGGGTTTCAGAGACAAAATGAACGGCAATCTCGAACAAGGTACCCACTATGCCGGCAAGAATACCGACAAGTAAAGAAAGGACGAGAACAGAAACAGGGGTTTTATCTTTAGAGAGAAACTGATTAATTGCATCCTTTGGCATACTCGCTAAAAGGGATTGCTTAATTTTCTCTCTCTTGGTCATAAAAAAGGTAACCTCATTCGATTGGTTGCATTGTAAATATTGATGTCTCTCATGAGAATTATACGCTTGTGTAAGTTTAACTATAGCGTCAAGAATGAAATGTTGATTTTCAAATATGAAGGATGTGAGAGTTCAAAAATAGTCAGGAATTGGTAAGAGATCACGTTTATCTCCTTGCACTTTTCGCGTTTTGAACCATAGTTAAAACGTAAGGCAATCTGAACCAACCCGCATGGAGGATTAAAAGCCTTACCTACAATTTGGATGGATTCAACACATCATTTTGAGATCCTCGTTTTATGATCAGGGCGCAAAAATACACGGTCCTGACTCGCAGACTCACGATTGAGTAACGAGGGATAGGGCGCACTGAAGGGTGCGCCTTTTGTCGTTTAGAGAAGGCTAATCAAGTGAGGCAATTTGCTTGAGTACTTTTTCTAACTGATCCCATGGAAGCAGTTGGCTATCGATCACTTCCAGACGGCTTTCGAACCCCTCCAATGACATTTCATTAACAGAGACAATGCCGTGGCTTACATTGAAGGCATAGCAGCCTCTGTCTGTGTTCATTACGCCTTTGACACGTTCGGCAGTTAAGTCTGATAACACAGAGAATAGGTCATCAAAACTGAACGTGACTTCTGCACCAAATAACCAGCCACAACTAAAGTAGCCTTGGCCTTTGTTTTCTTTGCGGACCATTACCTGGTCCGGTGCTAGAGCAAATTGTGGTTCTTCCTCAGCGTGTTCATGATGGTGCTGTGCAATATCGGTTGACACTGTTGGTTCCCTTCTCTGGTTGTCGAGAAGTTCTATTGGGAAACGCCCTTGCTTGACAAGTTGGCTATAAATCTTGGGTGGATTTTGATCTGAAACCCAGTCGTTAAACGCATCGATATCACTGACATGACACGCGTCTACCTTATTACCAATCACAATATCTGCGATGTTGAGTTGGTCGTTAAAGTTTTGATTCTCGGCATACTTAGAGTTAGATAGGTTGCGAGGATCGACTAATCCTATAGTAGCTCTTAAGTCGATGTAATCTCGGAATTGAGCTGAGGTTAACGTTGCGAGAATCTTGTGGGCATGGCCTAAGCCAGTAGGTTCAACTATCAGACGATCGGGCTGCGTACGGAGCAATGCGGTAAGGGCAACAGAAGTCGGGACTCCAGCAGCACAACACATACAACCACCTGGTACTTCTTTGATCATTGCGCCTTGTTCTGTCAACATTGCGCCATCAATACCAATTTCACCAAACTCATTGACTAGAACAGCCCAATGTTCGTCAGCCGGTTTTGCTTTCAGCAGGTTAAGTATTGTCGTGGTTTTTCCGGTCCCCAGAAAACCAGTAATGATATTGGTTGGGATTTTCATTGTGCGAAACTCGTTGATATCATAGCTTTGACTATATCAAAGGTGAGTGTAGAAGCGAGAATAAAAACGGCGGTAGATACCGCCGTTGTAGTGATTAACGTTTGTTTTTTAAGTATCGCTTACGACGCTCTTCTTTTTTCTTGGCTTTCTCTTCGGCCTTACGTGTCGCTTCAATCTCTACTTCGACCAACTCTTTAGTGATCATCTCTGGCAACTCAAGTGTTACTTGGCCTAAGGTCCCACTGCGTAATTCATGAAGTAAAATTTCCGAACACTTATGCAAATCGACTCGTCCGCCAGAGCGTAACGCCCCACGTCGACGGCCAATCTCTTCCATGAGCTCGATGTCACTTTCCGGCATTTCTTCGATCTGATACCGCTCTTTCAAACGCTCCGGGTAAGCTTTTGCAAGGTACTCAACCGTGTAGAAAGCGACTTCCTCGTATTCCATAGCCGTATCTTTAACAGCACCGGTTGCCGCGAGACGGAACCCACTATGCGGATTTTCCACTTTAGGCCATAAAATGCCTGGAGTGTCTGATAAAACAATACCGTTTTGCAAGTTGATGCGTTGCTGACGACGTGTCACGGCAGGTTGGTTGCCCGTGACTGCAATGGTGCGACCTGCAAGAGCATTGATGATGGTTGATTTGCCTACATTCGGTATGCCCATGATCATGGTACGAATGTTTTTCCCAATCTCCTCACGGTGAGGGGCCAGTTTACGAACTAGCTCCATTATGCGGTTTACTTCTTGTTGTTGAGAAGTGGTAATCGCAATCGCTTTAACATTGTGCTCTTTCTCAAAATGGTCAATCCAAAGCTGTGTTCTCTCAGGGTCGGCGAGATCGCGTTTATTGAGGACTTTAACCACTGGCTTATCCCCCTTTAACTCAGCGATCATGGGGTTTTCACTGCTAAAAGGGATACGAGCGTCAAGCACCTCAATAATGACATCAATTTGAGGGATGGCTTCAGCTATCTCTTTTTGGGCCTTATGCATGTGGCCCGGAAACCATTGAATTGTATTGTTAACCATTTGAAAATATTGCCTTCTAATTTAATGGTTTAATCTGCCGTATAACTTTAAACATAACAAAGCGTTCGTTTATCACAAGTTTGTGATGCCGATTAAGGTAGGGCAGATTGACTTGGTCGCAATATTAACACCGACTTGAGTATTCTCATAACGAAGGGCGGGAGAAAAGCGACTAATCACATCAATTGTTTAGCTTGTAGTCAATCAGTAACTTTGTTTAAGACTTGAACGTTATTCTTTGCATGAGTTCGATTAGGTTACTTGGTGATGGCGCAGCCAGTATTCACGTCGAATCATGAGTGTGGACTTTGGATTGAAAACTAAGCACAAAAAAATAGCCACCACGCTGTAAAAGACGCGATGACTATTTGATAAAAATTGATCCACTTATTTAGATGATGAGATAGGTCTCAGGAGTGCTAGTTTGCCGGTCGCCAAACGCCCCATTTGTCCTTACTGTATGTCGTTTCAGGATCATCACCGCCTTGCGTCCACCATTGTGCTTTCCACGTCTTACCAGCATAGGAAACCACTTCGCCGCCGATGTAAGTCGCTGATGAGCTCCAAGCGTTGCCTGTATCTGGGCCCGGTTCTGGAGTCGGTGGGGGTGTGACGCCACCGTCATCTACCACCACCTCAAAGGTAAAGGTTTCAGTACGATCACTGCTGGTCGAGCTCGCCGAGAAAATTAACGTTTCATTTTGGCTGATAGTTCGGGTATCAATAATGATCGAAGAAGAGCCGTTATTTTGAATCGATACAGGTGTGCCCTGAGTTTGAGTCAGCGTTGCATTTTCTTCTGTAACGATGACGACTTTATCACCCGCGTTTACGACATTATCACTTTGCGATAGCTCGTAAAGTTGTCCTGCTAGCGGGTCTACATTGCCATTGCTGTCGTGGGAAACGCTCATTAACCCTGAAGCACGACTGTCTTTGGAGTTAAAGAAATTGCGTGACGGATCATTCTGGAAATACATGTAGTGTTGCATTTCTTCATGCCAATCACCGATAAAGACTGCGCCGTCTTTGAACTCGGCGTGCCAACCATTAATCTCTGATGCTAGGAGACGAGCCCAATCCCCAACGTTGTTTGAATCGACTCTTATATCAAAGCTACGTGCAACCGCGCCATCTTTGTTGATGATGTCATACTTCACGACATCACCAATTTGAGGCGCTTCCAGTCCACTAGGGATAAAGGATGAGCCACGATGCAAATCGGGTTGTGGTGCTGGCTCAGGAGGCGGAGTGTTACCATTCTTAATCGTAATATCAGAACAGTTGTAGAAACCTTCACCTGCCGCATCATCTCGTTGCCAGCGCACAAAGAGGATAGCGTCGCCCGATCTGTCCGATGGGATAGTGACATTGATTCGGTATTTACCGTTCTCTACTGGCACATTGCCCGTTTCTTGAATTAAATCTAAATCGTCCCAAGCGAGCCCTTTAGACAGGTCAGCATTTGGTTTGGTTAAGTAAAATTCCCAGAATGAAGGGTTGTGCGGTGCGGTCGCATTAAACACATATTCGAACGAACCCGTGTTCATTTCTGTACGGGTCCAGGCGGTATGCGGGGCACCCATGCCACGTTTCTGAGGATCGTTTGCGTAGCATAAAGTACCATCTGGAATCGCGGCTTTTACTGCGCTCGGGTTGTTAAAGTCAGTAATGTTTTTGGCGTACTCGTTTCGCTGTACGAATGGGTAAGACCCCGAAATGTTTTTGGCATTTGCACAAGCGGCATTGGGCGGACTACCAGACCAGATACCGCCTTGTTCGTAGCAGATGTTTTGTCGAGCACTAGGATATTCAGACCAACCATGTGCATATACATGAGTAGGCATGGTAGATAGCAAGGCGCTACCCATCGCCAGTTTTAAGATGTGCTTATTCGCTGTCATTTTCTTACTCTATTCCGTTTTATAATTAACATTGCCAATCAATGATTTTTATTTTTTTGGCTGGGTGATTTCTATTATTTTTATTTCTATTAGAAACGGTTGAAATATAAGACAAGATTATTTTTATTAAAGTTTAAATATTCATATTGTGAA
>NZ_JAPPTP010000042.1:0-14911 GCF_027587155.1 Vibrio sp. T11.5
AAACCAAGCTTTTCCAGACAGTCAAGTAAGTCGTTCTTACTTTAAGCAGTTACCTCATATGCGCGCCCTTCATTTTCAAGGTGAACAGTTGGTTGGCTATCTTGGGTTGGATTATCGCGTTGTTAGCGTCGGTGGGGAAATACATAAGGTTCTGGGTGTAATCGACTTCTGTGTTGATGAGCGTTATCGAGGGCAAGGTATTGGCTCTCTCATGTTGTCAGAACTGTCGGCATTTGCCGAAACTAAAGACGTTGATTTCATAATCCTCATATCTGAGTTAGATGATTTCTACTCATCGAATGGTTTTAACAAAGTTCAGTGTATGCAGTCTTGGTTGAGACTGCACGAGCACACCAACTTTGGAGTTGCGGTAGAGCATATTGATGAACTGTATGTGAAACCACTCAGAGGTAAGCAGTGGGGTGTGGGACATTTTGATTGGCTAGGTTATATGTACTAGTCAACCACAGGGCTAACAAGCAATTCAAGCTGATTCGCAACGCTCGGCATTTTCGGTTTCAATTGCTTTGGTGATTACGGTTAAGTATTTGGGTAATGAGGCAGCGTTGTTCAAATATATGGTCTCCCCCTGTTTTACAAGTTAGTAGTGTGATTAAAAGTGCATAACAAACTGTTCAAGAGGGCGTTAGGGCTAATCCCCAGTAATTAGGAATGTAAATGAATAAGTCGATTGTGAGGAGTGTTTTGATACTAATTGGTCTAACAACTCCACATTTGGGGTACACAAATGAGTCTCAGAGCTCTGAATTAGGGGATTGTTAAGGTGTCTGTCCCAATGAGATTACCCTCGGTGTGTGTCCTGAATTACTAATTATATTATTACCTTAAATTAGTCTGTTGCTAGTTTCAGTTTAATACGATCATATTCACCAGAATAACTGTACTTCGCCTTGTTGAATTCTACTTCGCCTTTAAGCCCTACGACTGAACCTGTAGAGTCAAAACAAACTGCCGTTGGGCCAGTACCTGTTGATATGTTGTTCTCCCACATTATGTAGTTATTCGTACCTTTCTGTTTTGTATCAATTTCCCCGCATATCTGATACGTTTGGTTGGCGGTCCCGGACGAGCCTTTTTGATATGTAACAATGATATCTCCACCCCTTTGTGAGGCTGAAAAAAGCACCCCTTTTTCAATGAACTTGTGTTGTTTCTCTTCCCAGCTAATTTGTTGATCGTGGATACGGCCCACGCGATAGTACAAACCACCGTTATGACTACTGATTACAATTGCTTCTTTGTCACCATTGAAGAGGATGGTTGGTTGAGTGCCAGACCCACAACGATTGCTATCAGTCCATCGAATTTTATCTTTTAGGATTGTACCTATTCGATAAAAGATATTGCTAGATGCCATGCTCTCATTGTACGTAAGTATGACAGTTTCATCGTTTACTCTAACAATTGAGGGGCTTACCCCTTTAAATAATTTTTGAAACGAAGAGAAGTTTATTACCGAACCCTTGACGTCGCCAATCGAGCTCCAGAGGTATGGGGTTTTTTCACTCTCATGAACCTCCACAACAATATTCTTCTTTAAAACAGCCACCGAAGGGAATCGCCCGGTGGTGTATTTTTTGTTTGCAGAAGTCAGTGGTTTGATTACATGGTCATTCATTTCCGCAAGACCATAAAACAGATTCCTCATCTGATAATCTTGCCAAACTCCAACATAGGTACCCATGTGTTCTGATATTCTGTACCAATCCCCTTCGCCTATCTGATCTCCGAAAACTGACGCTTTGGGCCTTCCGTATGTATCCCAGTATTTAATACCTGAGTGCCTTTCTTCTTTTTTGGTGTCATCTTTTTTAGCGGCGACAATCCTGTTGTCAAAAGCAATCCAAGAGCGGTCACTGTTTGTGTTGAACTGGATGAACTTCTCGCCATCTTCAGTCATCATTGTCAAAGTTATATCGCTTGCACCTAACAATCCTGCAAGGTGACTTGGTTCGAGAATTTTTAGTATAGAGTTTGATTTATCAAGTACCTTGACTTGTTGTTGAGGATTTATTTGGAGTCCATTCTTCTTAAAGAAATCCCTGTTAGCTTTGGCTTGCTTTTGTATCTTTCGACTTAGCTTACCTAGTTTGTATGTAAGTTTTGCAGCATTCGTTGTGCTTGATAAAAGTGATGAGGCAGATTTTGCTAGCTTGAGAGCGAACATGGCAGAATCAAAAAAAAGCCAATCTTTATTTAGTGTTGCTATTACATATATAGGTTGGTCCGAATTGTTAAGGATTCTAATTTTGTTAGACATTGATTTTTCCTATATGTGACTCGGTGAATATAAATTTTATATAGAAATAAGATTTTTAGTTCAACAACTGAATGGCATTTATGCGAGCGTTGTGTTCAGTTTACTAATTAATCCAAACGAACAGCCTTTTGGTGTATGTCCTGAATTTATTAACTCAATCCACGAGCATTAGGATACATTATCAGGTTGTTAAGGTGTCTGTCCCAATTAGCTCTCAGTCAGATAGCACCAAAACCATACTGAATCGGCCGCTCTCAGAGATCCCAATGACAGCCTTAAGCGTGTAGTTCAGAGCAAAACAGATGGCCGATAATGAAGACCTGACCTCTCAAAATACATGGATTATTATGGTGTCTGTCCCAAGTAGATTTGTTCCAATTGGATTATTAGATTCGCCATGGTTTAGGTATGGTGGTCGTGTTGTTCAAACCTGAATTTGGCGTTAACTGTACAGGAGGAAGTCGTGCAAGAAGAATATATGGAATACTACGCGAAATTTGATGAAGAGAAGCGCCTTATTTCTCAAAATATAACACGTATTGAATTTGATACGACATTGAGTGTGCTGGGTGCTTATATTGCTCCAGAATGTCATGTGACAGAGCTTGGTGCAGCGACTGGACGATACTCACTTCACTATGCTCAGCTGGGTATGAGTGTGACAGCGGTCGAGTTAGTTCCTGAATTAGTGGAACAACTCAAAGATAATGCCACACGTCGTTCTTTGAATTTATCTGTCTATGAAGCGAACGCAATGGACGTCAGTTTTATAGAGGATGGTAGTCAGGATGTCGTGTTAATCTTAGGTCCTCTTTACCATATACAGTCAAAGTCAGACAGAGAAGCTGTATTGCGAGAAGCTAATCGCATATTAAAGCCTAATGGAGTCGTTGCAATAGCATATATAAGCCGATTCTTTGTTTCAGGATTACTAGCGAAAATGTCTAGTGACTTGGTTTCTCCGGCGGTTTTGAGTGAGCTAAAAGAAAGTGGCTTAGTTACTTCACCAGATGTAGACCCATTTTTTAGAACTGGCTACTTTGCTGAGCCATCCGAAATTGAATCCATAGCAACTCAATCAGGTTTTTGCGTTGAAAAGCATATAGCAACTGATGGTTTTGTTCGTTTTATAGGTCATGAGGTTAACCATTTGAATGAACAACAATATCAAGCTTGGTTGTCATATCACCTTTCTACTTGTGCTGAACCATCATTGCTAGGTAGTAGTAATCACGGTTTAGTTATTGCGAAAAAGTGTAGTTGAGATTGTTAATGCAGTTGTTAAGGTGTCTGTCCCAATTAGATTATCGGGTGTGTTTTTGGCGAAATTCATTAGACCAGAATGAGCGATGCGCACCTACTCATTGTTTTACATAGAAATTATGAGGGGATTCGTAAGAAAGCGGCATTATGCTTTCGATCTATAATTATACTGGTTGAACATACAGTTCTTTTTTCTGTATGATGTATTAACTCATTGTTATATGGAAGTTTGTGATGAAGTTTAGTCGTGTTAGTACATTTTTATTTGGATTGATTGCCAGTATCACAGGGGTGGGCACTTTATACATCTCATTACTACAACCGTCACCTTCTTTAACAGCTTATGTTCATGACGGAATATTCTATGTACCTGCTCAGTATACTCGGCAAGAAAAAGAAATAGAGCAGCTAACAAATTCATTCCACATTCGTTCTAGCTTAAACGAATATGAAGACGATTTATCATATAGCCAGAAAAAGAACATAGCAGATATGCTGAGTGACTCTATTGAAAAAGCTAAGAAGCCTTTTTTTTCCGGAGGTTTGCATAAATATCGTTCGTTGGTGTATTTTCATGTCTATAACAACGGTGATGCTGTTGCAAAGGATGTATACATTGAATTACCTGAAAAAGCCTTGCTGATGATAGAAGATCAAGGAGGACAATATAGTCATCCTGAGGAATTAATTCATCAATATAAAATCAAGCAACTACGACAAAAAGGAAAGTATCGGTTTTGGGCTTGGTTTCCTATGGAAAACAAAGAGATTAATATTTACGACATAAAAATTGGTAGCGATACTCAGGTCGCTGATATTGAATATGCAGAGGAATATACAGGTTACTCTGCTCTTTTGGCGAGGCACTCTGAATTTGTTTATGCAGTGCTGGCGATGTTTATGTTCATGTTTATCTATACACTTTATGAAGCATTTTTTTGCAATGACACATCGGAAGAAGAAACATAACAAGTATTCAAGTTGATTCGCAACACTCGGCGCTTTCGGTTCCAATAGACTTGGAGGTAACGGTGAAGTGTTTGGGTAATGTGGCAGTTTTGGTCACAACTTAATTGGGCTAGTTTAATAGGATAATTTTATGAGAAATAGTTTAGATGCGGATTTAATTTTTCAGGAACTTGAGCCCAAGCTAAAAGTATTAATTGATAAGTATGAAAGTGAAATAATTTACGCATTAGTTATTTCTGAGGGCGTTGTTTACATCCACACAGAAGTTGGTCTTAACACAACTCTAAACGAGTACATTGAGTGGTGGGATCTAGAGAATAAACACCTAAACAGCTGGGAAGAGCTTGAACAATACCAAGAGGATCAGTTAGATACTTGGTCTGATTTGGATGGAGTTGTTGGTTGGCGTATTCAAAAGAAAGTTAAGGATAATGAATCTGAGTTAACCGACACGCATAAAGTTGAATTATTGAAGTTAATTAATGCTGATCGCCAGAAAAAAAGGCTAGAGGACACTTACAGGTCAGAAGAAACTCGTGAACAAGTCAGGAAGAACATAGGAGATTGGAGCAACCAATATTCTATAGCACTTTATGGTATGTCTGGGTACGACGAAGCAGCATATTGTGAGCATTATGAATTGGGGGATGAAGATCAAAAGGTGAGTGAATATGGAGTCGCAATGCAAGCTCTGCTTAAGCTAATTATTTCTAGCGATCTTTTTAAACTTGTAAACTTAGCTCCCGACTTTTATCACCGCACACAGGAGCATTCTTATTAAACAAAAAGTCTTTAGAGTGATTCGCAACGCGACATTTTCACTATATGTTGGTTTTGATCTTTAAGGTGGTATGCGGTGGCATCGGTATAGCGCTGCTCACTACTTAATTTGGTATTAGGTGCTCGGAGGAAATGATGAGTCCAAAGGAAGTTGTCCTAGCTTTTTGGGATGCAATGAAAACAAATGATTTTGCGAAGGCCAGTGAGTGGCTCAGCCCTGATTTTGAGGGATTCTGGCCTCAGTCAGGTGAGTTAATTGTAGGTCGAGAAAACTTCACCGCTATTAATTCTTACTACCCAGAAAATGGTGTTTGGGAGTTTGACGTTCATTCTGTGGTTTGTGATGGTGCAATAGTCGTAACTGATGTCTCGATTACGGATAGTGTTCAAAAAGATCGAGCGATAACATTTCACACTGTAGAAGATGGTTTAATTGTGAAGCAAAAAGAGTTCTGGCCTGGGCCAATGGAAGCCCCGGAGTGGCGAGCAAAATGGGTTAAGGTTGATTGGCATAAAAATTATATTGATGACAGCACAATTATCACAGATAGCTATAAAACGACACAGAATGTTCGCAGATATTTCAAATCTAAATTTGGTGAAAATTTTAAGTTTGATCGCGATTTCATGAATTGGATTAACAATGCCACAGGTTTGACAATGGGGGATGCCTCAGAAGAATGGGTTAAACGACAGAAATCAAAGTAATTGATATTAAAGTACAGAAAAAGCCTCCCGAATGATGGGAGGCTGTTTTGTATCTCAGTGGCTTACTGTTCCCATTCAGGGAAAGGGTCTTCCAAAGATAACCAATAGTCGAGTCCTTGCTCAATCTCATCTTCTGTTAACAAGCAGTCGTTGAGGCGGGCAATCAATTTCTCTTGCTCTAATCCCTGACCAATAAACACCAGTTCTTGTCGCATATCGCCATAAGGTTCTTGCCAAATGTCGTTTATGGCGTCGAGGTAATCTTGATCCGTCGGCCATTCCTCTTTCGGAATCGCTTTCCAAAACATACCCGCGACTCCATAACGTGCGATGCCTCCTGCTTGGCTCCATTGACCGATAAAATCTGGTCTGGTTGCTAGCCAAAAGTAACCTTTGGAACGAATCAGTTTGCCGTAATCTTGCGCATTATGGAGGAAGTCATAAAACTTCTCTGGGTGGAAAGGGCGTCGCGCATGATATGCAAAGCTGGAAATACCGTATTCCTCGGTTTCAGGTATATGTTCGCCTTGCATTTCTTTCAACCAACCTGGAGCTTGTTGTGCCTTTTCAAAACTGAAGCTTTGTGTGTCGAGTACTGCATCAAGCTCTACTTCACCATTCGAGATCGGAAGTATGGTGGCCGATGTGTTTAGGGTTTTAAGAATCGCAACAAGCCTTTCGATTTCAGATTTCTCAGCAAGGTCGGTTTTACTTATCAAGATCACGTCAGCGAACTCTACTTGATCAACCAGTAAGTCAGCGACGCTGCGTTCATCGTCTTCACCTAAGGACTCGGATGTCTCTGTTAAGAACTTAGCTTCATCGTAATCGCGCAGAAAATTAATCGCATCAACCACCGTAACCATGGTGTCTAAACGCGCAACGTCTGAAAGTGAAAGCCCGTTTTCATCGCTAAAAGTAAAAGTCTCGGCAACAGGTAGAGGCTCAGCGATGCCAGTAGACTCGATAACTAGATAATCGAATCTGCCTTCTTGAGCGAGTTTAGTGACTTCTTCTAGTAGATCTTCACGCAGGGTACAACAGATGCAGCCGTTACTCATTTCAACCAACTTTTCTTCACTGTGGTTGAGAGAAACTTCATTCTGAACGGTTGCTGCGTCGATGTTGATTTCGCTCATATCGTTGACGATGACCGCTACTTTTCTGCCTTGTCTATTGTTAAGAATATGACTTAAAACGGTTGTTTTTCCTGCGCCTAGAAAGCCGGACAAAACCGTAACAGGGAGTTTCTGGGTGTTCATGCTCATGCTCTTTATAGTGTAATGTTATAATATAACAATTGATATAGTCGGTGATCTTAACTCTGGCATCAAGCAGTTTGTGATTGTGTCAAGCACTGCACCTTATCGGCGCCTCTATTCGTCGTTAAGTTGTACAGACTCAGATGTGCGGAATTTAGACATCGAACTCTTATCTCGGTGTGGAGGTTTCTATGAACGAAGAGAAAAAGCATGTCATGACAGAAGAAGAAATTCTTGCAGCGCCCGAGGCGGATTATATGAATCAATCTCAGACCGCGTTTTTTGAAAACCGATTATTTGAGCTTTATGACTCAACGTTAGCGCATATTGAACGCGCTAAAGAAGAGATGATTGCGCCAATGGAATTCAGTGATGAAAGCGACAGGGCTTCCAGCGAGGAGCAATCTGCAATCGCATTAAGGATCATAGATAGAGAGCAAAAGCTGTTACCTAAGATCCAACAATCTTTGGCTCGCTTGCGCGCAGGGGAGTATGGCTATTGTTTAGAGTCCGGTGATCCTATCGGTATTCCAAGGCTATTGGCACGACCTACAGCTGAATATAGTACAGAAGTGAAAGCGCAAATGGAGTCAAAAGAACACTGGTACAGGGAGTAAGGTACCACCCAAGTAAATAGGGGAAAGTAGGTTTTAATTATCATTGCGTCGCATAATAACGTGCAAGACATTACTTGTTTTCACTCAACATGAATATTCTTCATGTTGAGTGTGAGGAAATGTAACTTTCACTTCTGTCATATTGTGATTGAATAGCCAAATAGATTTTAGCGGTATGGATGTCTAAATGGTAAATCTGAAAATATTGGATGGTGGCATGGGGCGCGAGCTAAAGCGCATCGGTGCTCCTTTTTCTCAACCTCTTTGGAGTGCTCAAGCGCTTATCGAATCCCCACAACATGTTACGCAAGCGCACCAAGGTTTTATTGATGCAGGGGCGCAAATCATTACCGTCAACAGTTATGCCTGTGTTCCGTTTCATTTGGGTGAGGATTTGTATGCACAGCAGGGACGCGAGCTGGCAGAGAAAGCGGCTAAAATTGCTCGTGATGTCGTGACGTTGTCACAAAAAGAAGTGCTTGTTGCTGGCGCTATCCCTCCTGCCTTTGGTTCTTATCGACCTGATTTATTTGAAGAAAAGAGTGCTTACGACATCAGTGTGAGTTTATTTAAAGCGCAAGAACCTTATGTGGACATTTGGTTGGCGGAAACCGTTGCAAGCCTTAGCGAAGCGCGAGTGATCAGCCAAGTTCTGTCTAAAACCGACAAGCCAGTTTATATCGCTTTCACGTTAGAAGATGAAGTCAGCAAAGTCTCACGTCTGCGCTCTGGTGAGCTTGTCATAGACGCTGTAGAGGCGCTTCTTGATACTAATGCGCAGGGTGTTTTCTTCAATTGCTCAATTCCTGAAGTGATTGAACAAGCGATTAAAGACGTGAATCAGGTACTGGAACAAACAGAGAAGACGCTAATTATTGGTGTTTACGCGAACAGCTTTGCGCCAATTAAAGTGAATCACCAAGCGAATGAGTCATATCAAGGACTTAGACACTTCTCTCCAACAGAATATCTGGAATACGCGAAAACGTGGCATCGCTTAGGGGCGAGTATCATTGGCGGCTGTTGTGGCATTGAGCCAAGTCATATTGCTGAACTGACGGCGTGGAGAGATACTGTTGAAGAATCTTAATCTCGGGCTCACCATTCCTGCGATTGGTACTGTCCTGATCATTCTACTTGTCTCTTCGATGTTCCCTGAACAGTCTCAAGCGATGGCGAACAACGCAATGACGTTTGTGACCGATTGGTTTGGTTGGTTAGTGCAAATCTTCAGTCTTGCTCTTGTTGGCTTTCTACTGTGGTTGGCGTTTTCCAAGTACGGTGACATTCGATTAGGGGAGGGAAAGCCCGAATATTCGAACTTCTCTTTTGGCGGTATGATCTTTACGGCTGGCGTTGGTGCATCGCTTATTTATTGGGGGATTGGGGAGCCTATGTACTACCTACAATCTCCTCCGTTATTTGCCGAGGCCAACAGTTATACCGCGGCTGCGTGGTCGGTCACTTATTCAATGTTCCACTGGGGGATAACAGGGTGGGCGATCTACTGTTTCCCTGCGATTCCTTTTGCTTACGCTTTCTATGTGCAAAAACGCCGTACATTGAAGCTCTCGACACTCTGTGAACCCGTAATTGGTAACAATCCAATCGTGGGTAAATGCGTGGATCTTTTGGCCATCTTCGGCACACTCGCGGCGTTTGCGAGTTCATTGGCGTTAACCGTTACTCTGCTTAGTACGGGAACCGCTGAACTATTTGGAATAGAGAATAACTTGTTGCTTCAAGGTGGCATCATCTTCTTGTTTGTATTGGTTTTATTTGCAGTGACGCTGGTGGGCTTCAACAAAGGCATCAGTAAGGTATCGGATTACACGGTCATCGCTGCGATTCTCTTTGCCTTGTTTGTGTTGTTTTCATCAAATGCCCAATTTGTCTTGAACAACGTAACGGATTCACTTGGAGTGATGCTCGATAGCTTCTTCCGTATGTCCCTTTGGACAGATCCGGTGCAAAAGAGTGGTTTCCCTCAAGCATGGACTCAATATTATTGGTTCTGGTACTACGCGTACTTAATCATGATGGGGTTGTTTATTACCCGCATATCGAGAGGCCGTACTATCCGTGAAGTCATCTTGTATACCACCTCGATGGGCGCTTTGGGATGTGCTTTCTTTATCGCTATCTTTGGGGGCTACGCGGTTTGGGCGCAGTTATTAGGTGGTTATCCTGTTCAAGAGTGGATGAGCAATGGTGGATTGACGTTTGCCGTCGTCTCGTTGATCAAAACGTTGCCAGCAAACAATGTGGTTCTTGCGGTGTTTTTGGTGATTCAATTCTTCTTGATGTTGACGACGATGTCGAGCGCTAGTGTTGCCACCTCGATGCTGACGACGAATCAGCTATCCCTAAACGGAGACCCAGACAACAAAGTCAAACTGATGTGGGCAGGGGCGATTGCACTTATCAGCTTTAGCGTATTCCTCACAGGTGGCGGCATCAATACCATTAAGTCTTTGTGCGTGGTAGCGGGACTACCGATGATGTTTATCTACGGCATTTTGGTTAAACAGCTCATGATGGAACTGAAAGGCAAGACAGCTTCGCAACCAGAATTGGAAGCGTCTGTAAAAGCACAAGAACTGATTGCTTAGCCTCAAACAACAAACCCTCTTCATGTTTAAACTTGAAGAGGGTTTCTATTGTTCAATCCACGAACTTGAGATCTTATACCCTCCCTGAGCGCTAACTTGATGCGCTGTTCTTCATCAGTAAGAAAAACACAAACACGCCACCTATTGAAGTGGTGACGATACCGACAGGGAGCTCCTGAGGAATGAGTATGACTCTCGCTATCAAGTCACTTCCAAGCAAAAATAGACTGCCAAGGATAGCGGAGAAAACAATCAACCCTTTATGCAATGAGCCCGTTAACATGCGTGCGATATGAGGCACCATAAGCCCAATAAAACCGATAATGCCAGTAAGTGATACAAAGATTGCGGTGCTTTTGTGTCACTAGAGCAGGGCTTGCTATTACTGACTAGCGTTTTACTTAGTCAATCTCTCTTCCGTCTCCCTTTCAAATAACCACATATACTAGGGGGTAGTATAAAATACTGGAGGGGAGTATAGTTTTTAAAAACATAACTCACTGGGAAGTGTCACTGTATGAAAGACGTAAAAGGTGTTTTTCGCAACCTAGAAAAAATGCTGCAAAACGCGAATTGGTTTGAAGATGGATGGGAAATTTATAACCGAGGAGAGTACCTCCAGCTATATAAACAAAACTGGTTCAACGAAAACCAGGGTGGTGTGCATTTCGAAACGTATATCGAAGGGCCTCAAGTGAAGCAAAAAGCCTTTCCAATTTGTATGCATGCGGAGGAAGACTGTCCATCTCAAGCTGAATTTGTACGTCAATTCAGAGAGCTAGAAGGAAGCCGTATTGCGGGTTGGAAAGGGTATAAAATACTGGATAACAGCTATGGCATTTGCCAGCGAACACTACCGCTCAACTTTAAAAACCTAGAACAACGTTTGTTTGAAGAGTTCAACCGACTGCGTGCCCTAGAAGCAAGCATCGACAAAGTGCTGGGTAGGTTATAAATGAAAAAACACAAAAGCCCTTGTATCGATGTATGTGATTTTTCCCATAGCAAAGGATGGTGCGCTGGGTGCGGAAGAACGCGAGAAGAATGTAAGGCTTGGAAATCGATGAAGCCTTACGCCATCAATGCTCTCAAAAAAGATCTGCAAAAGAGAATGTCTCAAATGAAAGCTCAGTAAAACTGGGCTTTATTTAATGTATGAGTCGAGAACTTTAATCACCACGTCCATATCTGCTTTTCGCTGTTCTTGGCTTTCTTCTAGAACAAGGTGCTCATGCAAATGGCCTTTAATGACCTCTTTCATCAAACCATTTACCGCACCTCGAATCGCGGCGATCTGCTGCAACACATCTTGGCACTCTTGCTCTTCGTCCAACATCTTCTTAAGACCGTTAACCTGACCTTGTATCTTGCTGACTCGGGCCGTTAGCTTTTTCTTATCTTTGGCTGTATGTGACATAGCATTTGTACTCAATGTAATGGGCAGTATAAAGGGAACAATCGGTAATGTAGCACTGAATTTATACTGGGGGGTAGTGTTTATACTAGCGGGGAGTATATTAGCGTTCAGGACTATACAGTTTGGACAGTGAGTTAAGCGACTCTTTCATACTTTAAGCATTCATTAAAGGCTAATGTTACCATCCCCGCAACTCATGGATGTCCCACAGTGTGCCTGCACGCTAACAGCGAGGCCGTTTACGTCTAAAACGCGCTCTATCGATGGGTCAACTTTCACAAGGTTATTTTTTCATTAGTTCATATCAATAAATCATGCTTTGCGCCAATACTTCAGCGCAGGCCGTGGTTAGCCTAACTCTTGTTATTTAAATTGAGGGTTTGGCATGCCAACCATAGAACTCAATGGTTCAGAGGGTAAAGGTGGTGTAAATCTGCGAGAAGATGTGGTCGATATCAACTCGTGAGAGCCATCAAAGCAAATCCTAAATGGCATGAAGCGAACAAAGCGTTGGATTGGTCGATGTTGGCTCGCGCTGAACATTGCTATGACGAGAGGCTAAAAGCAGCGTTTGCAACACTCAGCGCATGAAAAGGAGATGAAAAATGACATTCGAAGAAATAAAGAGCAAGCTAAAAGGACACGCTAAGTCAGTCGCAGTCGCTGTTTTGGGTGGTTTATCCGCAATCGCTATTCCAGTTTGGCAGATTTACTTTGTAGAAACATCAGACATAAATGTTGAAATCGAAGAGATACGCCGAGTTAATGCTGATACTTACCGCGTTGCATTGGCGACAGAAGAACTCAGGTTGCTCATACCATATATTGATGAGTCCTTATTCTATGAAGTGGAGCCAAATGGAAATAGGGGAGATAAGATTCGTTACCCTACATTCGATGTAAACACACTGATAGAAGCTTATGACAGTGCAAAAGTTGATTTGAAAAATATTGCGGAAACAAAAAGACAATTGTCACGGTACATCACGACGATTGATGCCTACCTAGATCCGAAAAATAATGAGTTTTTGTTGACGGAATTCCGTGTAGGTGAAATGAAAAGCTGGGGTTTAAGCAACTATATTGATGATGACGAAGCGGTTTATTATGAGCGACAAGTGTTATCAATAACAAGAAATTACTCGGGGATGACATTTAAAACGGATAGTGGCCCAGCCTTGAACGTACCAGCGCTAAAGTTTTTGTTGTCTGACGTGAAAGAAGATCTGCAAGAAGTGATTGAGGAAAATGATGCGACGTTGGAAAATCTACGTGACAACATGCGAGGTATTGACGCGCAATTGGCGAAAATTCAGGGAGAACAGCAGGGGCTTTATAGCTTTTTTGAAGTAGACATAGTGGCCACCAATAATGGACGCGCGAGTGCATCGCTTCGTCCCGTAGGGATGGTAAGGGTCAATATTAGCGGCAATAACTATGTAGATATCAAATTGGAACTGGTCGATTTCCAAAATTCATCAGAACTGCCTCCATCGTCAACTCGTTTATTGACCTATCGTTCTAATGAACTGCATCAGATGCCAGTGGAAGACAGAAACTTGGTCAATGCGTTTTGGGGCAGTACAGGACAAGCCAGGTTGATAAATTTAGATACAAAGCATCAGGTCTACTCGTCAAAGCCGACGGCTTTTGCAGACAATAGCAATCAAAAAATACTATTTGATCAACTAAAGAAAGCGGCGGCTTCGATTTAGATAGTTATTGAGTCAAATCTCTGGGTGAGGGGTGAATTGCAGAACGTCACAAAGCCTCCGGACAAACATATAATAAGGAGAACACCTGCCCATAGACCGTCTTGCACTGCGATCCACATCATCCATAAGGAAAATAAGCCAAACAACGACCATATAAAAATTGTGCCGTAATCGTTGGGACGCTGTCTCACGAGTTCAAATTGATAGACCACCTTGGCCTCTTGTACCGCTTGCTGCTGGGCTTGCTGATATTCTGGGGTCAGATCCGGTAACGAGTCGACAGACACATACATCAGTGAGGCCTTTCTATTTGTACTTGATACGTTGGGTTCAGGGGTATGTTCTACTCAGCTTTTGATTCACCAACAGTTGCTCAACCCCAATACACAAAGGCTCCCTGTTTAGGGAGCCTATTACTACTTACTCTTCTTCTATAACATTCACCAATTGTTTTAAGTGTTTTAGAAGTCGCAACTGCTCTTCAGATGAAGCTGCATAGTTGGCAAAATAAAAATTCTTATTTTCCCAATAAATCGCCTTTTTCTCTTCACTCTCAGTTTCCATTTCAAAAATTGGAGTTAGGTGCCATTGAATAAGTCCGTTTTTATAACGGCATTCTGGCACATCGTAAAGCTTGTAAGTGGCTTGAGGAGGGAAAGGCAGCAGTCGCTGCCTAGGTCTATTTGCTACTCCGGCCATTTTAAACGACATTAACAGCCCAGCGCCGGCACCAACAAACATCATCGGCCCCACCAGCGCCACACCGATAATCGAAATAGCAACGCCCACATAGCCCGAGTAGCGTAAGGCAGCAAAGCAGGCGTCAGGAACCAGAGTCAGCTCGGTGACTATCATGCCTTTTTCGGTTAAGGTCACCGTTTGTTTTACATCTGGGTTACCGGTGTAATATAAGTAGCTGCCTAAAGCAAAAGTAAACAAGGTAAATACGGTCATTCCAAGCCAGTCTAATAGAGAGCCTAACCATAAAAGATAACCAACTAAAGCGAGCCACAACAAGATTGTTACGTAATCGTTGGGACGCTGTCTTACGAGCTCAAATTGATAGACCACCTTGGCCTCTTGTACTGCTTGCTGCTGAGCGTGTTGATATTCTGGGGTTAGCTCCGGTAACGAATCGACAGACACGTACATCAGTGAGGCCCCATCAACTACACCTGATGGTAGTAGTCTTCATGTTCAACTTTGATGAACCTCTTCAAGTGGCGCATCATTTCTATTTGCTCTTGCTCTGTACTGGCATAGGTCAGGAAATAAAATTCTTTGTTG
>NZ_JAPPTP010000043.1:0-14235 GCF_027587155.1 Vibrio sp. T11.5
GAATCCTTCCGAGCGCGCCACTATTTCGTTTGGTAAGTTTAAAACTTGTTGAACATCCCGTGCGTCCTTAGCTCAGCTGGATAGAGTACCTGGCTACGAACCAGGCGGTCGGAGGTTCGAATCCTCCAGGACGCGCCACTAATTAAGGTCACTGACCTGATATTGATTCTTCAATATAAAACATTGCGCGCTCGTAGCTCAGCTGGATAGAGTACCTGGCTACGAACCAGGCGGTCGAAGGTTCGAATCCTTCCGAGCGCGCCACCATATAAAAGCCCTGCTAGAAATAGCAGGGCTTTTCTTTTAACAATTTATTATCATTTTGTTAACCTTTATTTTATAAATTTATGTTTTCTATAGGTTTTCTAGAAAACATTCCTTCCTGTGACAATAATCATTCAATTTATTCAATAACGTCTGAAAATAGGCAGTTATTTATTCTTATATCGTCTCAGGTTGCAGATTTATGTGATTTTTATGACGCAATCATCCCTAGAAATGTGCAATATCATCAAGAGTGCTTTAAACAAAATTGACAAATTTTAACCAATCGAGATAATCCTAGACCTCTTATCAGGATATTTGACTACTTTTCCTGAAAGGAAACGTCAGCACAGAACTGACGTTAAAAAGGTCATTTAGGACACGAAGCCCCAATTATTAAATGGCCAATATCTTGTCAGGATGACAAAGAAAGGATGCTTAAAATGGAAAATATTGGAAGCCTGCTAGTAGATGCTGCGACCCTGATGCTTACAGGGATGGCCGTAGTATTTATATTCCTAACTATTCTCGTCTATCTCGTTCGGCTAATGTCTAAACTAGTGCCAGAAGAAGTGCCAGAGCGGATCGCTACACCGAAACAAAATAATAAGATTCAACCAACCTCTTCTGCTATTAGCCCCAAGGTAGTTGCAGCGATTTCTGCTGCGGTGCATCAACATCGCACTTCTACTGCTAAGTAGCATTTAAATGGATTAAAAGGAGTTAATGAGCATGTCTAAACCACTAGCTTTAACCGACGTGGTGCTTCGTGACGCCCATCAGTCACTGTTTGCTACTCGTATGCGTCTTGAAGATATGTTACCTATCGCAGCGGAGCTCGATAAAGTGGGGTACTGGTCTTTAGAAACCTGGGGTGGTGCTACCTTTGATGCGTGTATCCGTTTCTTAGGAGAAGATCCTTGGGAACGCCTACGTGCGCTTAAAAAAGCGATGCCCAATACACCTATGCAAATGCTGCTTCGTGGCCAAAACCTGCTAGGTTATCGCCACTACGCAGATGATGTGGTTGAAAAATTTGTCGAACGTGCACACGCCAATGGCATGGATGTATTCCGCATTTTTGATGCAATGAACGATGTACGCAACTTCCAGAAAGCGGTCAAGGCTGCAGTCGATGTAGGCGCTCACGCACAAGGTACGCTCTCTTATACTACTAGCCCGGTTCACAATACCGACACTTGGGTTGATCTGGCGAAGCGCCTTGAAGATCTTGGTTGCCACTCTTTATGCATTAAAGATATGTCAGGTTTGCTTAAGCCGTATGAAGCGGAAGAGCTGATCTCTCGTATCAAATCATCGACCGATATTCCTTTAGCACTTCACTGTCACGCAACGACCGGCCTTTCTACTGCGACAGCAGTCAAAGCAGTTGAAGCTGGGGTCGATATTCTTGATACTGCGATCTCCTCAATGAGTGGTACATACGGTCACACTCCGACCGAAACTGTGGTTGCTATGCTCCAAGGTACAGAGCGTGATACCAACCTTAAGTTGGATGAGATTGAACCAATAGCGGCTTACTTCCGCGAAGTTCGTAAAAAATATGCTAAGTTTGAAGGTCAGCTGAAAGGAGTCGATTCACGCATTCTTATCGCTCAGGTGCCAGGTGGCATGCTGACGAATATGGAAAGCCAGCTTAAAGAGCAAGGTGCGGCGGATCGTATTGATGAAGTATTGGACGAGATCCCGCGCGTGCGCGAAGATTTGGGTTTCATTCCTCTTGTGACACCAACTTCGCAGATTGTCGGCACACAAGCCGTAATTAACGTACTAACGGGTGAGCGTTACAAGAGCATCACTAAAGAGACAGCGGGCGTCTTAAAAGGGGAGTACGGCGTCGCTCCGGCTGAAGTCAATCCAGAGCTACAAGCTAAAGTACTGGATGGTGCAGAGGCTGTTACTTGTCGACCTGCTGATCTACTCGAAGCTGAATTAGATACCCTTACTGAAGATTTACTGGCCAAAGCGAAACAAGACGGCATTTCATTGGCGGCAGATACGATTGATGATGTCTTGACCTACGCACTCTTCCCTCAGGTTGGTCTGAAGTTTCTTAAAAATCGTCATAATCCTGATGCTTTCGAACCTACTCCAGGTAAAGAAGAGCCTGTGGCAGTGCCTGCTCCTCAGCCAGAAAAGGGTATTATCGAGACTTACAGTGTGAAAGTTGACGGGCAAATTTACGATGTAGAAGTTGGCCCACAAGGTCAATTGACATCTGTTGCTCCGGCTGGCTCAACGCCTCAACAGGCGTCGCCAGCTTCGGCTGCTCAATCAGGCAATTCAGAGATGGTTCCTGCGCCATTAGCAGGGAATATTTTCAAAGTGAATGTTCAAAGTGGCTCTCAAGTTGAAGAGGGTGAAGTACTTCTGATCCTCGAAGCGATGAAGATGGAAACTGAAGTTCGTGCAGCCCGTGGCGGTATGGTTCAAGAGCTTCACGTTAAAGAAGGTGATTCAGTAACGGTCGGCGCACCGCTATTGAGTCTGGCGTAAGGGAGCATCATGGACGGATTAATGACCTTATGGTCAGAAACAGGGATTGCTAACTTTGAGTTTGGCCAGATATGTATGATTCTGGTTGGTTGTATTCTGTTGTTTTTGGCTATTCGTAAAGGTTTTGAGCCCTTACTTTTATTGCCCATTGGCTTTGGTGCCATCTTGGCCAATATACCTAATGCAGGTTTTACCGATGAGGGCGGATTGCTTTACTACGTGTACTATGTGGGGATTGAGTCGGGGATCTTCCCGTTACTGATTTTCATGGGCGTAGGAGCAATGACTGACTTTGGTGCTTTGATTGCCAATCCAAAGACCTTGTGGCTAGGAGCCGCTGCGCAATTCGGTATCTTCGCGACGCTGTTTGGCGCGATTCTACTCAATTACGTGCCGGGCATGGAATTCAGCATGCCTGATGCGGCTTCGATTGCCATCATTGGTGGCGCTGATGGCCCAACCGCTATTTTCTTAGCAAGCAAGTTGTCACCGGACCTTCTCGGTGCGATTGCCGTAGCAGCATATAGCTATATGGCTCTTGTGCCTATCATTCAGCCACCGATCATGAAAGCGCTGACAACACCTGAAGAACGCAAGGTTAAGATGGCTCAGTTGCGCCATGTAGGCAAAGCTGAAAAAATTCTCTTTCCACTTGCTGTGTTGTTGATGACGATCTTGTTTCTACCTTCAGCGACCCCACTAGTTGGTATGTTTTGTCTCGGTAACCTGATGCGCGAAGCGGGTGTGGTGGATAGATTGTCGAAAACGGCGCAGAACGAATTAATCAATATTGTCACCATCTTCCTTGGTTTAGGAGTGGGATCCAAGCTTCAATCGGAAGAATTCCTCAATGTAGAGACCTTAGGTATTCTTGCTTTAGGTGCTGTTGCTTTCAGTATTGGTACTGCAGGCGGTGTCTTAATGGCTAAGTTGTTGAATAAGTTTTCCAAAGAAGATATCAATCCATTGATCGGTGCGGCTGGAGTATCTGCCGTACCTATGGCGGCGCGTGTGGTGAATAAGGTTGGTTTGGATGCTAACCCACAAAACTTCCTCCTGATGCACGCAATGGGGCCTAATGTTGCGGGGGTTTTGGGTTCTGCGGTGGCTGCAGGTATTCTCTTAGCATTGGTGAATTAACGTAAGTTATTAGTCAATTTGAGAATAGGCAGTTAACTTGTAGCCAATAAATGGTATATATTCAAAGGGATGCTTTCGCATCCCTTTTTCGTATCGATAGGGAAATGATGACATGGAAAATAAACAAATCGCGATAACTCAATTTGGTGATCCTGAAGTCTTAGCCATTCAAACTAGCGCTGTGCCTGAGCCTCAACAAGGTGAGGTGTTGATTAAAGTCGCTTTTGCTGGCGTTAATCCTATCGATGTGAAAACACGTGCAGGGCTTGGTTGGGCCGCTTCACAGAATAAAGATAACCTACCTTGGGTACCGGGATATGATATTTCTGGTGAAGTGGTGACGTGTGGCGAGCAAGCAAAGCGATTTGTTGCGGGTGACAAAGTGGCCGGCTTTATTGGCTTCCCGCTTCAAGGCGGCGGCTACAGTCAGTACGTGTGTGTGCCTGAGGCCGAACTTAGCTTAGTACCAGAGTCTATCACTTTAGAAGCCGCAACGGTGTTACCTCTGGCAGGGCAAACCGCGGTTCAGGCTTTGGACAAAGCTAGTGTTAAGGAAGGTCAAAGGGTGCTGATTCTCGCTGGTGCCGGTGGCGTTGGTCATATTGCAATTCAGGTTGCTGTGGCCGCGAAGGCTGAAGTCTTTACCACTTGCAGTGAAGCCAACCTTGATTACATGGCAACTTTAGGTGCCCATGCGGTGAACTATCAGTTTTCCCCTGTTTCAGAGCGCGTTGAAGAAGCCGACGTGCTGATCGATCTTGTCGGTGGAGATGCGGCTTTGGACGCGCTCAAGTGCCTGAAAGATGGGGCTAAAGTGGTGACTGTGCCGACTATCACAGCAGAGCTGATTTGCGAAAAGGCCAAATTGCTTGGATTTGAAGCGACAGGCATGCTGGTTGATCCGAACCCTGAACAGTTAGACGCCTTGATTTACATGGTCAGCGTCGGGCTGCTGAAAACTGAGATCCAGCATATCTACCCTATGGATCAGGTGATGGACGCGCATAAACAAATTGAAACTGGACATACGCGAGGCAAGATCTTGCTTGATATGCAGTGCTAGAGACGTTTAACGTCGCGTTTGAAAGTATCGCTCTGTGGTTTTCTGATTCTGCACTTTGGGTTCTATTCCTGTCTGGCTTTCTGAGTGCTACCCTGCTTCCAGGAGGTTCAGAAGCTGGGTTGATTGCCGTTTTGAACCTCAATCAATACTCCACACTTTCTGTTATTGCTTTGGCGACCTTAGGGAACACCTTAGGTGGCCTGACTAATTACTGGCTGGGTTTATGGTTGCCCAATCGAACTCAAAACGAAAAGTATGGTCATAAAGCACTACAATGGCTGAGTCGATACGGCTATTGGTCCCTTTTATTTAGCTGGTTGCCTGTTATAGGTGATCCGCTTTGTTTGGCTGCAGGCTGGTTGCGAATGCGTTTTTGGCCTTGTTTATGGTTAATCGCGGTTGGTAAAACATTGCGGTATAGCCTGTTGGCAGCCCTTTACTACGGTTTTTTCTAGGAGATGTCATGAGAAAAATCTGGCTAGGTGCATTTTCTCTCGTTGCTCTTTATGGTTGTTCAAGCAACACACTCTTTTCTGATTTTCAGCTATCTTCACTTCCTCAAGGCGTCTCTTTGATTGAGGAAGTGCCAGCAGAGCCAGGTAAGGCGATGATCCCTTACTCCAAATATCAACTTGATAATGGCTTAACGGTTATTCTTTCTCCTGACGATTCTGATCCTTTGGTCCATGTTGATGTCACTTACCATGTCGGCTCTGCGCGGGAAGAAATTGGTAAATCAGGCTTTGCCCACTTTTTTGAGCACATGATGTTTCAAGGCAGTGAGCATGTTGGGGATCAGGAGCACTTTAAAATCATTACCGAAGCAGGAGGTACCCTTAACGGGACCACTAATCGCGATCGAACCAATTATTTCGAAACGGTGCCTTCGAATCAGTTAGAAAAAATGCTTTGGTTGGAATCTGATCGGATGGGGTTCCTGCTTGATGCTGTTTCACAGCGCAAGTTTGAGATTCAGCGAGATACGGTGAAAAACGAACGTGCACAAAATTATGACAACAGACCATATGGCCTGATGTGGGAAAGGATGGGCGAAGCGCTTTATCCAGAAGGTCACCCGTACTCTTGGCAAACCATTGGTTATGTGGAAGATCTCGATCGTGTTGATGTCAACGACCTTAAAGCATTTTTCCTACGTTGGTATGGGCCTAATAATGCTGTGTTGACAATAGGTGGTGATATAAATGTCGAGCAGACACTGCTATGGATTAATAAGTATTTCGGTTCCATTCCCAAGGGGCCTGAAGTCAAGCAGGCTCCAAAGCAGCCTGCAGTGCTGACAGAAGATAAATACATCACGCTTGAAGATCGTATTCAACAACCTATGGTTTTGGTGGGTTGGCCGACGACGTATCTCGGAGAAAAGGCAGAAGCTTCATTGAATGCGCTTGCTAACGTTTTAGGCAAGGGGGCCAATAGCCTGCTTTACCAAGAATTGGTGAAAACACAAAAAGCCGTTGATGCGGGCGCATTTCAAGATTGTTCAGAGCTGTCATGTAACTTCTACGTATATGCGATGGCTCCGTCAGGAGAGAAAGGTAAACTGAAACCACTTTACGAAGCGCTGATGCAGACGTTGCAGAAGTTTGAAGAACAAGGGGTAGAGCAGGCTCGTCTAGATCAGAACATTGGTATGGCGGAAGCGAGTTCAGTATTCGCACTACAAAGCGTAAAAGGTAAGGTGTCTCAGCTCGCTGCCAACCAGACTTTCTTTGGACAGCCTGATCGGCTGCAAACTCAGTTAGAGCAAATACGTGCGGTTTCGCCAGAATCTGTCATGAAAGCTTATGAGGATTTCCTTAACGGCCATCACAAAGTGACGTTGAGTGTGGTACCTAAAGGTAAACTCGATTACGTTGTTGAACCCGCGACTTTTGTTACACCAGAAAGAACGCTACCAGAGCATAAGAAGATCAAGGATCAAGATCTCGCTTATCGCCGCCCAGTCGATGAGTTTGATCGTTCAGTGATGCCTGAAGTAGCTGAAGCTGTGAAGGCGCAAATGCCTAAGTTGTACAAACTGTACTTCGATAATGGTGCCGAATTATTGGGTACTCAAAGTAGTGAGACGCCTACGGTTCAACTAGAAATTCGTTTCCCAGCTGGTGAACGCTATGTTCAACAAGGCAAAGAAGGTCTAGCGAATCTAACGGCTGCGATGATGGAAGAAGGGACGTTAGATTCAACTGTCGAACAGCTGCAGGCGAAGTTGGATAAACTGGGCAGCACTGTATCTATCAGTGCGGCGAATTATACGACCAGTATTTCCGTTTCTAGCCTTGAGAAAAATTTGCCTCAAACCTTGGCTATTGTCGAGGAAGTCTTATTTAAACCTGCGTTTAATGAATCCGACTTTGAACGTAATAAGCAACAGATGCTAGAAGGGATTGTTTACCAACATCAGAAGCCAAGTTGGCTGGCGTCTCAAGCGACAAGACAAGTATTGTTTTCTGGCTCTATCTACCAACGCTCTAGTGATGGAACGAAAGAGTCTGTATCTGAATTGACTTTGGATGACGTCAAAGCATTTTATCGCCAACATTACACCCCACACGGTGCTCAGATTGTCGTAGTAGGCGATATTACCAAGCGTCAGGTTAAGAATGAATTGGCCTTTTTAGAAGATTGGCAAGGGCAAGAAGCACCTCTATTACGCCCACAACTTGTAAATAAAAAGGGCCCACAGAAAATTTACTTGATTGATAAACCAAGCTCACCACAAAGTATTGTTCGTTTTGTACGTCAGGGTCTGCCTTTTGATGCAACAGGCGAAGTATATTTAACACAATTGGCAAATTTTAATTTGGCAGGTAATTTCAACAGCCGGATAAATCAGAATCTGCGCGAGGATAAAGGCTACACCTACGGGGCAAGTGGTTACTTCGCGGCGAATCGAGAAGTTGGTGCCATTGTTTTCTCTGCTCAAGTTCGTGCCGACTCAACGGTTGCTTCTATCAAAGAGATAGAACACGAGCTGAGTCAGTATAGTGAAAAAGGAATGACAGATGAGGAAATGAAATTTTTACGCTTAGCAGTCGGTCAACAAGATGCTCTGAAGTATGAAACGCCTTCACAGAAAGCACAGCTGTTAAGTAGTATTCTGGCTTACAGTCTGGACGAAGACTACCTCAAGCAGCGCAATGAGATTGTCGATACAGTGAGTAAAGATACCTTGAATCAGATGGCAGCCAAGTGGTTTACCCCTGATACATATCAGATCATTGTGGTTGGAGATGCAAAATCGCTAAAGCCTCAGCTAGAAAGTTTGCAAATCCCAGTAAAAGAGCTTGAAATCGTCCGCTAGAGTACACATAAATTAAAGCATGAGAGAGGGTTTGGCGAAGCTCCTGCCCTCTGATAATTTAAACGGTCCAGAAGTAATTGGACCAAGACTATAAGCGAACCTTCATTTTGACTGATTTTGCTGCGCGACTGGAGCGAGTTGCACAAACCCCTGATATTTTTCTATCCTTTAGTCGTGGTGTAGAGAGAGAAACTCTGCGTTATAAAAAGGATGGCAGGCTGGCTACGACTCCTCATCCGAAAGAGCTGGGCTCTGCTTATGCGAATGATTGGATTACGACAGATTTTTCGGAATCATTGCTGGAGTTCATCACGCCTGTATCCAGTGACATCAAAACTCTGACTGCGCAGTTAGAGGACATTCATCACTTTACTCAAACTAAATTGGGTGAAGAGAAAATGTGGCCGCTTTCCATGCCATGTTATGTTAGCCAAGAAGATGATATCAATCTTGCGCAATATGGAAGCTCTAATTCAGGTAAAATGAAAACCCTCTACCGAGAAGGTTTGAAGCGTCGCTATGGTAGTCTGATGCAAATCATCTCTGGTGTGCACTTCAATTTCTCTTTTCCAGAGTCGTTCTGGGATGCACTGTACGGACAGCAATCTGAACAAGAGCGTCAGACGATTAAGTCTGAAGCATACTTTGGCCTAATTCGTAATTACTACCGCTTTGGCTGGCTGATTCCTTATTTCTTTGGTGCTTCTCCAGCGCTATGTTCTTCTTTTATAAAAGGAAGAGATAGTAAGCTACCTTTCGAAAATATCGGTGAAACCCTATATCTTCCCCATGCGACTTCTTTGCGTATGAGTGATCTGGGTTACACCAATAGTGCTCAGAGCATCTTGAAAATTGGTTTCAACAGTCTGGAAGAATACTTGGATGGCCTTAATGCAGCGATACGTACGCCGTCTGCTGAGTTTGCTGAAATTGGAGTTAAGGTAGGCGGTCAATATCGCCAGTTAAACAGCAATGTATTACAAATTGAAAACGAACTGTACGCACCAATTCGACCTAAACGCGTAGCAAAAGGTGGTGAGAAACCATCCGAAGCTCTATCGCGTGGTGGGGTTGAATATATCGAAGTACGAGCATTAGATGTTAACCCATATAGCCCGATTGGTATTGATGAAGACCAGATTCGCTTCTTAGACCTATTCCTTACATGGGCGGCGATTACTGAATCAGAGCCGATGGATTTCTGTGAGCAAGCATGTTGGCGTGAAAACTGGAATAAAGTGATTGAATCTGGGCGTAAGCCAGGCCTAGAACTGCAGATTGGTTGTAAAGGTGAAATCTTGACTCTACAAGATTGGGCACAACGTGTATTCGATGAGATTACTCTAATTGCAGAGAAGATGGATGCAGCTGTTGGTGGAGAAGCCTATCAATCGGTTTGCCATAAGTTGATGACTTGGATAAATAACCCGGAGCTGACAATTTCTGGCCAGCTTTTGGCAGACACTAAGCGCTTGGGTGGACTGGGTAAAGTTGGCTGTGAATTCGGCCTACAGTACCGCGAAAAACATTTGAATCATGCGTTCCAAGTGTATAGTGCGCAAGTAATGGAGCAAGAAGTTGAACGTTCCCGTGATGCACAAGTAAACACCGAGCAAGCTGATACGCTCAGTTTTGATGAATTCCTAGATGACTATTTTGCTTATTTAAAGTCATAGGAAAAGCTGTGAAAAGGACTTTACTGCTAATCAGTATGATGGCTTTAGGTGGTTGTTCGACGGCGCCACCTAAGAATCAAAGCAATCTTTGTGATATCTTCCGTGAGCATAAAGATTGGTATGATGATGCGGCGGATATGCAGGAAAAGTGGGGGACGCCTATTCAGGTTGCGATGGCGTTTGTAAAGCAAGAAAGTAGCTTTCGCCATGACGCTCGTCCGCCTAAAGATTACCTGTTGGGAATCATTCCTTGGGGGAGAGTCAGTAGCGCTTACGGATACGCGCAGGCACAAGACCCCGCATGGGAAGATTTTCAAAAAGCGACAGGCCATGGTGGTTCGAGAACCAACTTTGATGATTCATTGATGTTTATTGGTTGGTACACAAGTGAAACCCAGAAGCAGCTAGGGATCTCCAAATGGGATCCTTACAATCAATATTTGGCCTATCATGAAGGACGTGGTGGTTATAAGCGTAAAACTTATCAATCCAAACCTTCATTGATCAAAGTTGCTCGTAAAGTTGAGCAGCAGGCAAAGGATTATGGTTGGCAACTCAAACAGTGCCAGCAAGAACTGGAAAGCAACCGGAGCTGGTTTTTCTAGCTCGGTAGGAAGGAGAAGGATAATGCCATTATTAGATAGCTTTACTGTGGATCACACTCGCATGAATGCCCCTGCGGTGAGAGTCGCTAAGACGATGACCACGCCGAAAGGCGATACCATTACTGTGTTTGATCTACGTTTTACTGCGCCAAACAAAGACATTCTTTCTGAGAAAGGTATTCACACTTTGGAGCATTTGTACGCAGGTTTTATGCGCAGTCACTTAAACGGTGATAGCGTAGAAATTATCGATATTTCGCCAATGGGTTGCCGTACTGGTTTTTACATGAGTTTGATTGGCAAGCCAACAGAAGATCAGGTCGCTCAGTCTTGGTTATCAGCAATGCAAGATGTGCTTAAAGTGGAAAACCAAAGCAAGATCCCGGAATTAAACGAATATCAATGCGGCACTGCAGCCATGCACTCTCTTGAAGAAGCAAAGCAAATAGCCCAGACGATTATTGATGCAGGGATCAAAGTGAACCTCAATAACGAGTTAGCTTTACCTGAATCAATGCTTAAAGAGCTGAAAGTCGATTAAATCAGATATAGATAGAATAAGAGGAAGGCAATGCCTTCCTCTGTTTTATTGAGCTTTAGGTAAGACAACGACTTGTGTCTTAGCCCAAATATCATGGAAGCCACGCTTTTTCGGATCAATCGGGACAGTAAAATTAGCTAGTCCAAAGCCTGATGTCGCAATTCTAATTAAAGCCTGAGTAGTTGAGATTGCACTGCCATCGGCGTTGCGTACTTGTATTTTCCAAGCTCTCATACCAAGAGTTTGCCCTGCGCGAG
The DNA here is from genome assembly GCF_027587155.1 of Vibrio sp. T11.5. NCBI lineage: Bacteria > Pseudomonadati > Pseudomonadota > Gammaproteobacteria > Vibrionales > Vibrionaceae > Vibrio > Vibrio sp. T11.5. The sequence continues at coordinate 11,386 of NZ_JAPPTP010000043.1, forward strand.
TCCAGAAGAAAACAAAGAAGTAGATCCAAACGACGGCGAGATACAAAGTATAAACTGGTCCCCATATTGGGTGATTGGTGAGAAAGTCGCTGACGTCTGCGTACGGAGCAGCATTAAATCCACCCATAGCAACCAGCGCATGCAAAACTGCAATTACGACGCCAGCAGCCATCATTTCAATCGCAATCACGATCAGACCATCGTAAAACAATGCACCGAGGCGGCGCATCAATCCTGCTGGTGGCAGGGTATCTGTTGTCGACATAATAATAACTTACCCAAATTTTAGAAGGCGTCAGAATATAGCTTCACTGTGAGTCTGAAAAGAGACTTTGCGCACAGCTTAATAATTTGTGGTGATTTTATCAGCAAACGGCAATTAATTCAGTCTTTTGCACTTGCACGAATACTTTGCTTACGTATAATGCCAACCATCAAAGGGCAATAGCCTAATGATGCCGGTGTGGTGAAATTGGTATACACGACGGATTCAAAATCCGTTGCCTTCGGGCGTGGCGGTTCAAGTCCGCCCACCGGTACCATATTTAAACAGCGAAGCCTCGACGAAAGTCGGGGCTTTGTTGTTTCTAAACTCAATAAATTTCCATTCCAGTATTAAAGTGATGAGCCTGGCTGTCTAATAGCATCCCTTCTTATGTTCATGCATTTTTAGTGTCCCAATTGTCTTGCCAGCGCTTATAGTTACGCTGATAAATCTCAAAAATCTTTAATTTTTTCTGCTAGTTAAGCAATTATTGTCTATCTTTTAAAAAGGAATGTTATCTGAAAGGACCCAAATCCATGTATCAACTCACCCCCTATTTATTTTTCGCTGGGCGTTGTGATGAAGCTCTGGAATTCTATTGCAAAGCTTTTGGCGGTGTTGTTGTCACCAAGCAGTATTTTAAGGATGCACCACAACATATAGAGGGCGCCGATCCTGATTGGATTATGCATGCAGAATGTGAAGCATTTGGGATGAAGCTGATGCTATCGGATGGTCTAGTGGCAAAAGAGCGTTCTGGCAATCATATGGCATTGTCGTTGGTATTGGACGATCTCAATGAGCAGGCCAGATTGTTCGACAAGTTGTCACACGGAGGTCATATAATGATGAACTTATCTGACACTTTTTGGGGAGGGCGTTTTGGAAAAGTAGAAGATCAGTTTGGTATTCGTTGGATGCTGCATTGCGATGTAGTGAAGTAGTCGAATGGAGGGCACGTCCCAAGTTTGCCATTGGTAAACGCAGTGCTTACATCACCTAAATTATTTCAAGGATTAATTTGTATATAAATCGTGGCTAGCATAAAAATCACCGTAGACAGGCTCCAGCCAGGGTTGCATATCCGACTCCCTGTCAAATGGAATGAGCACCCGTTTTTGTTTAATAGCTTTAAGATTAAAGACGAGGAACAGATCCGTTTGATTCGTCACTTAGGCATTAAGCATGTCTTTATGAATCCGAATCAAAGTGATACTCAACCTCTTCCCCCTTCGACTGAGACTGAGAAAAAGGATGATGCTTCAGCAGAGGAGATCGATCTTGAAGCACAGAAGTTATGGAAAGAGAAACAAGATCGGATTGAAAAGCTCAGTGCGTATCGGCGCAGAGTGATCAATTGCGAAAAAGAGTTTGAGCGCTCGCTATCGAGAATGCGTGCAGTAATGAATAAAATTCGCAACCGACCAGAACAGGCCGTGGATGAAGCTGCGCAGTTGGTTGATGATATCGTTGATAAGCTACTTAGTGATGATCATGTCACGTTACACTTGATGAACGGTAAAAGTGAATTTGAAGATATTTATTTCCATTGCCTCAATGTTTCCGTCATCGCCATGATGATAGCCCAAGCTAAGAAGCTTGAAGCGCAGAAAATTAAAGAAGTCGCTTTTGCTGCTCTTTTCCACGATATGGGAAAAGTCAAAGTCCCTTCTGCAATTGTACGTAAGCAGACCCCTTTAAGCGAACCAGAAAAGAACTATCTTAAACTGCATACTAAATACGGTTTGGATATCGCGAATAATATGGAGAGCTTTCCTGAAAGTGCAAGTACGGTCATTGCCCAGCACCATGAGTTGAATGATGGCTCGGGTTATCCAGAAGGTTTGAAAGGGGAGCAAATTGATGAGCTGACGCAAATTATCTCAGTAGCTAATGCTTACGACAACCTGTGCCACAGCAACGTTCCTTCAGAGCAAAAGATACCTTATGTGGCACTTTCTCATCTATATAAGAACTGTAAGCATCTATACAACAACGAAAACCTAAATATCCTAATTAAGTTCATGGGCATCTACCCTCCGGGAACCGTGGTACAACTGTCTAATGATATGGTGGGGTTAGTGATATCGGTGAATGCACGTAACATTCTTTTCCCCAACGTCCTTATCTATGACCCCTCGGTTCCGAGAACGCAAGCCCCCATCATCGATTTGGCAGAGAAGGAAATAAAGATAGTCAATGCTATTCTGCCAAATAAACTGCCAGATAAAGTTCGTGAGTATTTAAATCCTCGCTCAAGGATCTCTTATTTCTTCGATACTGATGACTAGTTATCCACAGTCTTTTGTGGGTATATTGCCAATAAGGTGATGATAAATTGGTATTAAATAAGCGCTTGAATGATTAATAGTCATTCAAGCATTTTTTTATCAAAAAAACGGTTTTTGTGCTTGCCTTCTTTCCTCGTCTATCTATAATGCGCATCCACTTACACGGCAGACGCCACAAGGCTTCAGCAGTGTTAGAGAGGTGAAAAGCTTCTGAGAAAATAAGTTTGAAAAAGTGTTTGACTCTTCAAATTATCTCGCTAGAATGCACCTCCGCTTTGAGAGAAAGTTTCTTGA
>NZ_JAPPTP010000044.1:0-9328 GCF_027587155.1 Vibrio sp. T11.5
ACAATATTTACAAATACTTAATTTATAAAATGTTAATTTTACGAGCAATGTCACAAGTATATATATAGAATTTTATCCCACACAAATGCAAATAAAAGAACATATTCCCTACAATAGAAATCTAAATCAGCACACATAATTATTATTACCATACTTATTAAAGTCGCATGCTCTTATAATGATAAATATAATAATCATCCTGTATTTTATGTCTATTTAATCTAGGTTATAAATCGGTTTCCTTTTTAAATGGTATGGAAATCTTTTAAATGTCTTTTCAAATTCTATGTTCTCAAGGACGTGTCGCGGACAGATCAGATCGTATGCTAGAGGGCGCAAAACTCACGGCTGATAAACTGGCTCTACATTATAAACTCACACCTAATTACGTAGGGCAGCCATCACCTGCAAAGTCGGATGATTGGAGTCTGGCACTCCCTGAAGCTCAACAAACCCTCGACCTATTACAGACTGAAATCTCCCGATTGCTTGCCAGTGGTGACCACCCCGTCCTATTTGCCTCGAATACCTGCTCAGCAAGCTTAGCAACACTCCCTGTTGTCGCAGCAGCTTTTCCTGACATAAAAGTTCTGTGGATCGATGCACACAGTGACTTTAATACACCAGATACAACCGAAACAGGCTACCTCGGCGGTATGGTATTGGCCGCCACTTGTGGTCTTTGGGATAGCGGCTTTGGCTCTGGCGTCAAACCCAACAATGTTGCTCTCATTGGCGTGCATGACATTGATGAAGAAGAACTGAATAACGTGAACAACGCAGGTGTCATGCACTTTCCCCCTTCAACTCTGACGCCAGAATCTGTCATCCACTTCATTGGAGATTCTAAAGTTTGGGTTCACGTGGATTGGGACGTTATGGATCCAGGGCAGATTTCCGCTGACTTCAAGGTTGAAGGCGGATTGAAAATCGACCAATTGTTGGAACTATTCGAGTCACTTCCAAGCAACCAAGTCATGGGGTTAGAACTTGCTGAGTTTTGTGCGGATAGCCATTCGTCATTAGCCAATATGAAAGGGCTAGATCTTATCCTTCAAGCTGTGGATGCCCTATTCAAACAAAATAAGAGTCTGTAATCATGGAAACGAGTCCCGCCTCTCTCGCACCTAACACTCACCATAAAACTTTGTATACACATGCGGAGTTGTTGCCAAAACTACATACGTTACCTAAGTGGAAGAGGGAGGCGTGGGAAGAATTCAGTGTGAGAGTCAAAGCCCCAGAATTTCCTTGCTTGTTTAGCCGCAGAGCGTGGAGCGCTAAGACAATTCACGTACTGTTTTGTGAGCCAGACGGTCGCAGCGGTTACTATCAGTTTCTGCATGGTCTGATTGCCTATACAGATATGCTTAACGTCACACCAGTTAATAAGCGCATGTTCTCACCATTAGTGGTCTTCTTTTCTCCTGAGCTTTCATCTTCAATGGAACCACACGAACTTGGTTGGGAGATCTTGAATTGGACACATGAGCACGACATCACTCAATGGCCTCGGAATGTCCCTACGGACCCCGAAGCCGCTGAATGGACATATTGCTTTAACGCAGTCGAACTATTCATCAACATGAGTTCGGATCAACATAAAGAGCTTAAAAATCGAAATCTCGGCTCACGACTTAACTTTGTAATTAATGCCAGAGAAATCTTTGACATCGTCGCTAATGGCGAAACGAAAGGTGGAAGGCGGGCTCGCGAGCGCATTCGAAATCGTGTCAAAACCTACAACGATGGAGTAATGCCCACAGAGTTGGGCTTTTATGGCGAACAAGAAAATCTTGAATGGCGTCAATATCAGTTGCAAGAAGCAAGAGTCAGACGGCCAAGCCAATGTCCCATCAAATCAAATAAAAAGTAATTAGAGAGAACGCAAATGCCTTTATATAACTCAATCATAGAAACAGTGGGGCGCACTCCCATTGTCAAACTCAATTATCTTGCTCCAAAGGGAATCGAGGTTTATGTCAAAGTTGAGTCTTTTAACCCAGCTGGTTCAGTCAAAGACAGGCTTGCACTTTCCATCGTCTTGGACGCAGAAACTAAAGGTTTGCTCAAGAAAGGAGACACAATTATTGAGTGCACGTCAGGGAATGTTGGCATTGCCTTCGCTATGGTTGCTGCAGCACGAGGATACAAATTTATTGCCGTCATGGGCGATGGTTATTCGCTAGAACGCAGGAAACTGATTCGTGCATACGGTGGTGAAGTTATCCTATTTCCCAGCGAGCAAGGAAGTAGCGGTGGTAATCGAATTGCCGACGATCTTGCTACTCAGAATGGATGGTTCAGACCGCGTCAGTTCGATAACCCGGCGAACCCTGCATATCACCGCGAGACCACTGCAAGTGAGATACTCTCCGACTTTGCTGGTAAGCGTTTGGATTACTTTGTCACAGGCTTTGGGACAAGCGGAACTCTCACAGGTATCGGACAGATGCTGAAGGTAGCACGGCCGGGAGTGGAAATTGTGGTCCCCGAACCTCAAGGAGCCCGGATTCTCGCTAAGAATGAATGGACCGTGCACCCCGTTCAAGGCTGGACCCCAGATTTCATACCTAACGTCTTGGATAAAGATGTGGTGGATAGCCTCGTTACTATCGATGGTAATTTGGGGATCATGACTGCACGTGCTCTTGCCCGTTCCGAAGGGCTCCTTGTCGGCATCTCTGCTGGAGCGACGGTCGCAACCGCTTTAGAAGTCGCAAAATCAGCTCCTAAAGGAAGCGTGATATTGGCGATGGCGCCAGATACAGGTGAACGATATTTGTCTACCGAGCTGTTCGATCAACTTGGCAATGAGGAAACGGACCCTTTTATTAAGACTTGGGGTGAAGAGTCTGTCACGACTGAATGTGATGCCTAGCTCTCCCTCTTAGCACTTAGAGTATGTTGATTGTGCGCGTGAAAAATATTCTCGATCAGAAAGAGTTGTCCATGAAAGGAATCATCGTATGGAAAAGCGAATTTCATTAAGTATCTTGGCGTTGATCATGTTCTGCGTGACTTACGCCGTAAACTTGCAAGCTCCACTTTATGGAGTGTATGTCCAAAGCAGTAACATGGGAACCGCGGCGGGAACCATCGCCTTTGCAGCCTATGTGTTAGGGCTATTACCTACCTTATTAATGCTGGGGGGGATTTCAAATAAAGTGGGTAGAAAACTGCCCATATCCATTGCACTTCTCTTGAGTGTCATCGCAACGGCACTACTAGTTATTCAGCCAAATTGGACCTCTTTGTTTGTCGCAAGATTACTACTAGGGATTGCTACCGCCTTGACCACAACATCTGTCTCGGCCTACATCTATGACCTAATTGAAGAGAAAGAACTAAAATTCGGGACATTGCTGGTAGCAGCATCGACGTCTTTAGGTTTTGGTAGCGGCGCACTTGCCACGAGTACGAGTTTGAACGTAGCGGGTATGAGCGTGCTACCATACAGTTATCTAAGCTTATTTCTGCTCGCACCGTTGCTGATGCTATTGCTTGTTCGTTTACCGTCCACTCAAACTATTCAACCAAACCTCACTCTAATTACATTGCCTTGCTTTCCCTCCAATACCTGGACGTATGGTTTAGGCATGATGATGGCTTGGGCAACTACGGGCATAGTCATCGCCATCGTCCCAATATTACTCAATGAGGTAGGTCTTAGCGAGTGGACTGGGTTAATGGTCTTCCTATCTATTTGCACCGGCTTTCTGACTCAACACATTGCCAAGCGCTTGTCTTCAAACACAAGTCTACTCCTAGGGTGCTTCTTGACGGTGTTGGGATTTAGCCTCATAGCGCTTGGTTATTATCGTGAATCCATCACAATCATTCTTCTTGGAGCAGGATGTACTAGCCTCTCAAGTTATGGTTTCACTTACATGGCAAGTCTGTTTCAATTTACCAGTAACCGTAACATTGATAAAGCAAGCTCTACGGCTGGCATGTACATCTATTCGTATATTGGATTCTCGATACCTGTCATTACATCTGGTTTTATAGCACAACGCTTTGGAAACTGGGTGGCAATAGTCAGTTTCATAACACTTCTACTTGCTCTGTGTTCCATTATTGGCACCGGCAAACTGATCGAAGCGAAGAAACAAACTCATTTTATGAAAGTTGAGAGCTAGGAACAATATGACAAATTCACAGATTTCGCTCATCACTGGAGCCAATAAAGGCATCGGTTTTGAAATTGCAACTGCACTTGGCAAACAAGGTCATACGGTACTACTTGCTGGTAGAAACGCTGTAGCGATTAGCGAAGCGGTTACTACATTGAGCGACCAAGGAATCGAAGCATTTTGCTTACCGATGGATGTTACCTGCGACGACTCTATCCAAGAAGCTGTTCGCATTGTTGAAAACTTGTTCGGCAAAATCGACATTCTTATTAATAATGCAGCGATTAGGATTGAAGAATACGGCAAATCTCCATCTGAACAACCACTCACACAATGGGAGGAAACGTTCGACACCAACTTGTTTGGTACGGTAAACGTAACTTGTCGCTTCTTACCATTACTTAAGCGTTCGACAAAAGGCAAAATACTCAACGTTTCAAGTTTGTTGGGTTCAGTGACGTTACATAGTGATACCAGCTCCTATACCTACACGGATGAATTCAAATCGCTCCCTGCGTACAGTGCCTCAAAAACTGCGCTCAACTCTTGGACAGCTCATCTTGCCTATGAGCTTCGAAATACTCCAATTACGGTCAATAGCATCCATCCGGGTTATACGAAGACTGACTTAAACGATGGGGACGGGATGTTGACCCCCAAGGAAGGTGCTCTCACAGCAATACAATTGGTACTTGATACGGACAACTCAGTCAGTGGTCAGTTTATTCATATGGGAACTGTCCTCCCCTGGTAGCAAAAAAGGAGTCGTTAAATGCTCAAAACAAAGAAAGTCGCATTGGTATCAGATAGCGATAGCTTATCCGTCGACTATGATATGCCCCTAATAATCGACGCTTTTAAGCGCACTCACGTGGAAGCGGACGTCATCTTCTGGGATAACACTCATCCTGATTGGTCAATGTATGACGTGGTCGTACTGCGCTCTCCATGGACCTATATGGAAAAAGTAAAACCGTTCATCGAGTTTTGCCAAAAGGTTGAACAGAGTTCTGTGTTGCTTAATCCTCTATCAGTCATCGAATGGAACTCAGACAAAAGTTACTTGAAGCTATTGGAGAAGCAAAGGGTCCCCATTGTCCCGACTGAAATCATTTATTCAGAAACAGAGATTCAAGCAGCTCTCGCCAGTCTTCAAGATAGCGATTGGGAAATAAACGAAGTCGTGATTAAACCAACAGTCGGCGCCTATTCATTTGGTGTCGTTCGTCTTTCGATCGACAATTCAGAAAAAATAACTCAGCATGTGCGCTACCTGTTACAGTTGGAAAAAGGCGTCATTTTTCAACCCTATCTCAACACAATTGAGAAGCATGGTGAAACAAACATGATTTACTTTGACAACACGTATTCTCATGCGATTAAGAAAGAGCCATTACTCGCGGAACGGGGGGAAACCAAAAAACCTGACATGGAATTCCGCACGCTAAAAGATGCGAACAGTGAAGAAAAGGCGTTAGCAAAGCGTATACTGGATCTAGTCCAAAGCAACCTTGAGCTTTCTAAACCGCTTTTGTACGCAAGACTAGACTTCATTGAAGATAAGAACGGTATGCCACTGCTGTTGGAACTCGAGATCACAGAGCCATCATTAAGCCTACCACTTACGCCTAAATCCGTGGATTTCTTTGTGCGGTCAATTATTGATAGAGCACAATCAAAAGAGGTTATCGCGTACCAAGATTTAGTAGTTTGAAAACAGCCGACTATCGGACAGGACATCGATTGGAAAAAGAAGTCCAAACTCCTGTCCCATAAAGTGGCTGGTTAGAGGTGCGTAGCAAACTTTAGGGCAAAACCAGTTACCACTACCCTGGCAAATCCAATTTGGGCAGACGCCTAATATTCTATATTTTCTCCTGACAGCACAGAAATTCTTTCTAAATCTTGGCTTGGAAAATCAGGATCTACATACACATACATACGACTTATTCTTTCTCCTTCAAATTCAAATACACTACAAAAACGACCAGTGGAAACATTGTTATCTGGCCAAGAAGTGCCATCGCTCATTACACCACCTTCCTGTCCTTCAACTATTACCTTGTTTCCAGAGGTTGTTATTTGAAAACCATCTATGTCGTGCCAAATACTGCTCAACGAGCTACCAATTCTATTGCCGAACTCAACTAAAGCGTCCTTGCCTTTTGCTTGTCCAAATTTAGGAAAGAAAAAATCGACATCCTCTGAAAAGAGATCCAGATAACTAGGATCACCGGCATCTACTTTCTTGAAATACTTAACTACTAGTTCAACTAACTCATCTTTATTCATAATTGTTCCTATGTACGTACTCTTTTTACCCATCACCCTGCCAAGCGGCTAGCAACATAACACAAAACGTATTCAGACCACTGTAAATACAAGCCAAACTTTGACGTACATTCGTTGAACGATAGTAGTCCATTTTTAGCCACTTAATTAGCGTTTGTACATAGTGATGCTTAAGTTAAATATTAAGAGACGGTGTTATGTGGGATATCAAAGGCGCCCCAATTAACTATCGACGCCATAATTTATTGTTAGACACGTTCTAAAGGCTTGACTCGTAATACTTAACCATTTCATCTTGGCCTATCGCGTTACTTTCTAAGTTTTGTTGGTCTTTAAATATTTGCGCTAAAGAAGGAAGAATTGAGCGATTTACTTTATAGTCATCAGACCAAAGCTTTCCTCTCATCACTGCTTTAGCACAGTGAAAATACATACTTTCTATCACTATTTTGATAACAACCTTAGGAGGCTTACTCCCATCAGGACAAACCGATAACAAGTTGGAGTCAGTATGAATACTCGCTGTTCCTTTGATACGAACAACTTCATCAATTCCATTGACCATCAACAACAGCCCTACTTTCGGGTTACTGATAATATTTTTAAGGCCATCTATTCGATTATTCCCCGAGCTATCGGGAAGCAATACCGTTGATTCATCTAAAACTTTAATGAAGCCAGGCTCTCCTCCCTTTGGGGAGAGGTCAACATAGCCTTGTGAATCAGTAGTACTTAGAACCGAGAAATGGCAATTATTTATTAGCGTAATGGCATGAACATCAAGAGTAGATAGAACTTTATTTTTAGCTCTGGCACTTGGCTCTGCGTAAATTTCTTTTAATTGCTCTATCGTTTTAATTTCACTCATTCTATTTTGTTCCTCCATAAAGGTATAATGCCTGTAATAAGGTGACCGCTCTAAACTGACAAACCACACCGAACTTCATACCCAAACTGCCGAGTGTAACGGGTCACCTTGATTGCTTATTATGAGCCGTTTTCTACCTGATAGTCGACTACTAGCCCGACATTTTCTATCGGTGTTGGCAAAATATCATCCAGTGTATTAATTACTCCGTCTCTTCCATATGACCGAATATGATAGTGATTTTCATCAATAACAACATAGTAATACTGAGTCTCTCCGGACATACTGACTTGTGCTGCATCGTTTAGAAATACCAAGCTGTCTTGTGGTAAAGTGTTTTGTAAGACTTCTAATGATTCTGGGTATACACCATTTTGAACTTTGTATAATTCAATAGCTTGTACTGCACTTGTCAATTGTACTTTCACTAACTCAGAGCGCAGATCATCGTACACTCCTCCTTGTTGTACAAAGCCCAAGTACGCAAGCGTCCCATACAAGATAAAAGTAAAACTAATACCACAAAGGCCCACTAATTTCAGTTTTGTACTTTTTGCGTTGAAACCCCAGATAATGGCGACAATTCCAAATACAACGCCAATCAAAGGAATGAACGACATCCCACCAATTACAAATCCAAGACAACCCGGCCCTTTTTGTTTCTCTCTGTTTTCCAATGTTCAATATCCTAAGCAGTACTTTAAGGCTTATAGCGCCCTGCTCTGACGAGTCACCTCATAATTTCTATATAAAACAATGAGTAGATGCGCAATGTTCAAATTCTACAGCCAAACTTTTGAGAATCAATGCCTCCACATCCACAAAAAAGACCTAAACCTCTGATATTTGCAACCAGTACCGTACTGAATAGTTCTGACCCCATACGTACTAAAATTGGACGAGTTCTCGAATTAAATTCAAATTAAATTCATAAATTCATAAATTCATAAATTCAGGACATAAATTCAGGACACACACCAAAAGCCTAAATTCAGGACACACACCAAAAGCCTCCCTAATTAGCAATGTACCCGAACTCGGTTTTATCACTAACAAGCAAGCCTCTTCTCTCATTGGCGTCGCACCTATAACAAGAGAGAGCGGACGCTTCAAAGGCAAACGGATGATAAAAGGAGGTCGACCTCAAGTTAGAACAGTCATGTACATGGCAATGATGTCTGCCATCCAATGTAACCCTGTTTTTAAGACTACATATGAACGATTACTTGCGGCAGGAAAACCCAAAAAAGTAGCCATAGTTGCCTGCATGAGAAAGATGGTTGTGATCTTAAACTCGATGCTCAGAGACGGTGTAATGTGGGATAAAGATAGCGCCAAAAATTAACTATTGACGCCATCGTCTCTTGTTATACCGCTTGGTTGAGGCTAAAATGACCAACATAAAGACCGCTTAAGAGACCTATTATATGACCACTAGAATTTTAGCCGATGTTGCTGCAAGCATTACTGAGTTGAAAGCTAACCCTATGAAAGTTGCAACTAGTGCTTATGGCGAACCTGTTGCTGTATTAAACCGAAATGAGCCAGCATTTTATTGCGTACCTGCCGAAGCGTACGAAATGATGATGGACAGACTCGAAGATCTTGAACTACTAGCTATCGCTAAAGAGCGTGAATCTGAAGAGAGCATTTCGGTAAATATTGATGACCTATAAACTCGATTTTAAAAAGAGCGCACTCAAAGAGTGGAAAAAGCTTGGCTCTACTCTGCAACAACAATTTAAGAAAAAGCTAATCGAGCGCTTAGATAACCCACATGTTCCGGCTTCAAAACTTTCTGGAGCTGACAACATGTATAAAATTAAGTTGCGTCAATCTGGCTACCGTCTCGTCTACAAAGTTGAAGACGATGTCATCATTGTAACCGTCTTAGCAGTCGGAAAACGCGAACGTAGCGATGTTTACCGTAAAGCCATGAAAAGGTTAGATGATTGATTGCGGTATAGACATAATGACCCCCACGAGGTGCTAGCCTCCAATTTCGTGGGTTAGCTTAAAGCCAGAGCCATAC
>NZ_JAPPTP010000045.1:0-7190 GCF_027587155.1 Vibrio sp. T11.5
CTCTATGGAATGACGACAGTCTCATCACGCAAGGTTTAGATCCTTCTCACAAAAAATTTCACCTGTGACTTTACTGTATAAAGAAACAGTATATACTGTTTTCTTATACAGTATTGTTCATTTAAACAGGTACACAAAATGCTGGCTCATCTAAGTGTTAATAATTTCGCTATTGTTAAATCTCTACAGCTGGAGCTATCTCACGGCATGACCACCATCACTGGAGAAACTGGTGCGGGTAAATCTATTGCAATTGACGCTTTAGGTCTTTGCTTAGGTGGTCGGGCGGAAGCCAGCATGGTACGCCAAGGGGAAGAAAAAACCGAAGTCAGTGCGGCTTTTTCCCTTGAAAACAACATTCACGCAACGCGTTGGCTAGAAGATAACGATCTGCTGGAAGGCAGTGACTGTATCTTGCGTCGCATCATCAATAAAGAAGGCCGCTCAAGAGCCTTCATTAATGGCAGCCCGGTACCACTTTCACAACTAAAAACGTTTGGGCAATTACTGATCAACATACATGGTCAGCATGCGCACCATCAACTCATGAAGAGTGATCACCAAATGGCCATGCTGGACCAATATGCAGGCCACAGCAACCTTTTAAAAGGCACTCGTAATGCCTATCAAAATTGGCGTCAGGCCGATAACACCCTTAAGCAGTTAAAAGAAAATAGTGCGGCTAATCTTGCGCAAAAACAGCTGCTTGAATACCAAATCAAAGAGCTTAATGAGCTCTCTCTTGGCGAGGATGAATATGAAGAACTCGAACAGGAACACAAAAGATTGTCTAACAGCGGAGAGCTCGCCGCCACCTGCCAACAAGCCATCGAGCTTATTTACGAAGGTGAAGAAGTTAATGCGCTTGGTATTCTCCAATCAGCCAGTAGCTCCCTGATCCAGCTCGCTGAATTGGATGAATCTCTCTCAGAGTTGCCTAACATGCTATCAGAAGCCATTATTCAAATTGAGGAGACCAATAACGAACTACGTGGTTACCTTGATAACATCGATGTTGATCCTGCACGTATGGCATTTGTTGAAGAACGCTTCTCAAAAGTCATGTCGATGGCTCGTAAACATCATGTTCTACCCGATGAGCTATATCAGCATCACCAAGATTTGTCGTCGCAAATTGAGGCTTTAGATTGTTCCGATGAAAAGCTGGAAGAGTTAGAGCAAGCTGTTGAAAATAACTATCAGGTTTTCCTGACCTCAGCAGAGAAACTTCACAAGTCTCGATGTCGCTACGCTAAAGAGCTCAATAAACTCATCACCGCCAGTATGCATGAGCTCAGCATGGAAAAAGCGCAATTCTGTATTGAAGTCGATAAGCAATGTACTCATCCTTCTCCCCTCGGCATGGATAACGTATGTTTTATGGTGTCAACCAACCCTGGTCAACCTATTCAGCCCATTGCCAAAGTCGCCTCTGGGGGTGAGTTATCACGTATTTCTTTAGCCATTCAAGTAATAACGGCACAAAAAGTCGACACACCTAGTTTAATCTTTGATGAGGTAGATGTGGGTATCAGCGGACCCACTGCTGCTGTTGTAGGTAGAATGCTTCGTAAGCTTGGCGAGTCAACGCAAGTTCTGTGTGTGACTCACTTGCCTCAAGTCGCTGGCTGTGGCCACCAACAACTTTTTGTAGCCAAACAAACCAAAGCAGGCAAAACTGAAACACAAATGCATACGTTGAACAATGAACAAAGGGTTTCAGAATTGGCACGCTTGCTTGGTGGAAGCGAAATTACCGAATCAACACTAGCAAATGCAAAAGAGTTACTTATAGCAGCCTAATAACAGCACCACAGGTGATTCACACTGAAGGCAAGAGTTCCAGTCTTATGGAAATTTGCTCTCACTTTGCAACTAAACTCAAAAATCGTGGTCTGAAACAGTTCAAAACAAGATGAGCTTTTTACATTGTCGGCCAGCTTGTTTATTATCAGCCCAATTTAAGAAATATCTGTTACAAGAACTTATTCGTATGCAATTTAAAAAGTGGCTAATCGCTGTACCACTCTCTATGACACTGTTGACTGGCTGCTCACTATTAGAAAAGCTCGTTTACCGAATCGACATCAACCAAGGTAACTATGTTGAGCAACAAGCCGTCGATCAACTTAAATTTGGTATGACCAAAGAACAGGTGCGGTTTGTGATGGGCTCCCCAATGCTGATTGAAAATGGCTTCCCTGATACTTGGTACTACATTTATCACCACACTGAAGGTCATCAGGATTCCATTCAAAAGAACCTGATCGTCAACTTCAATGATAAAGGGCAGTTGGTTGACGTCACTGGAGATTTCCCGCCGAGCAAAGACTTTTTTGAGAGTATTAACTAAAGCTGGAGAGCTGGAGAGCTGGAGAGCTGGAGAAATTTTCGAGGGTTGGCATTTTGTGTCAGCCCTTTTTCGTGGATGCGGGATTTGGGATGCGGGATTTGGGAACGGACTTCGTCCTACGGATAACTGGAAAACTGGAAAACTGGAAAACTGGAAAACTGGAAAACTGGAAAACTGGAAAACTGGAAAACTGGAAAACTGGAAAACTGGAAAACTAAGTTGTTCCACTTTGGTTGAGAAATCAACTCTAGCTTTCCAGAAGGGCGAAGCCCGATCCCGTTATCTAGAAGCGGAGCGATCCATAGGACGAAGTCCGTTCCCGCTCTTTAAGCTTCCTTCCTCAACGGGTTTTTCTTACCACCGGTCACAGGATCGGCAGAACCCTCTGCTTTGGCTTGCTCGGCTCGCTTACGACGAATTTCTTTCGGGTCCGCCAACAATGGACGATAAATCTCGATACGATCTTTATCTCGAACCGTTGCGTCGAGCTTTATGTTACGGCTAAAAACGCCGACCTTATTGTTTGCAAGATCAATCTCAGGATATTGCTCCAAAACGCCAGACTCTCGGATGATCTCTTCAACCGTCATCGTTTTGTTCACAACCAGAGTGTACACTCGCTGTTCTTGAGGTAATGCGTATACCACCTCAACGTGGATCATGTCAGACTCAATACTCATAGCATGCATACACCTGTTTCGCGCGCTGAGTGAACGCGTTGACCATATTGCTGGTCAGTTCATTGAAGATTTTACCGAAAGCCATTTCAATCATCTTGCTGGAAAATTCGAATTCCAACTTCAGCTCCACTTTGCAGGCTTGCTCATCTAAGGGAGTAAAAAACCACCCCCCTTTTAATATCTTAAAAGGCCCATCAACCAAATTCATCAAGATCGCTTCATCACTGATCAGCTCATTTGATGTAGTAAACGTTTTACTGATCCCCGCTTTCGAAACGTCAACGGAAGCAACCATGGCAGAACCACTGGATTCAATCACTCGGGAGCCGGAACACCCAGGTAAAAACTCAGGATAACTGGCCACGTCATTTACCAGCTTAAACATCTGTTCAGCGCTGAAGGATACCAGTGCAGAACGACTGACTTGCTTCATATAGACTCCTCAAAACATCTACCTAAACGACAGGCATGTACCAATTTTACTTTTATTTGCACTCAGCGCAAATAAAGGGATTTCCTAACTAGGTTCCTAACCGTATAATGCAGCTATTATGGCAAAGAAAAAATCGAAACAAAAAGCGGGTAGCAATACCATCGCTGTCAATAAGAAAGCTCGCCACGAATATTTCATTGATGATGAAGTAGAAGCTGGCATGGAGCTTCAAGGCTGGGAAGTTAAAGCACTTCGTCAAGGTAAAGCAAACATCGCAGAAAGCTACGTGTTTATGCGAGATGGTGAAGCCTTTGTGAGTGGCATGACTATTACTCCTCTTAACCAAGCATCGACACACGTTGTGGCGAACCCTACCCGTGTGCGAAAACTACTGATGAGCCGCCGTGAGCTTGATAACCTTTTTGGTCGAATTAACCGTGAAGGTATGACGCTTGCTGCACTCTCGCTCTACTGGTCTCGCTCTTGGGTGAAGATGAAAATCGGTGTTGCGAAAGGTAAGAAGCTGCACGATAAACGTACTGATCTAAAAGAAAAAGATTGGGCGAGAGAAAAAGCACGCGTAATGAAGAGTTCACTGCGCTAATATTGAGCACTTAAACGCACAAGTCTAGACAGGTTACACTTTTCTGGTACTATGCGAAGAACACTTTGGGGCTGATTTAGGATTCGACAGGAATTTTGCAGTCTGAGGTGCATGCCGTGGGGCGGTTGGCCACGTAAAAAGCCGCAAAAAAATAGTCGCAAACGACGAAAACTACGCACTAGCAGCTTAATAACCTGCTCAGAGCTCTCTCGCCCTAGCTTCCGCACGTAAGACGGGGACCAACGAGAGATCAAACCCAAACGCGCTAGCCCGGATTCTCCCGCCTGAGAGATGAACGGCGAAATTTAATTCAGGATAGTCACTTACTGGCGTGTCGGTTCGCAGGTACTTGGTGAATTTAAAGATCGACTAAGCATGTAGTACCAATGATGAATGGTTTTTGGACGCGGGTTCAACTCCCGCCAGCTCCACCAAACGTTTGGAACGGGACATCTCAGGATGTCCCGTTTTTTTATCTAAAATCTTTAACTATCAATAAATGAAGATTTTAACTACACATCAGTACGTCACACTCTCTTAGTATCCTCGGCAAAAGCTTTTTTGGGCACACCAAATAGCAGGTTCGTAAAATAACTCGTCTGACAGACAAAGAATTAGAAAGCATAAAAACCGGAGCTATCGCTAGCTATCAAGCCAAACCTCACTTTACAACTGGTCACTCTAGTTATAGAGACAGTTCTCCCTCTCTACACAACGACCCTTGGCTTATACCAAGAAACAAGCCGATAGCTTCTCCACCTCCGCCACCCAAAAGAACAGCAACATTCGAATGCATCATGTGTCACTGCCAATGGCAAGCCTCATTGCAAGAGCAACCCACCTGCCCTAAATGTCGTAACCACCTGTATGCTAGCGAGGTCTCATCCAAATAAGAACGGCTCCCTCAAACAAGAAAAACTACCAGAATTTAGTAGGTCTATGACTAATGCCAGTATTACATATAACTCAGTATTTCATTAGATATTGCTGCTCCTCTGCTTCTTATGCCCCTTAAGATTACTCAATATCCCCAGGAAGGGATAAATACTTCATCATCCCTTAGTGGGGATAATATAGACTTTACCCTCTTGTGGGGATATAATTTTACCTATCCTCACTAAGGGATAATTAAATATCTTGAAGGTGCACCTTAATTCTATAGTGAACTGGAACAAATGATATATAGTCCAAAACAATTAGCAGATATGATGCTACTGATACGTCAGAAGAATGGATGGACACAGTCAGAACTAGCAAAAAAAGTCGGCATCAAGCAAGCTACAATCTCGAACTTCGAAAACAACCCTAACAAAACAACACTTGCTACCTTCTTTAAGCTTGCCCAGGCAATGGATCTAACATTGAGTATCCAAGAGAAATCACAGGTAGCTTCGTTAAATGAAAATGATGAGATCTGGTAATGCAGAAGCTAATCGCATACATGAATGGTGAACTTGTTGGTACTCTAGAAAAACATAAGAATGGTGCTCACACTTTTCAATATGATAAAAACTGGTTAACCAATGCGGTAACTCGACCACTATCATTGTCTTTAAAACTTCAATTACCAGCTATCACTTCCGATGCAGTTATAAACTATTTTGACAATCTCTTGCCAGACAGTCCTCAAGTCAGAGATAGAATAGTTGCAAGGTACAAGGCGTCATCCAAACAACCATTTGATCTCCTAAAAGAAATAGGAAAAGACAGTGTTGGTGCGATTGCTTTACTTCCTCCAGACCTCCCCTATAAAAAGGAACCACTTAGCTACGAAGTCCTTGATGACAAAAAACTAGAAACTGTTCTTTCTGCATACAAGTCTGATATTCCGCTCGGAATGCTCGAAGAAGAAGAAGACTTTAGAATCTCCGTGGCAGGTGCTCAAGAGAAAACGGCTCTCCTATTTGTTGATGAGCAATGGTGTATACCGAAAGGAAACACCCCCACCACTCACATCATCAAACTGCCAAAAGGCGAAATACAACAAGCCAACGCGACCCTAGATCTCAAAGATAGCGTAGAAAACGAGTACCTTTGTATTGAGCTAGCTAGAGCTCTGGGGTTCGCAGTTCCCAACGTCAATATAATCCAAACAGACAACATTAAAGCTTTAGCTGTAGAACGCTTTGATAGGCGCTGGACAAAAGACAGAGCAGGCTTGCTACGCTTACCTCAGGAAGATATCTGCCAAGTATTTGGTATGCCATCATCCATTAAGTACGAATCTCAAGGTGGCCCTGGCATAGCTCAGATCATGGAGTTATTAATGGGGTCAAGTAATGCTCTAGAAGATCGGTATAACTTCATGAGGTTCCAAGTATTTCAATGGCTCATTGGCGCTACAGATGGACATGCTAAAAACTTTTCTATCTATATTGATAAAGGAGGCAGCTACAGACTCACTCCATTCTACGATATTTTGTCAGCCTACCCACTATTGGGAGGAAAAGGGCTCAATATCAGAAAGCTTAAGCTGGCGATGGGATTGAAAGCAACAAAGGGCAAGAAGTATGAAATCAGTAAAATCCTGCCTCGTCACTTTTTGGATACAGCTAAAGATGTAAACTTTTCTCAAGACACGATGCAAGAGATAATTGATGAAATGAAAGATGCCTTACCGAAGGCGATGTTACAGGTAAGTGCTACATTGCCTAAAGGCTTTCCTGAGCATATCGTGAGCTCAATTTTTGAGAATACTCAGAAAATAGTTAAGAAGAAAGTGCTGTAACGATGCTGAAGAAACTTCGACTCGAGAAGTCTTAATCTCTTTGCACCGTCTCTATAAGAGAGAAGGAACAAGGTATATGAAGGAGTATCATTAGACTGGCACTCGTTCAACTTGATGTGATTCTATCCATCGAGGTTAATAGCAATCAGAGCTTTTAAAGCTTGTTGCTTAGGTAAAATCGTGATGCATTCCCATGCCCGATAACTGGATTGGCCCTTTTTATTATTCATATTAAACTCACCCCACAATGATTATAAATATCACCTTAACACTTATATATAAACTTTATATTTAAGTTCATCTAAATATTTTTTATGAAATTAGAAATACATTAACTAATACATCTCATTATCATTGAGAGAAAGACACTACAAGCTACTGATAAGTCTATG
>NZ_JAPPTP010000046.1:0-6807 GCF_027587155.1 Vibrio sp. T11.5
CTTGAAAGAGTTTTTTAATATGTGAGTCGGATCCAATAAATAATATTAAGGTATATTTTTTCGATTTATAAATGAAAAAATAACGTTTTTATGACACTTTAATTCATTTTGCATGCTTATTGAATTTGTACTTATCATTCTTAATGATTATTATATAATCGATTTAAATTTCCTTGCCGATTGTTTGTGATTGGCTTTGTTTTTATAACGAATGGATTTGGGAGTGTCATTTTAGCTGACAAATAGTCTCAGTTATTTGTAGGCCATAGAGAGTTGCTGTGGGCAGAGGAACAACAACGTTGAATTAACTGAACCAAGAAGGTGCTTTGTTGGTTAGTCTAGTTTCACTTACTTGATTGAGGATAGTATGAAGTTTTATTTACCAGAAGAGTATCAGGATTTGTGTCGTGCACAATTTGAATCTTATAAGAGAAAAGTGAGTTTGTTGCTCCCCAATGCGGTTGTAGAGCATATCGGCTCTTCGGCAATCCCAGGAGCGATTTCAAAAGGGGATCTGGACATTTATGTTGGGGTTGAGCTGTCACAATTTGAACAGTCAGTTCAAATATTGACCACGTTAGGGTTTTCAGAAAAACAAAATACCTTGCGCACCTCTGAGCTGTGCATGCTTGAGTCGAAGACAGATGACGTAGCATTTCAAGTTGTTGTGAATGGCTCACAACATGAATGCTTCCTTCGATTTCGTGATTATCTCGTCTCAAATCCTGAGTTAGTGAAATATTACAACAAACTGAAACAGTCTTGCGATGGATACTCACATGAGGATTACCGAACGCTGAAATCTGATTTCATTGTGCAAGTTTTGAATGAGTCTTTGAAGGGGTAATCCGTTACCTAAGCTTCGGCGATTTATAGTATTAAATAGGAACGAGTAATGAATGTGCCGTCAAGATCTCGAAAGCTGTCGGGCAGAAAGTTGGCGTTCACTATGGTAGTTGGCGATTCGGTCGATTGGCGACTAAATCTCTAACGGCTTGCTCTAATTGAGGCAGGAGGTGTTTATTTGAAATGTGAATGTAGTGATACAGGGGTTCGCGAATAATCGCCTTACTGACGGGTTTAATGTTTGGATACTTGGCTTTGAGAATTTCGTAAACCACCTTAGGTGCTAGCCACAAGTCTGCGCGTCCTTTCTTTACCATTAATGCTGCTTGTTCCGCTTTTTCAACCAAATAAAGCGCTTTATAGCTTTCGATTTCTTCTGTAAATTTCATCCCCAATTGTGAGACGAGTACTTTTTCCGAAACTTGGCTCAGCTCGTTGTAAAATTGCCCTTCAAAGCCATATATGAAGATACTGATATAGTAGAGAGGGACGTCAACCTTGATCATATTCTCGTCTTGAGCAAGCCTCGATATCCTCAAGTCCAAGCCTTGATATCGACCTTGGCTGACTGCGCGTATAGCTCTCGCATTCGGTAAGTAAACAAAATCTATCTCGACACCAGACTTTTGGTATATGAATTCGAGATCCTCTATCAAAGTAAAGCCGGCAAGCTTGTTTAGTTCTGGATTTTGATAAACTTCACCTATTGCAATGACCGTCGTGTCGGCAACGGCCGACCGCATAAAACAAATCAACAACGCCAGCCAGTAGAGACTGCAATATCGGATTGACATATTTTGTGTGACCCTTGGTAGAACATATCATTGGTATAGTCTAACTAAGGGCGTTGGTAAACTCGGAATGCAACTGTGTGTGGGGGAAATATCTTGCTAGGAACTAGGCTCGATGCGTGAGCAAAACTTAATTGGCAGAAATGATTTGGTAGCCGTTTCGACCGTCTTGTTTGACCTGATACAGCGCTTGATCCGCATATTGGAATAAGCTGGTTAAATGCTCGTAGGTGTTAGTTTTCTTCGACGTTGCACCAGCACTTATAGTGACGTACGGTTGGGTTGGCGAATAGGCATGCTCTAATGACAGATTACTGATTGCTCTCACCAATTGATTGAGATAACCATCAAGATCAAGTTCGATGTCGCTTGCGAGCAACACACAAAACTCTTCACCTCCATAACGGCACACCAAGTGCTCGTAGGGTGATTCAACATCTCTCAGTGCTTCTGCAAC
Organism: Vibrio sp. T11.5; assembly: GCF_027587155.1. Taxonomy (NCBI): domain Bacteria; kingdom Pseudomonadati; phylum Pseudomonadota; class Gammaproteobacteria; order Vibrionales; family Vibrionaceae; genus Vibrio; species Vibrio sp. T11.5. Next base: position 2,095 of record NZ_JAPPTP010000046.1, read on the forward strand.
GAGACGCAAGGCGCGATCACCGGCAATGTGTCCATAGTTGTCGTTGTATTGTTTAAAGTGATCGATATCGACTAAAGTGACTCCTATATAATTGTAACCCAGCACTTCAATGAAGTAACGGGCCGTTTCGTAGAGGTGTCTTCGATTCGCAATCCCGGTAAGTGGATCGACAATAGACTGCATTTTGAGGATTTCACGTTTCTCATCAAGTTCAGTAATGAGGTGATTGATGTCACGAGCAAAGCTTCTCATCTCTTTTGAAACAAATGTGGCTTCGTTGGGTAGCATGTCTCCTGATTTCTGAAACTGGCGAAGTGTTTGCTGTGCCTTTTCTAGGGGTTTAATTATTCTTGATACGACTATCAAATTGAGTGCGAACATCACGAGCGCAAAACAAGCTAGTACGCTAGCTTCGGGCACGGTTAGAAAAGCGGGTAGCTTTTCATTGTGGGTAATTTCGATAGCAATGTTATCATCGTCTAGAAAGTCTTCGCGATAAATCACGGAAACATTCTCTGCCTGAGCCGTACTTTGTACAGCCTCATGTTCATTGAGTGGATGAACAACGATCTTGACACCAGTCGCATCTTCAATCTCTGCGATAAACTCATTGCGGATCTTGCGAATAAACACTATGTACCCAAAATCGCACGATTTTCCGTCGCTGAGACAAATTCGAGCAGTGGCTACCATGTATGGCTCGCTTTTATGTACAGCGTATTCCAACTGCGAGGAAACTTTGGCATTTGAAGATTGTATGGCTTGAGTAAGAAGCTTGTCGACCATCTCAGGGTCATTGAGCTCGATAAACTGAGCGGAATGAACTTGTCCATCTCTGTATAAAGCGCTCCATTTTACGTCAAGTTCATGACCGAAAATGATCATACCGTTGACCCGCTTGGACTCAAATGCATGCGGACCTATGCTGTCAGTTATGAAAGCGTCACTAGGCTGCTGTACATAACGTGCCAACGTTGTCCAAGCGGCATAATCTTCAAGGGATGCTCTCAGTTCGAGTTCTTCCATTTTCAATACGGTTTGCACACGCTCGATCTCGAACTCTTGTCTCTTTTTTGAAGCATCAACGGCCAGTTCATGGCTCCAAAGTGCCTTGAACGTAAAATAGAAAACGAGAAATAAGAGAACAACAGAGATAGAAACCAGAATGGTTAACTGTTTCAGACTGAAGTGTTTTAATCTAACCACTAAAAAAGCGCTACCTGAACAAGGAGTGGGCAATACTACACCGTCATTGTAGAGATCATTTCTGACTTGAGCCAGTCATTAACGGGCTAGATTGCTTCGATATGAGCGAAGGCATTGTGTTTAAAACAAAAAAAATCTTCAAATAATCTAAAAGTGTTACATGTGACTACTTTAATATTTTGTCATGATTTCATTTATTGTTTATATTTCCGTGCCACATAACTACAACAAAAGTTTACATTCATGATTGCTAGTCAAACTTCGTCGGAACGCGAAACCTTGCTTGACGCCAACGAACAGTTGGTGTCGACTACTGATCTGAAAGGCGTCATTACCTACAGTAACGAGGCTTTTTGTCGTATTGCCGAATTCACTCAGGAAGAACTGCTGGGTCAAAATCACAATATTGTGCGCCATAGCACTATGCCTAAAGCTGCATTCGCAGATATGTGGGCGAACCTAAAACAAGGTAAAGCATGGCGGGGTATTGTAAAAAATCGCACTAAAACAGGAGGCTTCTATTGGGTAGATGCCTACGTAACGCCTATCTACGCAAATGGTGAGATAACGGGTTATCAGTCGGTGCGTGTTAAACCCAAAAGAGAGTGGGTCAAGGTGGCGGACAAAGCCTATCAATCTTTGCTGCACGCTGAGAAAACAGGCGCGACTGTCTCACTGAAAATTCCCGACACTCTGCGTTATGCGATGTTAATTGGTTCTCTATCTGCCCCCGTCATTGCGAATCTATTATCTCTCGAAGGCATTGCGAGTTGGGTCGCTAGTGCACTGCCAATCTCTGTGACCGCATTGCTTTTCAGGCAAGAATTGGTCGATACGCCTAAACAGTTGAGAAAGCTTCAGTCAAAATATGATAGCGTCAGTCGTCTGATCTATTCTGGCAATACTCAATTCTCAATTGCAGATTTCCATATTAAGCTTCTTTCTGCACGAATTAGAACCGTGCTAGGTAGGATGACGGATTCCGCTAAACCGCTGCAAGATCTGTCTGATGGCTTAAGCGCAACAACCTTGCAGGTAACGCAAGCTCTTGAGCAGCAAACGAAAGATATTCGCCAAGTTCGTGAAGCAACCGAAGACGTGGAAGCATCCGCCAACGAAGTTTCAACCAGCACACACGAAGCACATGATTTGATTGATGTGACACTCAAAACGTGCCTGCTTGCGAAAGATACTATCGACCAGACTCATGTCAATTTAGAGAAACTCAGTGTTCAGGCTGAAAAAGCGACCAATACCACGTATCAACTGAGTGAACAGGCTCAAAACGTCAGTCAGATGATGGAAGAAATCGGTGGGATCGCAGAACAAACCAATCTACTGGCGTTAAACGCTGCGATTGAGGCCGCCCGCGCTGGTGAGCAGGGACGTGGTTTTGCGGTGGTAGCGGACGAAGTTCGTGCATTGTCAGGCAGAACTTCCAATGCCACGTTGCAAATTAAAGACAGTATTGAAACCATGTTGACGACGATTGAAGGTTGGCAATGCGACATCATTGCCAACCGTGAACAAACAGATGCATGTGGTGCAGTAGCAGAAGTAAGCGCGAAACGTTTATCTGAAGTCGAAACCATGATGCAATCGATGAACGACTTGATGAGCACGGTTGAAGATGCGGCAACGAAACAACGCCAGCTTTCGAGCGATGTAAATTTGCACATTCAGTCAATAGCCTCTGCGGCTGAGCAAAACCTAGCAGCGACGCATTCCGTTAATCTGCACTCACAAGAGTTACGCAATCAAGTCAACGAGTTTTATCAGTTAGCTCAGCGATTTGAAGAAAAATAAACCAAGGCCCTGCACTAGCAGGGCCTTTATTATTGCTGAACGCTTTTGTAAAGATATCTCTGACAGGTGGGCTCGCTTATACGCTTAAGGATCTGTGACATAATAGCGATGACGACAAAAGCAAACAGCAACCTTCCCCAAAATATCGATACGAAGTCTGCACCAATCAACAATACGAGAATGGTGTCTTCAATCATGCTGTGGGCCAAGTTAAGCAACATGACGGCGGTAAACACATCTCGTGCTGGTATATGGCCTCGTTTCGCTTCGTTGATCAGCAGGCCGCCACCGAAAGAAATACCTAATGTAATGCCGACTATGGTTAGGTTAGTCGCCTCTCTGCTGATGCCTAGCACAGAAAGAACAGGCTTGAGTGCCATCGCCATTAACTTCTCCACCCCTAATAGCTTTAGCATCTTTAACGTAAATAGTAAGATGGCAATGATGACAAGTATCGCTATCAAGTTTTCGACTTGTGACCACGCCCATTGCAAATAAGTTTGCTCTGGGGGTATTTCGGGATTCCAAACGATCTGGGCAGGTGTATTTAGCAAATCGCCGAACTGATAAATCTGGTGGAGAACCCACGCAAACACCAGTCCACCCCCGACTCTAACTAACGTTGTCATCGCAATACTCACACCAGCGCGCTTGGCAATAGCAGCTTCAATTGGGATCGAGTGTGCGATGAGCATTAATGACCCCAAAATCGATACCTGAGCCACGGTGAGTTCGCTGTTGGTGCTCATAAAGATCAATAGACCCGCGTACATATTAGTAAGCAGAGTTGTCGCCCACACCAAGCCCATTTCATCGGGTAAACCGACAAAATTCATCAAAGGACTTAGCCATTGGCTAAGCAATGCAACGCCTCCTAGCTGTTCAACAACTTTAATTACGATGATGATTGGAATCATCACTTTATACAGAGTCCAGGTGACATCGACTATTTCTTTAAAAAGGTCATAAAAGAAACGTTGTAACTTTTCCATGTTGAATTCCACACTGAATGATTCGATGGCACAAATATTAATAAAGACATGAGAAATATGGATAGGTGATTTGCATGTTTACTATGTCTCATGTTTCTTTATTTAATTTAGAGTGTGTTAAAATTTCTTAAAAATGTCCTCTGGAGAAATTATGGAAATTGACCGTTTAGACAGGAAGATTTTGTCGATACTGCAAAAGAATAATCGTATTCCGAATGTAGAGTTGGCGGAAGAAGTAGGGTTGTCGCCGCCAGCTTGTTTGAAGAGGGTAAAACGGCTTCGGGAAGACAACGTGATAACGGGTGATGTCTCTATCATCAATCCCGAGCTGGCCGGTAATAAGATGAAGTTGATCGTTTCAGTCGAAATGGAGCGAGATAGACCTGATATATACAGCGTGTTTCGCCAATCGATAACAAAAGCCCCAGAAGTCACTCAATGTTATCAGATCACGGGAGGCTACGATTTCATGCTGGTGGTGAGCGTTCCAGATATCAAAGCATATGAAAAATTTATTGAGCGCGTATTGCATCAGGATAAGAACATTCGCAAATTTCAGACTTCGGTCTCTACTCGCACAGTCAAGTTCAGTACTGAAGTGAATGTAGAAGAGATTCAATAAAAAACGCCCCGCTAGTATAGCGGGGCGTTTTCGTATCAAGATTCAGTGATTAAGCTAAAAGCTCTTTCGCTGTGTTCACAACGTTTT
>NZ_JAPPTP010000047.1:0-5716 GCF_027587155.1 Vibrio sp. T11.5
AAGGCAGGGGTTCAATCCTGGCACTGGATTTTGCCAGTGCTTTTGCAGGATATCGCTGGGGTTCAGAAGAGTCAACGCTTTCAGCGCGTAGGGCGATTAACTGTTCAAAAATCAGTGCGTTGTAAAGAGGTGTGTTAACAATGTGTCGAGTAAAGGATGAGGTTTAGACAAGGCCGTCACAGAGTATTAAATTCAGGACACACACCAAAAGTGTTTTCTCTTGGTGTGTGTCCTGAATTTACTAAATCTCTGATGCCTGTCACCAAAATCGTACTTGATGGTATTGACCTGACACTAACCCAAATTAGAATTGGGCGAGCTCTCGACACTGATACAAAATCTCATAACGCACCGGAAGGGTTAGTTATAATTAAAACTATCACCAATAAAGACTTAAAGTATGGTCTTTGTTATAAATATTAAAAAATACGACCTTGGGTTGTTAATTTTTCTGTACATTTAATATTTTTAATTAACGAGAAAAAGTATGGGCGTTCTATCTTATTGTAAAATTGATGACATGGTTATCAGCCGCAATATGCAAAACCATTTAAATGAAATCGAATCAAAAGTGGCGCTTGGTAACTTGCTGGCCACATCGGTTCATCATCACAATTTGTACAAATTTTATCTGGGTGTATGAATGCTGGGAAACGATTAAAAACGATTTATGAGCACGATTGGGAAAAATTCGGTCAAGCGATGGCTAGTAGTCACTTTGTAACAAAAGAGCTAGTTAATCGTATTGCTGACAAGGCGAGATTGACCTCCAGCGGTAAAGAACAACTTTTTTGGAAGTGTGTATATGATGCGACTCGCAACTAGTTTACTCCTGCTATCTTCGAGCGCGTTCGCAGACGTGCAAACCTCATACGACAACCTAAACGCTATGTTTTCTAAGTGTTCTGCTACTGAGCCGATAAAGGGAGATATGCGTGATAAATGGCTGGAGAGTCAGTCTGAAGCGGTTATTAAAACGATGCTATTAACGCTAAAACATCGTGCTTTTCAGCAATGCATAGCAGAAGCCGACAAGGAGTATTTGTATCAATCTTTCCTTGTTTATATTAATACAGGAAATAGAGAGCTACTAGACATCTACCTTTCATTGCGAGAAAACGATGTATTACAGAGCCAAAAGCAGTATATAGACGCCGAGTTTCTAGACAATGCCGATCGGCTAGCCAAGTTGAGCGTATTCTCGACCAACTTCGATACCTTGCAAGCGTACGAAGAATTTAAGAGACAAGCTAATAACTCGTTATAGAGCTGAATCATATAGTGAGGAGAGAAAACGTCGAAAGCTACCAAAAACAATCCTGCTTATTGCTTGAATTTATGAATTTACTCTGAATTTACTAAACCTAGTTAATCCTTAGCGGGTGTCCGTGAGGACAAACCCATTGTAGAGCTAGCGGAGTCAAGGATATCACTGATGCCAACCCATCAGGCCCAACTGAGACTCGTTACCGGAGCTGACCCTGAGTATTCTTGGCAGGCTTGTCCTTTTTAGATGATTATCTTTGTGTGTGTATGTTTTCCAAGCAATCTGTTTTGAGTAAGGCGAATACAGTGTCTCTTGACCTTGAAAGAGTGAATTCGAAACAGGGCTAAGCTACTCAAAGTAAGCCGTAAATTCACTCATTCCTTCAAGTGGAACACGTAGAGTTTGTTGAATATCCATACCATTATTTGGTTGCCACTCAACGACGATCTCTTTCCAACTATTGTTAACCATAATGATGTGGCTACGAGTACTATCGGGAACTGTTGTAATAAGGCTAGAGGGGTCAACGACAAATCTATCTGAATTTGGGTCCTCAGCTAAGATCTTCCAATAAACGCTGAATGAACCGGCTTCATTATTTGGTGGCATAAAATTCAGTGTAAATTCTCGATCAACTCTAAAAGTAAAGTCTTGGTCCGCCGAAAAAACGCTGATTTTTGGCGTTTGATCGACAATTACGTTATTGCTCACTGGTACATCGTTGCTTTCTTGTAATAGCTCATTCTGTGTTTCCGATGATTCAGGCTTTTCCACGTCAACAACTCCTTCTATCTGTGAAGATTCCGGCTCATCAGTCGTGCTGACACCTCCGTCTTCACCACCACATCCAACCATAAACATCACAAACATTGCTGCGGCTGATATTCTATTACTCATAATTTTCCCCTTATTACTCGTAAAGTAATGATGTCTCTGCGTTTGAGCGATGATACCAATCTGAAGCCTCTTGACCGTTTGATCCTACCCACTGATAGATCATTGGGTACACGTTCGTGATGCTTTGGTGCTCTGCAGGGTGAGCCCAGTCATCTGCAATATTGATCGCCCAAGGAATATTGTTTTGATCGACATAGCATGTGGTTGCCGTCGAAAAATCGTCTGCCCAATTTAGAAGGGATGAGTCAAACGCGCTAGTCCCACAGTGATTTTTCAGATGAAGCTCCCAAGATCGCCCTGGAGTAATAAGCGCTCCTAGCGCACCATGATGTGTCCCCTCTGATGCGTAAATAAAAGGGTCAAACGGAGCTGCTCCAGTAACGGTTGATTCGACGGGTTCTGCTAACGTTACACTAAGACGGTAATGAGTTCTTTCTTCCTCACTACAATCGGTGTGAGTACGGAAAAAGAAGCACCCTTCGATGACATCATGCCGTAAGTCCTCACTTAGTACGAACACCCCATCCTCTCCATCCATTTGGGTGATTTGATGACTCACGGCCTGATCATTTAGTGTTAGTGATATCGACTCAATGTTTTCGCTTCCAATGCCAGGAATACGCCATGCTAATGCGTTATGAAATCCTGCTCCCATTGCTTGTATTGTTGCGTTAACTTCGAAACCTTTTAATTGGTTCGAGTCCGTACTCGTCAAAGTCATTTGGTATCGAATAATCACATCGTTGTAATCAAAGTCGCCCGTGTGTGGCCATAAATCTTCAAAAGCGAGCGTCGCATTTGTACTTGCGCTCGGATAATAGGAAGTTGTGTAATTCTCACTTTGCGGCTCGTCTGAACCGACTAAAGCGACATACCCACTCTGAGTGCTACTGCTCTGTTCAAGGCCATTCAGTGCTTCGAAAGGTGTAACGTGTACGGAAAACAAGAGATCATTGAAATCCTTGTCACCTAATGTAAACAGTGTATCTTCGAAACCAATAACGAGTAACTCGCTTGTTTCATCTGCGAAAACAACATTGTGATAACGATCATTGACGTTATTTTCTGGGTTGAGTTGAGATAATGAGTAAAACGGTTGACGCCAAGGGCCATCATAGGGAACATAGCCCTGATTTCCTAACCAGTCCCAGCCCCAACCGTTTGGGACTACAAAAAAACCCATACTCTGTCCTGCCTCTAGTGGAATCTGATAAGTCAACTGGTCACCTTGAGTCATTTCACCCTCAGGTGCTTTAGAAGCATTGGGGAACACGACAATATGCTGAGATATCTGGCTTCTATCTGTCGGTGGGTTATCCGTATCGAATATAAAATAGCCGAAGACATTATTGAAACTAGCGCCTTCGTTTAAGAAAGTGAATGACACATTAGCGGTGCCAACAAAGTTAGGATCAATCTCTATGTTACTTTTCGCGTCTGTTGCAATGTAACTCGGATCGACTCTTTGTCCTGGTGGCAGCATAGTGTCTATGCGGTCCAATAGATTCTGAGGCAGTGTATTATTAATATTAACAACTGCGTCCGGTTTACCTTTTGCACTGTAGCCGATATCGGGTGCACCAGTTAGATAATAGTAGTCCGTTGCATAAGTAGAGGTTGTAAAAAGGCTTATAGTAAACACGAAATATGAGATCTTCATTGTCATGCTCCCGACTGAGTTGTAATTTAGGGGGTAGCACGATGCATACCATTTTTTTTAATAAATTTTTCAATGGTTTAAATTAATTGGGTTTAATTTTCTCAATTTGATAACTAATACGAAAATGAAACTGAGATATCAGCTAGGCTTGGAATCTGTGTCTGAAACACAAAAATGAAATTCAGAAAGTGAAATTCTAAGAAACTCAGGACACACACCAAAAGTGTTCTCTTGGTGTGTGTCCTGAATTTACTCTTTGTTCACGCGAAAACGTCGAAAGCTACCAAAAACAATCCTGCTTATTGCTTGAATTTGTCAAAGATGAGCGATCTCACTCGCTTTTTTTATACCCTATTCAAATATCACCTAGCCTATTTTTGCCATATGAATAACCACTTCATACTCTGAAATGATAATAAACGACTTTCACTACGAAGAAATGATGAGCAGTAATTGCGAAATAAGTGTAAATCGTCAAGCAGCGTACTCCTCCTTGGAACTTTGCTGCTTTCTTATACTTGCCTCTGTTTAAAAGTAACGTTTTGCACTTGTTATATGATTCGATAGGTAACAAGGATAAGAAACATGTCATACAGAACACGAGTAATCATTCCATTACTGTTTTTGGCTGGGTATGGTCAAGCGATGGCTTCGCATACTGAGCACTCAAATTCAACCGTAACGTTTGCCGAACAAATGCTGGCCGCTGTGAATGAGGCACGTTCACGCCCACAACGATGTGGTTCGACAAGGATGCCTGCGGTTAAACCACTTACCTGGGATTATCGGTTAGAACGCGCTGCAGAGAGGCACTCAAGTGATATGGCGAATAATGATTTTGTCAGTCACACGGGATCTGATGGCAGCTCCTTTATCGATAGGATCAACCAAACTGGTTATACATGGCGCCGTGCTGGTGAGAATGTAGCAGGTGGGCAGCGTTCTATTGAAGCGGTGATGAGAGCATGGATGTCTAGCAGAGGACACTGTCGCAGCATAATGAACGCTAATTTTGAGCAAATGGGTGCATCTTTGGTGGAAAACTCATCAGCAAGATACCATTTCTATTGGACTCAGGTCTTTGCCACGCCCAGTCAAAAATAGTCTCATGCAACTCTAAGTGCCGAATATGGTGACCCTTGAATAAGTTTTGAACAACTTTGTTACAACTTGGACACCAAATATCGTAATCACTTTAATACTGAGGGATCCCCTGATTTTATCATGATCCCTCAGACAAAATGTGGCAAAATGGGCAAAATGTGGGACACACACCAACAAAGCTCACACCAATACCAATAAATCGAAAGCTAAGCTCTCCAAACCATCTTGAGAGTTGTAGAGGAATTTTGTCGTGGATTTGGACTTGAGGAAGGTATTTTATTGAATATCGGTACGTTTATTTCAACACCATATCAGCTATCAAGCTGTGGGGGAATTTCTAAAAGCTTTCGAGTGACGCTTACTCAAAGGTGAGTAAATGAAGCTTTTTCTTATTCAGAGCGGCTTTGGCGATGATAGCCTTGGCTTGACTGCCTACCGCCGTGACATGGAATTTCTCCAATTGAGTACACACCCTGAGCCAGTTATTTCTGTCTCCTCCAAGCCTATCTAAGATGGGTGGCAGGCTGGTATTCATCGATGCTTTGTTGGGCCGAATTTGACGAGCTGTCCAGTCGACTAATTCAAGATAATCCATCAATCGAAAAGGAATACCTTCTCTTTTTGAGTGGCTCTCGTGACCGATAAATGGATGAAGGCAAGGGGCTGTAGATTGCTGTCGGTTTAAGGCGTCGATTCGAGCTTTGATGGAAGTGAATTCTGAGTCTTCGGGCTTAGTGGCAATGCCTGCTCGAATAGGATTGAGGTCTACGTACGCCATCGCAGCGGCA
>NZ_JAPPTP010000048.1:0-3333 GCF_027587155.1 Vibrio sp. T11.5
ATATGAGCTCGATTTGGCTTTACAACTGCCCTTTATCGCCGATATGTGTCTTACAAATTAATCAGCCCAACGCACCCAGATATCTTGCATTTTGGCGTTCAACATCGCATCTACGACACTATCATGTACGAACAGAAATGATGGGTCTTGATCAAGCTTAAACAACAGGCGTTGTTGTAGGGGGATGGCATTGAGTTTGTTGTCGTCCAAAACAGGGACAGTCACGGCACCGATGGAAGGCGTATCGCAGTGCCATTGTGTTGCGTCTTTGTCCAGTACATCATAGCGATTAAAGACATGGAAAAAGACATAGTCGATATCATCAATCGTTTCCAACTCTTGCACGGTTCCGATATCAATTTGAGCTTCTCTATCTAAAGCTGGGCGATAAGGGTTTTTCAGGCGTTCGACGCCTGCTGGCTCCATCGCGGACAGAATATCCGCGTACTTTTCCGCAAAAAATAGCCGCGGGCATTGACAAAAATCCACCACTAAATCCGGTTGGATTTCCATCATTCTTACTTTGTTAGCCTGTATAAGGCGATTATTTTTTTGATAGTGAACACTACGATGAAAAACCTGATACTCATTCATCACTATTTTCCTTTTAAATTGTCATGCCGAAGCGATCATCCCATTGCAATAATGGCACCAGGTGAAGCCCACTTGCATTCAAGGCAATTAATGGCTCTGCGATGCTGCTATGGACCAAGTAACTCATCATGCCCGGTATTAAAAAAATACGACGCTTATCCAGAGGAATGGAAGCGAGCTTAGTGGGGTCTAATCGACAGTTTCTAGGGTTTCTAACGTCACCGTCATCTGAACGTTTAGAGTATTGACCGTTATCAAAATCGTAAGCATCGATATCATTATCGACGACTAGTACTGAATACGGGTACTCATTATCATCATTATGGGTGTACACAGCAGGAAGTAGTTGAACCTTATAAAGATCATAATATTCTAGTACTTTTGTTATTCTCTCCGACAGTACAGGGTCACTCGGGGCGGCCATTGCTTCGATAAGTGGCACACTTTTTTGCGCTTCTGCAGCGGATTCAATCTGGATAGGAACCTTGAGTGAAATAGGTTTTTGATATATTAGGTAGTGGCTCTTACTACAAGAAACGTAAGGGGAAGGAACTTCACCAGAGCCACATACAAGCACGTAATATTCTTCGTTAATATCTGACATTATTATTGTCCAATTTGTAGGTCATAGTTTGTCTATCTCAGGTAATAAACAAATCCATCACAGTGAGTAGCTCAATAGCGGGGTAGCCATTATTGGGGATGTTGATTTAAGTACATTATTCACAGGGTATAAAGGTGGTGTTAATCGGATTGGTCGCCATAATACGCTCGACAATGGTACGGTGGAACAGAATACGAGATGACTCTTCCATCTTAAAGATCAGTCGCTGATTGAGCGGCGTTTCAGCAAGGAGGTTTTCATCAAGGACTATTTTTTTTAATCCCGATACTCCGCCGAATGCGTTGACACGAGAGTACTCTGACTTATCAAGATCGAGGCATTTAAGCTTTTGCATATAGTTGATGAATAAATAGTCTCTGTGTCCTTTGCTGTTTTTGATGAACGCCGGCACCCAGTGGATACCGTAGAGATATTGTAGCCCGGCTTCCAGTACCACTCGCTTGGACAAAGCTATGACTCCTATACGCACAAATTCAGGAGTCTCGTAGTCGCCTTCCGGCTTAAAGGTTTCGTAGATCCGAATCGGTTCAATAGGCGGGCGGGCACACGCTTTAAAATTAATATAATGTTCACTAAAATCGCTGACCTCGGCCACCGCGCAGGGGCCCGCGCTGGTAATTAAATAATACTCACTCATTTTCCTACCTCTAAGTTACCTTGTTTCGTCATTAATTCGCCTTTGGTGAAAGCCCGCCAAGTGAGTGGCGGGCTTTTTTGTCTAACGCTGTTGATGCCACTGGGTTCGAATAGACGAAGCTGGGGCAAATTCCCCTTGTCAGAACCCAATCATAAGGGGTTAGTACAATCTATCAAACCACACATCAACCGCGCCGGCTTGTTGTAACCCAATCAGGAAGTCGGTGTTGATCTTCAGCTCTTTATTATCCCAAACGAGTGGTGTTTGCTTTGCGACATGGTCATCAAGTGACGATAGTTCCGGTAAGATAGCAAAATCAATGAAGGCATACTCGTCACACGTTTTGTCCAAGTCATGCTCGGTATTGGGTACGTTAAAATCTAACTCTGCCCACCACTGTGTGAGTTGGTCGAGCCACTTTTCATCCAGTTCTTCTAGGATATCTTCGTAAATATAGAGGGTTTTGATCTCACCAAAATTCATGTACACGTCTGGTTGCGTGAAAACAAACTTTGCGCGCTTTTCAGGTAGAACGGTGGCGATAGTGGCTTTATCAAAAGGAATAAATGTCATGCTATGTCCTTATTAAATGCACTGTGCACAGGGTTTAAAGGTGGTATTGATCGGGTTGGTCGCCATGATACGCTCGACAATGGTGCGGTGGAACAGAATGTAAGCTGCCTCTTCCATCTTAAAGATCAGTCGCTGATTGAGCGGCGTTTCAGCAAGGAAGTTTTCATCAAGGACTATTTTTTCTAATCCCGCTACTTTACTGAATGAATCAACATAGGAATACTCTGACTTATCAAGATCGAGGCATTTAAGCTTTTGCATATAGTTGATGAATAAATAGTCTCTGTGTCCTTTACTGTTTTTGATGAACGCTGGCACCCAGTGGATGCCGTAGATATATTGTAGCCCGGCTTCCATTACCACTCGCTTAGATAATGCGTCAACTTTGGTGTGTACAAATTCCGGAGTCTCGTAGTCGCCTTCTGGCTTAAAGGTTTCGTAGATCCGAATCGGTTCAATAGGCGGGCGAGCGCACGCTTTAAAATTAATATAATATTTATTGTGATCGCTGACCTCGGTCGACGCGCAGGGACCCGCGCTGTCAATTAAATAATATTCACTCATTTTCCTATCTCCAGGTTGCCTTTTTTCGTCATTAATTCGCCGTCTGTATTAGCTGATTAGTAATTAAGTATTTTTTAGGCTTTTTTGTTCTGCTAGAGCCTCATATCTGGCTGCTATCAATATCAAACTCAGGGGGATGAGGAGAGCAACTCAACTTCATTCAGCTAGATATCTTTAGATTGGGGCTAGGGACTGAATGAGTGGTCAATAAGCTTCGAACTCAAATATCAAGTATCGCCTTAAAGGTATGCTGTTAACATTTAACGATTTTTACTCCAATTTTGTGTCTTCTGGGATGTAAAAAATGTAGTAGCCAAGTTCATTTGACCACTACATCACG
>NZ_JAPPTP010000049.1:0-3244 GCF_027587155.1 Vibrio sp. T11.5
TGATTTAGGTACCAACACACATTCAAGTGTTCTTGGAAACATCCTTGTGATGTTTATATTTGAGTCCGGCAAAATCGAGTCTGCATCATGTTTAAATAATTGCAGACAACTTTGGTTGTTTGACTGTAAGACCCTTTGGGGTTGTATGGTTAAGTGACTAAGCGTACACGGTGGATGCCTTGGCAGTCAGAGGCGATGAAGGACGTATTAACTTGCGATAAGCCCAGATTAGGCAGTAAAAGCCATTTGAGTCTGGGATTTCCGAATGGGGAAACCCACCTGCATAAGCAGGTATCATTATCTGAATACATAGGGTAATGAGGCGAACCGGGGGAACTGAAACATCTAAGTACCCCGAGGAAAAGAAATCAACCGAGATTCCGAAAGTAGCGGCGAGCGAAATTGGATTAGCCCTTAAGCCTTTAATGCGTCAGGTGAAAGTTCTGGAAAGGTCTGCGATACAGGGTGATAGCCCCGTAACCGGCAGCGCATTTTAGGTGAAATCGAGTAGGGCGGGACACGTGATATCCTGTCTGAATATGGGGGGACCATCCTCCAAGGCTAAATACTACTGACTGACCGATAGTGAACCAGTACCGTGAGGGAAAGGCGAAAAGAACCCCTGTGAGGGGAGTGAAATAGAACCTGAAACCGTGTACGTACAAGCAGTAGGAGCACCCTCGTGGTGTGACTGCGTACCTTTTGTATAATGGGTCAGCGACTTATATTCAGTAGCAAGGTTAACCATCTAGGGGAGCCGTAGAGAAATCGAGTCTTAACTGGGCGTCGAGTTGCTGGATATAGACCCGAAACCAGGTGATCTAGCCATGGGCAGGTTGAAGGTTGAGTAACATCAACTGGAGGACCGAACCGACTAATGTTGAAAAATTAGCGGATGACTTGTGGCTAGGGGTGAAAGGCCAATCAAACCTGGAGATAGCTGGTTCTCCCCGAAATCTATTTAGGTAGAGCCTCGGACGAATACTACTGGGGGTAGAGCACTGTTAAGGCTAGGGGGTCATCCCGACTTACCAACCCTTTGCAAACTCCGAATACCAGTAAGTACTATCCGGGAGACACACGGCGGGTGCTAACGTCCGTCGTGGAGAGGGAAACAACCCAGACCGCCAGCTAAGGTCCCAAATTACAGCTAAGTGGGAAACGATGTGGGAAGGCTTAGACAGCTAGGATGTTGGCTTAGAAGCAGCCATCATTTAAAGAAAGCGTAATAGCTCACTAGTCGAGTCGGCCTGCGCGGAAGATGTAACGGGGCTAAGCTGTAAACCGAAGCTGCGGCAATGCATTTTATGTATTGGGTAGGGGAGCGTTCTGTAAGCCGTTGAAGGTGAGTTGTAAAGCTTGCTGGAGGTATCAGAAGTGCGAATGCTGACATGAGTAACGATAAAGGGGGTGAAAAACCTCCTCGCCGGAAGACCAAGGGTTCCTGTCCAACGTTAATCGGGGCAGGGTAAGTCGACCCCTAAGGCGAGGCCGAAAGGCGTAGTCGATGGGAAACGGGTTAATATTCCCGTACTTCTTACAATTGCGATGGGGGGACGGAGAAGGCTAGGTGGGCCTGGCGACGGTTGTCCAGGTTCAAGTGCGTAGGCTTGAGAGTTAGGTAAATCCGGCTCTCTTTAAGGCTGAGACACGATGTCGAGCATCTACGGATGTGAAGTCATTGATGCCATGCTTCCAGGAAAAGCCTCTAAGCTTCAGATTGTAAGGAATCGTACCCCAAACCGACACAGGTGGTCGGGTAGAGAATACCAAGGCGCTTGAGAGAACTCGGGTGAAGGAACTAGGCAAAATGGTACCGTAACTTCGGGAGAAGGTACGCTCTTGACGGTGAAGTCCCTTGCGGATGGAGCTATTGAGAGTCGCAGATACCAGGTGGCTGCAACTGTTTATTAAAAACACAGCACTGTGCAAAATCGTAAGATGACGTATACGGTGTGACGCCTGCCCGGTGCCGGAAGGTTAATTGATGGGGTTAGACGTAAGTCGAAGCTCTTGATCGAAGCCCCGGTAAACGGCGGCCGTAACTATAACGGTCCTAAGGTAGCGAAATTCCTTGTCGGGTAAGTTCCGACCTGCACGAATGGCGTAATGATGGCCACGCTGTCTCCACCCGAGACTCAGTGAAATTGAAATCGCTGTGAAGATGCAGTGTACCCGCGGCTAGACGGAAAGACCCCGTGAACCTTTACTACAGCTTGGCACTGAACATTGACCCTACATGTGTAGGATAGGTGGGAGGCTTTGAAACCGGTACGCCAGTATCGGTGGAGCCGTCCTTGAAATACCACCCTTGTAGTGTTGATGTTCTAACTTAGACCCGTTATCCGGGTTGAGGACAGTGCCTGGTGGGTAGTTTGACTGGGGCGGTCTCCTCCCAAAGAGTAACGGAGGAGCACGAAGGTGGGCTAATCACGGTTGGACATCGTGAGGTTAGTGCAATGGCATAAGCCCGCTTGACTGCGAGAATGACAATTCGAGCAGGTGCGAAAGCAGGTCATAGTGATCCGGTGGTTCTGAATGGAAGGGCCATCGCTCAACGGATAAAAGGTACTCCGGGGATAACAGGCTGATACCGCCCAAGAGTTCATATCGACGGCGGTGTTTGGCACCTCGATGTCGGCTCATCACATCCTGGGGCTGAAGTCGGTCCCAAGGGTATGGCTGTTCGCCATTTAAAGTGGTACGCGAGCTGGGTTTAGAACGTCGTGAGACAGTTCGGTCCCTATCTGCCGTGGGCGTTGGAAGATTGAAGGGGGCTGCTCCTAGTACGAGAGGACCGGAGTGGACGAACCTCTGGTGTTCGGGTTGTCATGCCAATGGCATTGCCCGGTAGCTAAGTTCGGAATCGATAACCGCTGAAAGCATCTAAGCGGGAAGCGAGCCCTGAGATGAGTCTTCCCTGACCCCTTGAGGGTCCTAAAGGGTTGTTCGAGACTAGAACGTTGATAGGCAGGGTGTGTAAGCGTTGTGAGGCGTTGAGCTAACCTGTACTAATTGCCCGTGAGGCTTAACCATACAACACCCAAAGGGTTTTGATGGACTCAAAGCAAGAACAGAATTGAATGTGTTGAGAACACAATAGCAGCTTTCCGAATTAAGAATTTGCTTGGCGACCATAGCGATTTGGACCCACCTGATTCCATGCCGAACTCAGAAGTGAAACGAATTAGCGCCGATGGTAGTGTGGGGCTTCCCCATGTGAGAGTAGGACATCGCCAGGCTT
>NZ_JAPPTP010000005.1:0-269437 GCF_027587155.1 Vibrio sp. T11.5
TAACAAAGAATTTTATTTCCTGACCTATGCCAGTACAGAGCAAGAGCAAATAGAAATGATGCGCCATTTGAAGAGGTTCATCAAAGTTGAACATGAAGACTACTACCATCAGGTGTAGTTGATGGGGCCTCACTGATGTATGTGTCTGTCGACTCGTTACCGGAGCTAACCCCAGAATATCAGCAAGCCCAGCAGCAAGCGGTACAAGAGGCCAAAATGGTCTATCAATTTGAACTCGTAAGACAGCGTCCCAACGATTACGGCACAATTTCTATATGGTCGTTGTTTGGCTTGTTCTCCCTATGGCTTATGTGGACCGCGGTATCTGATGACCTCTGGACGCTCGCTATCATTATTCTATGTTTGACTGTCAGTATACTGTTGTACTTATATTACGCTGGCAACCCAGATAAAGTGTGTTTTATTGCATATACTGTTAGTGGGAACGAAAGCACGAGGCGAGCAAGGAGAACACTATGTACTTAGTCAGGTTGGTTTACGCAAGCACAATAACAAAAGGGATTACCGAATCAGATATTCAAAATATTCTAGATGTAGCGAGAAAAAACAACGCGCTAGTCGATGTGACGGGTTTATTGTTATTTAATCGCAATTACTTTTTGCAGTGCCTCGAAGGTTCAAGAGCTCAGGTAAACAAGATTTATCATCAAATTCTTAATGATCAGCGACATGAAGATATTTTGTTGCTCGATTACACCGAGATCTTCGAGCGAGAATTCGGTGACTGGAGTATGGGCTATATTCCCGAAATGAACCTGACCACACCGATCAACCTTAAATATTCGGTTCAAGCGAAATTTGACCCTTACAGTATGTCTGGTGGTAGTGCGCATAAGTTACTACTCAACCTGCGCAATGTCGTGACCCTTGTCTAGCCAATAAACAGCAAAAAGCAGCCTTAAATGGCTGCTTTTTTTAGCCTCGATAACCGAGTTTAACCTTGCCATCGGAATCAAACCATAAAGACTCTTTGCGTCGACGACCGATTAAAATCGGGCCATCATCGTAGAACAAGAAATTTTTCCAATGTTTCTTAAAAATACTCCATTTAGTCTCGATGACGTTGTATTTTTCGTAGCAAAAATAGACCGTGACGTCGTCCTGCCAAGCAATAAACTCGGCGACGCCTTCTGGCAACACGTCTTCGTCGGCTTCCCAAGCCGCCATCCAATCAAGACTTTCTTTCCAGTTGGATTCTTTCATTGGCCAGTCACTTGAACTCAGGCGTTCTGCATCTGGGCTTTGAGTACTGATGTTCTCTTTCCATAACTGAGCAGCACGCGCCTGTGTCATCGGCTTGATCTGCTCAAGATCTTGCTCTGGTACGGGCATAGATTGGTGAGTGAAAATCCATTTTCTTTGGTATTCATCCAAAGTGAGATACGACATTCATTTTCCTCGTAGTATGGCCTGTTCAGGCTTTAAGCCATCCTTTTTGAGTGGCTTCTTCAATGACTTGCTGAGCCTTAGCCCATAAAGCTTGCGAGCCATATTCTATTTTCTGGTTTACCGTCAGCGCTTGCTCACGAGTCACGCCATGCTCTAGCCAACTCTGACCATTATTGTGATAATTAAGTAACATTGGGATTATCCTGTCCAGGGCTTTACCAAACTTAGCATCAGCTGACTCAGCTCGCTCAAACTCAAGCCATAGTTCAAGAAGCTCCTGCCCTTGATCATTAGGAAGCAAAGCAAACAATCGCTGTGCAGCGACAAGCTCTTTCTCCGCCTGTAGTTTTGAGGCCGCTATGTCGTACACGAATGTATCGCCAGCATCAATTTCAACAATATCGTGCAGCAGTAGCATCTTCACAACACGAGCAATATTAACGGGCTCGTTAGCGTGTTCTTCCATTAATATCGCCATTAGAGCAACATGCCAGCTGTGTTCTGCGCTATTTTCAAGACGACCTTGAGCACTTTTGACACGGGTTCTTCGCAAAACGGATTTCAGTTGGTCTAGCTCCATCACCAAAGCCAGTTGTTTCTCTAATCTATCCATGGTCAGTTTTTTATCCAGTTGGGGTTAAGCAATGACGTCAGGTTGTGGTCTTCCCACTTCCCATCAATCAGCAGATAATCTTTGGCGAATCCTTCCCTTTGGAATCCAAGACGCTCAAGCACGGCTTCACTGCGATGATTTCGTGGCATGTAGCCCGCCATAATTCGATGGATGTTTTGGATAGTAAACATATAGCGAACGGCCATCTTCAAAGCTCTCGTCATCACACCCCGCCCTTGTGCAGTTTTACCAAGTGAATAGCCAAGGTTACAGGCGTGAAAAGGGAATCGAGAAATATTGCTAAACGAAACCGTACCCAACATTTCGTTCGTTTCACTATCAATGATGAGCAAGTAGTAGCCTAAACCCATACGGTGAAGCTCGTTCAACTTAATCAAACGCTGTGTCCAGCCAAACTCTGAGAAGAAAGCCTCTTCCCGTCTGGGTTCCCACTGCTTGAGGTGTTCTCGATTAGCAATAAAGTAATCAGAGATCAACTGACCGTCGGTAGGTTCCGCGGTGCGCAGAATAATACCTTCATCCTGCTCAAACACCTGTTGAGGAGTACTGATTCGTTCCATCTAGTTTTTTCTTATTCCGTATTCACGCAGCTTGTTGGCCACTGAGGTGTGGGAAACGTTGAGGCGTTTGGCCAATTTTCGGCTTGACGGGAACGACTGATAAAGGCGTTCCAGAACCTGAGATTCATAATCTTTCATGATTTCATCTAGTGAACCATCTAGATTAATGGTCGCCCCACTTGTGGAAGGAGTGTCGAGTTGCGGCAAATGAAATAGATCAACAGTCAACGTCTCTGTATCTAGCTCAGTTAGCGCTCTCAACACCATATTCTCTAACTGTCGCATGTTCCCTGGCCACTGATAGTTAACCAACTGAGCAACTAAGGTTTCATCAATATTGGGCTTCTTGATACCAAGCTGTTTAACATATTTGACGACAAACAGTTCGAGAAGCGGGCCAATATCATTTGAGCGCTCTCGAAGTGCAGGGATATTAAGTGTTAAAACATTCAAGCGGTAAAAAAGATCTTCACGGAACGATTTAGACTCCGCGAGATCAGCAAGGTTATGACGAGTAGAAGCGATCACTCGAACATCGACATGAATTTCTTGCTCAGCCCCTACGCGACGGAAAGTACCATCTTGGAGCAAGCGCAATAACTTAATCTGTAGATGAGGGCTCATTTCACCAATTTCATCTAAGAAAACCGTGCCGCCATCCGCTTGTTCAAAAATGCCCTTATGACCCTGTTCATGGTTGAACGAGCCCGGGGCATGACCAAACAGCTCAGTTTCGGCCACATCATCTGGCATTGAAGCACAACTCAGAACAAGGAATGGTGAAGCCGCTCGGTGGGAACGATTATGACACGCTCTGGCCAGCATCTCTTTCCCTGTGCCCGTTTCTCCTTGAATCAGCAATGGCTGCTCAAGCATCGACAGTTTTTTCGCTTGGCTCATTAGTGCCTTGTGCCGATTGGATATACCGACAAAATGTTCAAAGCCGAGATTGTTGTGCAGGGGTAATGAATCTTCTAAGACCGACTTTTCTTGCGTAGAGCGGATGATCATCACTGTACTGGCCAAGATCGATTCGTTGGATTCATCAGTGATGTAAACTGGCATTATCTCCATGCTGTAGTCGAGACCGCCAATAACAATGTTTTCTCGCTGACGGGTGATCTTACCCTCAGCCCACTTAGAAAAATTAAAGCTGGGTAGCAGAGTGCTGATTTGGTGACCAATCATCTCCTGTTCTTCACACCTGAACAAGCCTAAAGCCGCGTGGTTCGCCATATCAACATTGCCTTTCAAGTCAATCGCCAATACTGGCTCAGGCAAGTTATTAAGCAGAGAGATAAGTTCTGTATTGTGCCTTTCCATCGGCATGAACTGAATTTTACGCACGTCTCTCACACCTGAAATTCGACGTATCTCGGCCATAAGTTCACTGAAAGTATCGAAATCGATATCAGGACAGTTGAGGTAGATAATACCTATGGTGTCGATTTCGATCCCTCGCAAATCAATATTTTTAGAAGCCAGAATATCGAGTAGCTCACGGGTGAGCCCTAATCTGTCTTCACATATCACTTCTAAACGCACTGATTAAATCCCTAGTCTTAGGTGTCAGGAAAAGTTGACAGTAGTTTCCCTTAAGCCTAGATCCTCGTCAAGCAAACCAGCATTACTTGCTTCACATTCACACTATTTGATTGTTATAGAGGCGATTTTTTCTACAATCTGCTTTCTTATCGCACCTAAACTAACTTTTCTTTCCGGATGCCAAGGTATAGGCCTAAGTAATGTCATCGCTTTGATTCCTAGCCTTGCGGTCAGTATACCAACCCCAAGCCCTTGCCCTGCTCTCGCTGATACTTTCCCCGCAAGATCCATCGACATTAAATCCATACTGGCATCTATCGCCAGTTCACTTGCCCCTGCCGCGGCCATGTTGATCAATGTTGCTTTGAAAAGCTTCAATCTAGACCAGTATCCGAGCTCTACACCGTAGACATCGGCGAGACTGTCGATCATTTTGAAATTGCGCCATGCGACCAGCAACATATCAACAATGGCCAGTGGGCTAATTGCCACCAAAGCGGCAGATTCCGTCGCGTACTGAGTGACGATTTTGCTCGCTTTCTTGTCTTGTTCACTCACGACCATAGCGTCATACATGTCGAGTACTTCGGAGTCGCTGTGAGAAGCATTAACACTGTGTATCCAGCGGTCATAGCTTGGTGATTCTGGCTTAATGCCGCTTTGCTTAGCGATAGCTTCACAAAAAGCTTTTCCGCGACCGACACTATTACCAGCAATTAGCGCTTCACTCTGTTCTTGAACCGAAAAGTGATGACGTAACGTCTTAAGCTTCCATAGTTCCTTACCCATTGCCCCTATGCCTAGCGCCGCCAGTGTCGACATAAAACCTGCCCAGCCAAGCGCTAACCAATCTGCATTTTGAACAGACACCATAATACTGTCGATGGCTTGCCAACCGACTAAGCCAGAAAAAGCTGTAAGTAGACCACTCGCTAGCCATCGACGCCCGGTTTTAGGTCGAATCACCTGTGCTAGGTTTTCCTCAGCCCCACTAGACGTTTCTTCAGAGCTGATTGCCGCTGGTATAAAGGTTTCTCGTTCTTCGAACTGCATTTGCGAGGTCAGGTCTGGCTCGCTACCCAAAGGTTCTTGATCCAATGTTTGGTTGAAGACTTGTTTTTGCTTCAGCTTTGGGTCTTGATAATCGGTCATTTCAGCTTGTCTCCAATCAGGTATTCCAGCGCTTTATCGAGACGAATATGAGGAATAGGATCATCTTCCGAGCTAGAAAGTGGCCGAAAGCCAATAAATTCGAATCCCTCGTTTTGCCAAAAACGCTTGTGAGGTAGTTTTTGCGGAACCTCTCCCGGAAATATTGTCATGGGTTGTCCCTCAAGGTTTATTCCTTGTATAGCAGGAACGGATTCAGTACCACGGTTGATGAAACCTGTTTTGGTTGCCTGAATAGACGCCATAGAGATACAGCTCATCTCGATGTTTTCATAGGACGCCGTTTGCCAAGCGGGATGAACCATCTGTTGCAGCAGAGAAACAAGGTTGGGATGCTGCTCTGGAGTAACATGGTCGGCCTTAGTCGCCGCAAACAATATCTTGTCGATTCTCGGCGCAAACAATCTCTTTAGTATATTGCTTCGGCCATAGCGGAAGCTATGCATGATCTGTTCAATGGCATGGCGCATGTCGTGGAACGATTCGTAACCAGCGTTTAAAGGTTGTAGGCAGTCGACCAAAACGATTTGACGGTCAAACGTCGAGAAGTGATGCTTGTAAAACGCTTTCACGACTTTTTGTTGATATTCCTGATAGCGCGCTTCGAGCATGGCTAAATTGGAGTCCTTACTCACTTTACTCTCTGCATCAAAGCGGCACGGGAAAAACTGCAACACTGGCGCACCTTCCAGCTCACCTGGTAAAACAAACCTACCAGGCTGAACCCAGTGCAACCCCGTCGCCTTGCAATTGTGTAAATACTGAGTGTAACTCTGTGCGATCGCTTCAAGCTCTCTTTCATTGACGTCACCAGTCAGGTCTAGTTGTTCGAGTTTAGCTAACCAGTCTTGTGCCAGCTCTCCACGTTGACCTTTAAGTGCGTTGAATTGTGTCTGTGACCATTGGTGAAAGCTCATGTCCAGTAACGGTAGATCGAGCAACCATTCACCAGGATAGTCAATAATATCGATGTGTAACCTTGATGTGCTGCTAAACAGCTTTTTAGATTTTCTCGTCGATTTGTATTTCACAGCAAGACGAATTTCGCTGACATCGCGTGTCGGCTCGGGCCATGTTGGCGGCTCAGAGAATACGTCTTCCATCGCTTCATCATACGCAAAGCGCGGTACCATCATATTGGCTTGAGGTTCTCGCTTTGCACCCACGATACGTTTATCGCGAGCCGATGCCAGTAGAGGGAGGTTGTCATGAGTGGAAGTGTGTAATAGTTGATTGACAAGTGAACTAATAAACGCTGTTTTACCAGCGCGTGATAACCCCGTCACGGCTACCCGTACATGGGAATCAACACTTCGATTTATAAAATCATTCACTTCCTGGGTTATGTTCTTCATTTACCGTCTCTTTGCTTGGAACACACATTCATCCTAATCATTGTAATCTTAATGAAAGATGAATAAAAAAGCCTCTGATAAAAATCAGAGGCTTAGATGCTTTAAACGTGGGCAAACGCACCAGATAGCGTTAGTCATCTTCTATCAGCTTGAAGATCACAAACAAAGCGATTTCCAATAGAACCAATAAAGCACAAGTCATGATGACGTACTTTTGATCAAAAATGCTAATCCCATTAAGGAATAAATCGTAGCCGAGCAACGAACCGACCACTACGGCAATAATCAGTTGTAGGATTTGAACAAATCGTGGCATGAATGCTCCTTGAGTTCTTTAACGCGAAAAATCTGATAAAAAAGGTGCGGCATACCGCACCTTTATCCACTGTTTACCTTTTCATTCAGTGGTTTCTAACCCGTTCTATGATTGAGACTCCATTTCCTGAATTTTTACTTTCCAAGTATCTGGGCCGATCTGGTGAGCATTAGCCCCCGTTGAATCCACAGCAACCGTGACTGGCATATCTTCCACTTCGAATTCGTAGATCGCTTCCATGCCCAAGTCTTCAAACGCCACAACACGCGCTTTCTTGATGGCTTTTGCCACCAAGTAGGCAGCACCACCGACAGCCATTAGATAAACCGCTTTATGTTTTTTGATGGATTCCACGGTCGCTGGGCCACGCTCTGCTTTACCAATCATACCCATAATGCCTGTTTCTTCGAGCATCATGTCGGTGAATTTATCCATACGAGTTGAGGTCGTCGGGCCTGCTGGACCCACAGCCTCATCGCCCACAGCATCAACTGGGCCAACGTAGTAAATAAACTTGCCTTTAAGGTCAACGCCCTGTGGCAAGCCTTCACCATTTTGCAGCATTGTCTGGATACGTTTATGCGCCGCATCACGCCCCGTCAAGATCTTTCCTGATAACAGTACAGTTTCGCCAGTCTTCCACTCTTCAACGTCTTTTTGCGTGACGTCATCAAGGTTGACACGGCGGGTATTGGCTCCTGCTTCCCAAGTGATATCTGGCCACTCTTCAAGCTTAGGTGGCGTCAAGTCCGCTGGACCTGAACCATCTAAGGTAAAATGCACGTGGCGCGTTGCAGCACAGTTGGGAATCAAACACACTGGCTTGGATGCCGCATGCGTCGGCGCTGTCTTGATTTTCACATCCACGACGGTGGTTAAACCGCCCAGACCTTGAGCACCAATGCCTAGTTTGTTGACACGGTTGAAAATGTCGAGACGTAGCTCTTCTTCTGCGTTTTCTGGACCACGCTCAATCAACTCTTGAATGTCGATGTGCTCCATCAGAGATTCTTTTGCCAGTACTGCTGCTTTTTCAGCTGTACCGCCAATACCTATTCCTAGCATTCCCGGAGGGCACCAACCCGCCCCCATTGTCGGCAGTGTTTTTTCAACCCATTCAGCCACATCATCAGACGGATTAAGCATGACCATCTTGGTCTTATTCTCAGAACCGCCGCCTTTGGCAGCAATTTGTATCTCAACCGTATTGCCCGGCACCATGTTAATGTGAACAACCGCAGGCGTGTTATCCTTGGTATTGATTCGCTTACCTGCAGGGTCGAGCAGAACAGACGCTCGTAGAGGGTTGTCAGGGTTTGTGTAGGCCTGACGAACACCTTCATCGACCATTTGCTGAACCGTCATATCGGTAGAGTCCCACTGGACTTCCATACCGATATTGACAAAGCAGGTAACGATGCCTGTGTCCTGACAGATTGGCCGGTGACCTTCTGCAGACATACGCGAGTTGATAAGAATCTGAGCAATCGCGTCTTTCGCCGCTTGGCTCTCTTCTTTGTGATAGGCTTCTTCAAGGGCTTGAACAAAGTCTAGAGGGTGATAGTAAGAAATATACTGAAGTGCATCAGCGACACTGCTGATCACATCTTGCTTGCGAATTACCGTCATTGCATGCCTCGTTATAGTTATGCTTCCTTTAACACCGCCGTATAGACGCCAGTTTATATTCTTGCTTTTAACCACAAGTTTAGAAGACTGACACCACCTTTTTATTATAAAACGTCACTGTAGCGGCGATAGTTGGCAATATGATACTCTTGGTTTCCCTCTCTTGCTATGCAGTGAACGATCTCTTTGTCACAAATTAAACAAATGAATAACAGCACACTAAATTGCTTAGAAATCAAACCGATTAACTACCATCCAGAGCTTTCAAAACGTCTTTTTAGCCGAATTGAAGACAAACCGTGGTCGATGTTGTTACGTTCTGCATCCGATAACCACATAGATAGCCGATTTGATATTTTAGTTGCTGATCCCATCGTTAAACTCACCACCTGTGGCGAATTTACGAAGATCGTTAACCCCGCTGGGCAATTTGAATCCGGTCAAGACCCTTTTACACTCTTAGAGCAACAACAGAACCAATGGCTGCCCAACCAAGAATACAAAGGTGATTTGCCATTTATTGGTGGAGCACTAGGCTACTTTGCCTACGATTTAGGTCGCAGAGTAGAAAAACTTCCCAAAATGGCTGAGCGAGATCTCTCATCGCCAGATATGGCGGTAGGTATCTATGAATGGGCAGTGGTGGTTGATCATAAAGAGAAACAAGCGTTCGTCGTCGGCGAGAGCGTTGAACGTCATTATCATTGGCTCGAGTCGCAAACGAATCAAGGCTCGCAGGGCTTTTCTCTATGCAGTCCTTGGCAGTCCAATATGTCAAAGCAAGCGTATCGCGATCGCTTTCATCAAGTCCAAGAGTATTTGCGCTCGGGAGACTGCTATCAGATTAACCTGGCTCAGAGATTTAGTGCTCAATACTCAGGAAGTGAGTGGCATGCGTATCAGAAGCTCGAATCAGTCAACAAAGGGCCTTTTTCCGCCTTTGTCCGTACTGAATGCAGCGCAATCCTGAGTGTTTCACCTGAACGCTTTTTGCAAGTACACGACCGTCTGATTGAAACAAAGCCCATCAAAGGCACTCGCCCTAGGTATCAAGACGCTGAATTAGATTCCGCTTCTGCAAAGGCACTGGCGATGGCAGAGAAAGATCAAGCGGAAAATCTGATGATCGTCGACTTGCTGAGAAATGATGTCGGACGGGTTGCAAAACCTGGTTCTGTACATGTTCCCAAACTGTTCGATATTGAGAGTTTTCCAGCCGTGCATCACCTAGTGAGTACAATAAGAGCTGAGTTAGATATTCAATACTCACCTGCCGATCTGCTGCGTGCTAGCTTTCCTGGGGGGTCAATCACAGGCGCTCCTAAAATTCGAGCCATGGAGATCATCGAAGAATTGGAGCCACATTGCCGCAGTGCCTACTGTGGTAGCATCGGCTACATAAGCCGCCATGGTTCGATGGATACCAGTATTACTATCCGAACACTGATCGCTGAGGGCCATCAAATTCATGTCTGGGCAGGTGGCGGCTTGGTCGCCGACAGTGACAGTGAAGCAGAATATCAGGAAACATTAGACAAGCTGTGCAGAATTCTGCCCGTGCTCGAGAATTAAGCCCACTTTTCGAGCATGAGTTTTAGGTCTTTTGCCGTGTACGGTTTGGTTAAAATGTCATTCATACCGCTTTGAATACATCTTTCACGCTCTTCCAGCGTTGTCCCAGCCGTTAAAGCTATGATAGGCAGTTCAAATTCTTGTTCACGTAAGTAACTGGTGGCTTCAAAACCGTCCATCTCTGGCATTCGACAATCCATAAAAATGAGATCATATCGGCTTCCAGATGCGGCTTTGATGGCTTCCACACCATTGTTAGCGATATCCGGCGTGATCGACAGCTTTTTCAACATTTGATTGATAATAACTTGATTCATGCGGATATCGTCCACCACTAAGATAGACAAATTTTCCAGCGGCTTTGTCGCCTTGTTCTCCGTACTTTCAGTCTGCAATGCTTGAGTGGCGACTTTAAGCGGAATAGATAGCTTAAACTCAGTGCCCACACCTTTTTGGCTGGTAAAACCGATCTCTCCTTTCATCAGATCGATGAGGTTTTTGCAGATTGCCAAACCCAAACCTGTTCCCTCAAAATGACGTTTAGCGGTTCTGTCGGCCTGCACAAAAGGATCAAAAAGAATCGCTTTTGCTTCTTCTGGTATACCTATGCCCGTATCTTTCACCATGACCTTAAGGTTGTCTTCTAGCCAGAGCACTTTGACTTGCACTGAGCCTGCTGAAGTAAACTTGATGGCATTGCCGACGAGGTTGATCAGAATCTGGCAAATCCGGTCAAAATCCCCTATCAAAAACTCTGGTACTTCTGGCGCCGAGTCAATTGAAAAATGAATCCCTTTGTCCTGTGCCCTATTCGCAAACACACCATCGAGCATATTGGTCAGTTCTAGCCAAGCAAAAGTCGATGGAATTAGCTCCATCATACCTGCACTCATTTTACTAAAATCAAGGATGTCATTGATGATATGCCTTAAGAAATCACCAGTATGGGAAAGGTTGGTTAGTAAAGTACGTTGCTCTTCATCCAACGAGGTATCTGACAGTAGTTCAGCGCTCCCTAGCAAACCATTTAATGGCGTTCTTAACTCATGATTAATCATGGCGACAAACTCTTTGGTCGCCCTCTCTGATTCTTCTGCTCTGGCTCTCGCCTCTTGAGTATTGGTCAGCATAATTTGTCGGCTAATGGCGCTGCAAAGCAAATCCGCAACCAAACGCATTTGGCTAACGATAAACTCAGGTTCAATATCATGATCTTCGGTGAATACTGACAACTCACCCACCACCTGATGATCGACCTCCAATGGAAGAGAGAGCCTTTCTTCTTGCCAATATGCATAAGGCTTAATTCCATCTATTGTGTCTCGCTGTTGGTAACCAAAGTGGCTATCGTAAATCGTCGAGGCAATGCCAGGGGCGAGAAAAAGCCCAGACTCTGTCAACGCGGAAGAGGAATCAAGGCGTTCAAGCAGGTTGGACAGCAAACCATCATCTAACGTGCGACTAAGGAAAGCTCGGCCGAAGTGGATCAGAATCTCGTTTATTTGCTCTTCAAAAGCCAGTTTGTGTAAATCTTTGTGCGTTTGCCTTTTCAGTTGGGTAAGCACTAACTTTAAGTGCTCATTCGCCTCATAAAGTTCGAGACTTTTCTGCTCTAGCAACAACTCCGCTTGCTTGCGTGCAGCAATTTCTCTGGCAATTTTCCGTTCCAGCGCAGACTGATTAGTCATCCATTTACCCTACGACTGCTACCTTGAACCTAACATCATTACCGCTTTTATGATTGTTTTCCATCTCGATATTAAGCGATTCATTAAAATGCTGAGCACACCCCTCAATCAAACCCAAGCAGACATGGGACATACAGCGGGCGCTTTTGTAATCAAAGACCATTTCTGTTTCGGTTTCAGAGATAAATTCAAAGCGTGGAGGATTGGCTTGTTGATACAGTTTTTTCACTTCGATGTGGATATAGTCTTCAACCAAACGAATAAACTGAAGTGAGTTTTTACACCCTTGTAAGCTACTTCGTTCAGGCAAAGACTGATAGAGTTTTTCAAATACAGATTGGCCAAAAACACGCTGCAATTCTTCGGCAGAAATACCCGTTTGTTTGCTTAACTGAACGATAAGCTTTACCAAGTTTCTGTGATCATAGCTGCCGACTGAGGTGTAGACACCTTCATCGCCTGCATCAGAAAGAAGTTTATCAAGAGCATCGAGGCCAAACTTCTCTTCAACTAAGTCCATAAATTCTGTAAAGACAAGTCCTTTCATATATTGAGCTATCCTTGTTATATGATGGTCTCTCAAGCATGAGTCATAAAGTTTAGTTTTTCAAATAAGCATTCGGAGCTAACGTGTTGTCAGAACTCAATAAAAACCTATTAATTCAAAAGTTCCAGTTACAGCAAACCGTCGATTATCACCATGAAGCTTTAAAACGAGTTGCACATATTCATCATGAGTCATTACGCAAAGCCTCAGTGCTTATAGGGTTCGTGGAGAGAGGGAACGGGCTGAATATCATTTTCACCAAACGCGCAAAGCACCTAAAACATCACCCCGGACAAGTCAGTTTTCCTGGTGGCAAATATGAAGATTGGGACCACTCATTGGCGGATACTGCATTAAGAGAGACTTACGAAGAAATTGGAATCAAACACCGACAAATTGCCATTTTTGGCCAGATGCCAGAACTCATCACCATCAGTAAGTTTACGGTGACCCCCTTTCTCGCTTTCGTATCCCCTGATTACCAAACGACCATTGACACTAATGAAGTTGACGAAGTGTTCGAAGTGCCCGCTGAAATCGTGCTCGACAAACGTCACTTGCATAGCGAACGCTTCCAGTTTCGTAACCATTCACACCGTGTGTTTGGCCTGTCCTACGAAAAGCACTTTATTTGGGGGATGACAGCACAAATTATCCACGCCATGCAAAACCATATCATGCCGCAACATTAACATTTATTGGTATTGTTCGACGTTTAATCACATTAGTTAAACTATTCATCAATAAGGCAAACGTTTTCTCGCGACATACATTAAACAAATTTGCAACAAGATTAGTTTTTCTAATGAATTGGATTAGCATAAATCACTAGTAGCACATCATTTTCGTGAGCAAAAACCTGTTTTTGACATATCATATTATGACTCGCATCAATTCATGATTTAGATCTATTTTTCGTGCAAGATTTTTATGCAAAATTGCACCCGACTTATTTCCTGTTCCCAAAAATGAGTATCACAAAATGAATGCTACAAAATCAGCGGTTTCGACCGCACAATCGTCTAGTAAGTTTTCTTACAAAGACTTCACCTGGTGCCTGTCACTTTTCGGTACTGCGGTAGGTGCTGGCGTACTATTTCTACCAATTAAAGCGGGAGCTGGTGGTTTCTGGCCATTAGTAATCCTTGCTCTCATCGCAGCACCAATGACTTGGTTCGCTCACAAATCTCTTGCTCGCTTCGTTCTCTCTGCGAAAAACCCTCAAGCTGATATCACTGATACAGTGGAAGAACACTTCGGTAAAAATGGCGCAAACCTTATCACTTTCGCTTACTTCTTCGCTATTTACCCTATTGTTCTTATCTATGGTGTTGGCATTACAAACACAGTAGATTCTTTCCTAGTAAACCAAATGGGCATGGAATCCATACCTCGCTGGTTGCTGTCTGGGGCACTTATTGCTGCTATGACCGCTGGCGTAGTATTTGGTAAAGAGCTCATGCTGAAAGCGACCTCTGCCATGGTTTACCCATTGGTATTGGTTCTACTAGCACTCTCTGTCTATCTGATTCCAGATTGGAATAGCTCTATGGTGGAAGTCGCACCTGACTGGTCTGCCCTTCCTTCTGTCGTATGGCTAGCAATTCCGATCATCGTATTCTCTTTCAACCACAGCCCAATTATTTCTCAGTTCACTAAAGAACAACGCCGTGTATACGGAGAAGATGCAGTAAAGAAAACCGATGCGATTACTGGCGGCGCGGCAATGATGCTGATGGGCTTCGTGATGTTCTTTGTATTTTCTGTTGTGCTGTCTCTTTCACCAGAAGAGCTTGCCATGGCGCAAGAGCAAAACATCTCGGTATTGTCTTACCTAGCGAACGTTCACGAGTCACCTCTGATCTCTTACATGGGCCCTCTAGTCGCGTTTGCGGCGATTACATCAAGCTACTTTGGTCACTTCCTAGGTGCTCATGAAGGTATGGTTGGTCTGATCAAATCTCGCTCTTCAGTACCCGTGGATCAGATTGAAAAATTCTCTTTAGTATTCATCGTTATCACCACTTGGATTGTGGCTATTGCTAACCCTAGCATCCTAGGCATGATTGAAACCATGGGCGCGCCTATGATTGCAGCAATCTTATTCCTAATGCCTGTTATTGCCATGCAACTCGTGCCAGCAATGGCGAAGTACAAAACTTCTGCGCCTGTTCAGATTTTCACAACAATCTGTGGTCTTGCGGCAATTAGTTCTGTAATCTACGGAGCACTTTAATCACGCTAGTGAATTAAGTGGTTAAATAAAAAATATAACGATAATAATAAGCCTCCCGCTCCCCGTTGGGAGGCTTTGTTTTGAGGAAATCGATATGATTAGTGTTTTTGACATCTATAAAATCGGTGTTGGTCCTTCAAGTTCACACACTGTAGGCCCAATGAAAGCGGGTAAAGAATTTATTGATGATTTACGTTCAATGGGAAAATTGCGCGACATCACTAAAATCACCGTTGACGTTTATGGATCGCTATCACTGACAGGGAAAGGTCACCACACCGATATCGCCATCATCATGGGTCTTGCAGGCAATACCCCTGAGAAAGTAGATATTGACTCTATTCCGGGCTTTATCGCTCGCGTAGAGGAAACGGAACGACTTCCTGTTGGCATGCACTGTCATACAGTATCCTTCCCGAAAGAAGGTGGAATGAACTTCCATAAAACTAACCTTGAGTTGCACGAAAATGGTATGCAGATCCATGCATGGATCGAGAACGAGAAGGTCTACTCAAAAACCTATTACTCGATCGGAGGGGGATTCATCGTCGATGAAGAGAACTTCGGCAAGGAGCAAGCAAACCCGGTTAAAGCACCTTATGAGTTCACCACGGCAGAAGAGCTGGTCAACCAATGTAAAGAAAGTGGTCTTTCCATCAGCACGCTTGTGATGAAAAACCAAGCTGCTCTTCACTCTGAGGAAGAATCTCGCACTTACTTCGCTAAGATCTGGAAAACCATGCGTGAGTGTATGGATCGCGGTATGAATACAGAAGGTATCTTACCAGGTCCACTGCGTGTACCTCGTCGTGCTGCGGCTCTTCGCCAACAATTGATGACTTCGGAAAAAACGACTAACGATCCAATGGCTGTCGTCGATTGGGTCAACATGTTTGCTTTCGCAGTCAATGAAGAAAATGCTGCTGGTGGCCGAGTTGTAACGGCACCAACCAATGGCGCGTGTGGAATTATCCCTGCGGTATTAGCATACTACGACAAGTTTATTCAGACTGTTACTGAGAAAGATTACATCCGCTACTTTGCGGCTTCTGGCGCAATAGGTGGCCTATATAAACGTAACGCCTCAATTTCTGGTGCGGAAGTCGGTTGTCAGGGCGAAGTCGGTGTAGCATGCTCAATGGCAGCGGCTGGTCTTGCGGAACTAATGGGTGGAAGCCCAGAGCAAGTTTGTATGGCTGCGGAAATCGCTATGGAACACAACTTAGGTCTCACCTGTGATCCTGTCGCTGGTCAGGTGCAGGTTCCATGTATCGAGCGTAACGGTATTGCCGCCGTAAAATCGATCAACTCATCTCGTATGGCTCTGCGTCGTTCATCAGCCCCTACGGTGTCTCTGGACAAGGTTATTGAAACCATGCTAGAAACCGGTAAAGACATGAACGCCAAGTACCGCGAAACATCCCAAGGTGGTCTTGCAGTAAAAGTTATCTGCTAATGCCACACTCTACCTCTCTTCAAAGCCCGTTTTAACGGGCTTTTTTATTGCCAGTCCACTTTTTCTTACTGTTAGCTTCAATCTATTCGCATTTCTATCATCTAAGTTAAAAAAGGCGGGAGACCCGCCTTTTGTTTAGATAACCTGGGAAACAAGCAAGAAGCCACCAAAAAACAAAGAAAACATCAACATTATGCTTCCACCTTCTGCGGTGTATCGCGTCGTCTCTGCATTAGCAAGTCTGATCTTGTATACCATAGCAAGTGGTACAAACACTGCCAAAAACACCAGAATGATCCCAGCGTAGCTCAACACTGCCAAAAACTTGTCTGCAGCCAACAAGGCTCCTGCAAGTGGCAAAATGAACGTAATCACGTAGGTGACAAGATGGTTCTGCCGGAACATATCACGGTTTTGATTGAACAAAGACATGGCCACACCAAAGAACGACGTCAATAGCGCCAACCCTGTAAACACCGATAGAATAGTACCAATCCAAGGCGAGTGATGTTCAAAGGCTTGGATAAGCTCTGACACATTGGAGAACTCGCCAAGCTGTTCGGGTTGTAAGTTACCGACAACAGCAAACAACCAGCATAGGTAGCAGAGCAAGGGAATCACTGAACCAACAATCACCATGTTTCGTAATTGGTGATCGGTCGCTTCATGGTTGTAAGAGACGAGAGAAGGTATAACAACCATAAATCCGAAGCTAGTAAACAGTACAGCACTGGTTTTGAACAGGGCTAAATGGTCATGATTCATCACCTGAGTGATGTTAGCGAAACGAAAGTCTGGCAGTAGCAGAGCCAAACTCAAACTTAGACTAGCAATCATGATGAAAAACAGTGAGCGGTTGAGTTTGTCAATAACACCTGTGCCACAGGCGATAACCGCACCAGCAATAAGCGTGAAGAGAATTTGAGTCTGGCTAGCAGAGAGTTCAATACCTATTGCTCTGGTAAACTGACCTAAGAGGTCTGCCGCACCAAGAATGTAAGCCATTAGCAAACAAATCAATAAAGCGTATAGCAGCAGGTTCGTTACTAACTGCCCCACTTTTCCTAGTGTCTGACGAGCCACAGAGTTAAGGCCCAAACCACCGCCTGCCTTTAACGTCGCTTCGAGTAACAACAAAGCCGCGTAAGTTGTCCCAAAGCAGATAAAAATCATTAATAATGATCCATACCACAAACCAAATTGTGCTAGAACCATTGGAATGGCTAGCATGCCAGCACCGAGTGCAGTACCGGAAATAATCAGGGAGCTACCCAGAAGTTTTGTATTCATAATTGTCGTATCTGTTTTAATAAATAAAAGATTGAGATGTGCGCGTGCCTAGCGCGGGGCCAAGAATCAAAAACGATACGAATAGCGGGCTTTATAGAAAAAAAGGCTTAGGAAAGAGTGGCGCAGAGAAAAAACGCAGTTGAACATGGAGAGGGTAACGAGTGACATCGATGAAACGTGTGGCGAACCTTCTGTCGGTTCGATGATCGGGGTTGTAATTTTGAAGATCATTGAGGTGTCCGATTAAGTGAGACAGTCCTTTAAAACAAAGCAGCAATTCCTCTGCTACTTACTCTTCAGCATGAAGAGAATAAACATCTTAAACATTGACGATAGGATTGCAATCTCCCCAAGAGATAAAATGCGCTATTCACTGACAAAAACACAGAATACACTTTAAAGCTGGCGGATGAGTATCAAAAAAGCGAAGCTCTGTGCTTCGCTTCTTTTCAAACATATAGGTATGTTATTCGCCTGCGTAAATGCAACCTGCGGTACACGTCTCTTTAATTTCAACTTTGCTCAGTAGTGGCAAGGTTGGCTTCACTTTCTGCCAAATCCATTTCGCCAGTACTTCACTGGTCGGATTCTCTAAACCTTCAATATCATTGAGGTAGTAGTGGTCAAGTTGATCATAAATAGGTTTAAACGCGGCTTTGATTTCCGCAAAGTCGACAACCCATCCGGTATGAGGATCAACTTCGCCTTCTACATATAGACGAACTAAGAAAGAGTGACCATGCAGTCGACCGCACTTATGACCTTCCGGTACATGTGGAAGGTGATGTGCCGCTTCAAACATAAACTCTTTGTATAATTCAGTTTTCATTTTGGATCTCAGGCATTACAAAAAGACACGCAATACTAAGGAAATAGTGTAGTAGTGACAAGGTTCACTCAGCGATTAATAAAATTATTTATAAGATGTTGAATTCTCAATTTTTGTAGCACGCCGAAAAAATGTCGCTACGTCAAAGTTTTGATTACATAAGCCCCACATCACATTTACATAATCCACACATTGTGTAGGGTCACAATAACCATGTACATCCATTGAGTGAATGTGCATATAAGTCATTATATTTGACGTCTATTCCAATTCTAACAATTAAGCAGTTGTAAATGAGCTCAACCATTACTACCAAGTTGCTGGCAACCCTAGTCACCGTGTTCTCACTGGTACTGGCTTCCTCCACCGCCTATCAGTATTGGCAACAAAAAGAGCTGATGAATTCCGTTCTCAGCGAACAGTTACACGACAAAGCCAGTAACTACTTCGACAGCCTCAATATGATGATGCTAACCGGAACCATGGCGCAAAAAGAAACACTTCGCCAAAAAGCCTTAGCTCAGGATGGTATCGAGCAGGTCAAAGTCCTTCGTGCTGACGCAGTCAGTAAGCTGTATGGCCCAGGCCAACCAAACCAAGCGCCTGAAGACGAGATTGATCAACGTGCCCTCAGTGGCGAACTAGTTATCGAGCCCATTTCTGCCGCATGGGGTAATGGCTTAGTTGTCGCTTTACCTATGAAGGCCAGTGAAAACTATCGTGGTACCAATTGTGTCTCTTGTCATATGGCCCCAGAAGGCGAGGTACTCGGTGCTATTCGCTTAGAGTACAACTTATCTCACGTCAATAGTATGATCAGCCAGCGCACAATGATCGCCGTAACCATTATGGCAACATTTGGCTTCATCGGCTTTTTGTTGACTCTGTTCCTGATCCGTAAATTCATTGTTCGTCCTATCCAGAAAACATCACGTTACATGCAGAGTGTGAGTGAAAGTAAAGATCTCTCGAAACGGATTGAGCATAATAACAAGGATGAAATTGGCCAGCTGTCTATGGCGATCAACTCGTTTATGGATACTGTGAGTCACAGTTTAGAGAAAGTACAAGAAACCTCCCACCATCTGACCCATTCAGCAACGGGACTCACTGATGTTGCTCGAGTCACAGATCAAGCTGCGCATAATCAGCAAAATGAA
Organism: Vibrio sp. T11.5; assembly: GCF_027587155.1. Taxonomy (NCBI): domain Bacteria; kingdom Pseudomonadati; phylum Pseudomonadota; class Gammaproteobacteria; order Vibrionales; family Vibrionaceae; genus Vibrio; species Vibrio sp. T11.5. The sequence continues at coordinate 19,398 of NZ_JAPPTP010000005.1, forward strand.
ACCTCGGATGTCCAAACCAGCATCGAGCAAATGCAGTCCCAGCAGGTACAAGTTGAGCGAGCCACTGATGATGCCTCTAGCTTGATCAAACACACAACCAGCATCGCTGAACAAAGCGCGACTCAGGCGCATAACGCCAGTACTGAAATTAAGAGCCTAGTCACCGATATTGAACAAGTGAAAGTCAACATTGTTGAACTCAACGATCAAACGGCAGAAGTATCGACTATTTTGGAGGTCATCAAAGGTATTGCGGAGCAAACTAATCTGCTAGCGCTGAACGCTGCTATCGAAGCGGCACGAGCAGGTGAGCAAGGTCGTGGTTTTGCTGTGGTCGCGGATGAAGTACGTCAGCTAGCAAGTCGAACGTCGCAGGCTACCGGCAGTATCGAAAACATCATTTCTCAGTTCCAAAAAGATAGTGAAAGCTCACTGTCCTCGGTTGATACCGTGTGCGAAACCGCTCATCAACGCTCCAATGAGATTGAAGCGCTGTCTGTGGCAATGTCTGAAGTGGTGACGGAAATGCAACAAGCACTCTCTCATGCACAAAGTATTCAGCAGCAAACAAGCAATACCACTCATATTAGTCAGCAGGTACAGCACAAAGTCGAAATCATCACCCAGCATGCCGATGACACCTCTCAATCTGCCGCAAAAACGCGCGACATCAGCATGAATCTAGAGCAACTTTCAGAACATTTGGAGTCTTTGATCAACCAATTTACCCTTTCGCGGAAGAATTGAGTCGATTTGGACATTTTTTGCGCCACTATTAGCGAATAAAGGTTGAAGCCTAAGAATTGAAAGGTAATATGTTCCATTGAATATATGAAATTCAATCCAACCCAATGTTTGCTCACTTTTTATTCAGTGAGTCCACAATAAAACATTGGGTTGATTTTTTACTCAATGGAGAATATTTACAACATGACTTACGCGCCTGTATCAGACGTATTAAGCGGTAAGCTAGCAGTTGACAGTGAGGTAACTGTCCGCGGCTGGATCCGCTCGCGTCGTGATTCCAAAGCTGGAATCTCTTTCCTTGCCATCTACGACGGCTCTTGTTTCGACCCGATTCAGGCCGTGGTCCCTAATAATCTAAATAATTACAACGAAGAAGTTCTAAAACTGACAACAGGTTGTTCTGTTGAAGTAACAGGTACTATCGTTGAATCTCCAGCGAAAGGTCAGGACTTTGAGCTTGCAGCGACAGATGTGAAAGTCGTTGGCTGGGTTGAAGATGCTGATACTTATCCGATGGCGAAAACTCGTCACTCGATTGAATACCTACGTGAAGTAGCACACCTTCGTCCACGTACGAACGTTATTGGCGCTGTCGCGCGTGTACGTAACTGTTTGTCTCAGGCAATTCACCGTTTCTACCACGAGCAAGGTTACTTCTGGGTGTCTGCACCACTTATTACCGCTTCTGATGCAGAAGGTGCAGGTGAAATGTTCCGCGTATCTACGCTAGACATGGAAAACCTACCGCGCACAGAACAAGGTAAAGTGGACTACAACGAAGACTTCTTTGGTAAAGAGACGTTCCTAACGGTATCTGGCCAGCTTAATGGCGAAGCTTACGCTTGTGCGCTAAGCAAAGTGTACACATTTGGCCCTACCTTCCGTGCAGAAAACTCAAACACCAGCCGCCACCTAGCGGAATTCTGGATGGTTGAGCCTGAAGTTGCTTTCGCCGATCTTGAAGATATCGCGAAACTGTCTGAAGACATGCTGAAGTACGTATTTAAAGCAGTACTGGAAGAGCGTCGTGATGACCTTGAGTTCTTTGCACAACGTATCGACAAAGAAGCGATTACTCGCCTAGAGAAATTTGTTGAGTCTGATTTCGCTCAGGTTGATTACACTGATGCCATCCAGATTCTTCTCGACTCTGGCCGTGACTTCGAATTCCCAGTTGAATGGGGTATCGATATGTCTTCAGAGCACGAGCGTTATCTCGCTGAAGAACACTTCAAAGCACCAGTAATCGTTAAGAACTACCCGAAAGACATCAAAGCCTTCTACATGCGCCTCAACGAAGATGGAAAAACAGTAGCAGCAATGGATGTACTTGCACCAGGCATTGGTGAAATCATCGGTGGTTCTCAGCGTGAAGAGCGTCTGGACGTTCTTGATGCCCGCATGCGCGATATCGGCATCGATCCAGAGCACATGGATTGGTACCGTGACCTTCGTCGCTACGGCACAGTTCCTCACTCAGGTTTCGGTCTGGGCTTTGAGCGTCTGGTTTCTTACGTAACAGGTATGGGTAACGTACGTGACGTTATTCCATTCCCACGTACACCGCGCTCAGCTAATTTCTAAGCAAAAAGCACACTGATAACATTAAAAAGCCTCCTCATGGAGGCTTTTTTAATGTCTGCCACTATTCAAATTTGGCCGTAGTCAAAACGTCACTTTATTATCAAGCGCGCAACACCAAGGTGTTTGGGTTGGATGATTTGTATTAAGCATGGAAACCACGAACATGGATTAGGAGCATACAAGCCCTATGTCGAGGTAGCAGCGCGTTGCAGAATGCGGAAGATTTGATGGCCTTCTATCCCGATAATAGTCGCCCAACCTCCGCAAATCCTGAGAAATAGAGTATCGGAGCCTCCCTCATTTAGGGAGGCTTTCGTTCGCTGTTAAGAATCTTGTGCTTTTGAGGCGTATTTGATACCAAACAGGCAAAGCCCAAACATGACAAATGGAATCGCGGCAGCCGTGTATTCTGTCCAAACCATATCAGCAAAAGACTTAGCAAGAATCAGGTGACCAAAAATCAATAAGAATGCACAGAAAATCGCGACAATAATCAAACGAAATTCCTGCTTATGGCGTTGTTTTTCCATACTTTCCTCGCTAACTGTATAAATTTCCCGATTATTTCATCACAGAGTTGATCGGTAAGCGCAGTACAGTTGAAGCGAAAAATGACCAAACAGTGATTAATCAGTGATCGCCTTAGCAATTTCCATCATGATCTGCTCCAGCTTGCTGGTCATAGGATATGAAGCGTTCAAACGGATACAATTCTGGAACTGCTCACGGGAGCTAAACAGCCGCCCATAAGCAATAGTAATTCCACGCTGTTGTAATCTTTGGTAAAGCAAGTAAGTGTCTACCCCCTTGCTCAATTCTATCCAGACAAAGTACCCCCCCTGAGGCTGGCTAACTATAGTCCCTTGAGGGAAACAACGTTTCACGACCTCAATAAAAACCTGTTGTCTGACCGCTAATTCCTTACGCAGTTTTCTGAGGTGATTATCAAGGCTTTCATATTGAAGGAAGTGCGCGACGCCTTCCTGAACGGGCACACTGCCTGATAACGTCGATACCAGCTGCAGCTTCTGTAGTCGCTCATTAAACTGACCATTAACCACCCAACCAACCCGATACCCTGGGCATAAGGATTTAGACAATGAGCCGCACAGAAGAACCCTATCTTCTTGGTCCCAGTACTTAAGCGGCATAGGTTTATCATCACCAAAATACAATTCAGAATAAACGTCATCTTCGACGACCGCGATCTGGTATCGGTTCGCTAGCTCAACCACCTTTTTCCTACCACTGGGCGCCAAGCTCGCGCCAGTCGGGTTATGAAAATTTGGCATTAACCAGCATGCTGATACTTTGTGCCTCTTAATCGCTCGTTCAAACTTCTTTATACACAACCCGGTTTCAGGGTGGACCGGAACTTCAATCGCTTTGAGATTTAATCGCTCAATCGCCTGAATAGCGCCATAGAATGCCGGTGCTTCAACAATCACTGTATCACCCGGCTGAGTGACCACCTGCAGCCCTAGGTTCAACGCTTCCATTGCGCCTGAGGTAATAACGATATCAGTATGAGCGACCGTTATACCTTGCTTAAGATAACGTTGGGCGATTTGACGGCGCAGCGCTTCGTTACCTGGTGGCATGTTGTCAAACACACTATTGAGTGGCATTTTTCTGCCAGCGCTGGCTAGATGACGATTCAATGCTTGTAGAGGGAATAAATTAGGATCAGGAAAAGCCGAACCGAGCGCAATATCGGCTTTACTATTGCTTTGTAGGAACTCGTATAGCTTGTCGTTAAACTCAGGTGCAACCACTTTGCTTTCTGGCTCAGGCGTTGAAACCCGTTCCATGATCGAAGTGACGAAATAGCCTGACTGCGGTTTGGCGAGTAACCAACCTTGAGATTCAAGAAGTTGATAAGCTTGAAGGACAGTTGAAGCGCTGACTGAGCGGTTACGGCTGGTCATTCGAATCGACGGCACTTTTTCCCCTGCTCGCCAAATGCCATTCTCAATTTGTAACTTAAGCTGTTCGGCCAATTGTTGATAGCGATTCATACTTCCCTCACCTTGTCATTCAGGAAACAAAAGATATCACACATTTGATTGACACTGGCTTAAGCTCACTAAACAATTTTATTAATTTTTAACGCACCCCGTTTGTTGACACTTATCACATTAAATATTTACTTCTCTGTTACATTTAATCACGTATCAGTGATCCGAATAACTCAACGTAAGGACCGGGTAAGAATGAAAAAATACGATGAATCACATATCGAATATAAAGGTGAAAGCAATGGTGTCCACAGTTGGATTGCTCCACACGGTCAACCCTATTACTGGCACCCTGACTGGCTGCATATCGCCGAAGACGCTACTGGCTCACACCCTAAGAAAGACATAGAAGTAGACCAGAATGAGAAAGCGACTGAAAAGCATGCGATAAGAGCAATTCTTTCACACCTAAATGACTGGGCAGCGAAAAAGCTAAAGTAATTGTTTTCGGTCTTATTCAACCGCCTACCTTCCACAAGTCACACGCTGCTCTAACACCGTGTGGCTTGTTAATCGCCTTCAGTTCGCTGCACTCCTCTCAATTGGTACTACCACTACTACTAAAGTGGCAAAAATGTATCTAAACTCGAAATTAAACGATAGTATCGCGGGTCATTTTATAAGTGAAGACTATGAAACTTGGCTTTGCGTAAGCTGAGTTGGGCTTTAAGAATAAGGGCTAGAAAATGGCTAACTCCAACTACAACGCGCCTCTAACGCTAAAACTGTACGCGATTGCGGCTGTGGTTTTCGGTACTTATGGCGGGCGGGTTTGCCCATTTTTAGAAACCCTGACAACCCAGGAAATTTTATTCCACGTCGGAGTAACCTTTGGCGCGCTGTTTGTCGTTCGACATTTTTTGCTCAATGACCACTCTTTACTTGAAGAGCAACGCCAAGCCCGACTCGATGCCACCCTGTTTTTTATGGGCAGCGTCCCACTCGCAATATTCTATAACCTTCATTACGACTTTGGACTCGACAGTAATCTCAAGGTTTTGTTTGGGATGACCTTGTTCGGCTTTTTCTCTGGTTTGATTTTACAGCTCGCTTCCAAGCTCGAGAAATTTGATCAATTAACACAAACAGAACACTATCATTTTGAACTCAGTGGTGAGCGTCAATCTATGGTCAAACAAATGATCATGATGATTGCTATGCTCCTCATCACCTTAACGACCATGCTCACCATGGTTGCAGTAAAAGATATATTCTGGTTACAACATAATCCTGAGCGCATTCTCGATGGCAGTGCTACCGTTAGTGTGATTAAAGAGTTCATCTATTTGTCATTGGTGCTCGGTGCTTACGTCGCGACGATTCTCATACTGTGGACCAAACTAATGCGTAAAGTTTTGTTGTCTCAGGAGTGTTCTTTACAAGAAGTCGCACAGGGCAATATTGCCAAGCGTTTACCTATTTTTGAGCATAATGAGCTCGGTTCGATGGCCTCTCTGACCAACAAGATGCTCGATAGCCTGCAATCGACTCAAGACGAAGTCAAAACCACTCGTGATGTTGCCATTGTCTCTCTTTCAGCACTGGCAGAATCTAGAGATAACGAAACTGGCGCGCATATTTTGCGTACCCAAGAGTACATTCGCGCCTTAGCCAACTACCTTTGCCAATTTGACAAACATAGGGCGTTGCTTACTCCTAATTACATAGAACTGTTATACAAATCGGCGCCATTGCATGACGTAGGTAAAGTGGGTATTCCTGACAGTATTTTACTCAAACCCGGTAAACTCACCAACGACGAGTTTAAGACGATGAAACGTCATCCAGAAATTGGGGCGAAGGCCCTCTCGATTGCAGAGAAACATCTGGGCAGTAACTCTTTCCTTCAATTGGCGAAAGAGATCGCTCTAAATCACCACGAAAAATGGGACGGTAGTGGCTATCCGAAGGGATTAAAAGGCGATGAAATCCCGCTTTCTGGTCGTTTGATGGCGCTTGCTGATGTGTATGACGCGCTAATCTCCGAGCGTGTTTACAAAAAAGCCTTCAGCCATGAGAAAGCGAAATCCATTATCCTTGAGGGTAAAGGCAGTCATTTTGACCCTGAGCTGGTTGACGCCTTCCTTACAATAGAACAGGAATTTGTCGATATCGCCGATAAATACCGTAGCTTAGAAGCCGAAGAGAATGCGATGGCTTTGGAAGAACTTCAAGCCAATGAGCCGACTTAAACGTCTTGCATCGAATTAACACCTACTTCCAAAGTTAATACGCTCTGCGCTGTTTTTAATGGGTAAAAAAGTAGGTTAGGCGCCGAGTGCATTTTAAATGTGCCTATTTTGTCATTTTCTTACTGGTTGATGTTGTCTCGACAAGCGCAGATAAGGTATAAATAACCGAAATATTTATATCCTCCCTTCGACTCACATGGATGACAATTATGTTTGAAAAAGTAGTTGCTGCGCCGGCAGATCCTATCCTTGGACTGACAGAAGAGTTCAAAAAAGACTCGCGAGCAGACAAAATTAACCTTGGCGTTGGTATTTATAAAAATGAACAAGGTGAAACCCCTGTTCTAGCCACCGTTAAAAAAGCGGAAGCTGCCCTAATTGAAAGCGAAAAAACCAAGTCATACCTTACTATCGAAGGGACCGCTGAGTATGGCCTAGCGGTACAGAAACTCCTATTTGGTGGAGATTCTGATATTGTTAATAACAAATTAGCAAAAACCGCTCAGGCTCCTGGTGGTACAGGCGCATTGCGCGTGGCGGGTGAGTTCATCAAACGTCAGTTAGGTGATGTGAAGATCTGGATCAGCAACCCAACTTGGGCTAACCACAACGGTGTATTCACTGCAGCAGGTATCGAAACCGCTCAGTACAGCTACTACAACGCTGAGACAAAAGATAAAGATTTCGCGGCAATGGTAGCCGATCTTGAGCAAGCGTCTGAAGGCGATATTGTCCTTCTTCATGGCTGCTGCCATAACCCAACAGGCATTGACCCAACACTTGAAGAATGGGAAACACTTGCCAAGCTGGTTGCGGACAAAAAACTGCTACCTCTGTTCGACTTCGCTTACCAAGGATTCGCCAAAGGCGTTGAAGAAGATGCGGCAGGTTTACGTATTTTTGCTAAATACAACAAAGAGATCTTAGTCGCGAGCTCCTTCTCTAAGAACTTTGGCCTCTACAACGAGCGTGTAGGTGCATTCACCTTGGTTGCGGCATCAGAGCAGACAGCGGACACAGCATTCTCTCAAGTGAAAGCCATCATCCGTTCTATCTACTCTAACCCACCAGCACACGGTAGCGCAGTTGTGACGCACATTCTTAACAATGTTGAACTGCGCAATGAGTGGGAAGCGGAAGTAAAAGAAATGCGTGACCGTATTCAAGACATGCGCGAACTGTTTGTTGCCACCCTCAAAGAACAAGGCGTTGACGCTGACTTTAGCTTCATTGAACGTCAAAACGGTATGTTCTCATTCTCTGGCCTTTCAAAACAACAGGTGACTCGCCTTAAAGATGAGTTCGCCATCTACATCGTAGGTTCAGGCCGCATCAGCGTAGCAGGTATGACTCGTTCGAACATGCTACCACTTTGTAAAGCACTGGCCGCTGTTCTATAAGCGACCAGAATCCAATAAAAAAGAGCCAGCTGATGCTGGCTCTTTTTGTGTGATAGCGCCTAGAACAGATAACGTATGCTAACGCCACCTTCATTGGTCGTCGTTGAACCATTGTTTCGATGCGTATAGAAACCACCGAAGACCAACTTCGTCGACACCTGATAATCCCCACGCATATTAAAGATATCTTCATCAAGAATGTCGCTCCGTCGTAACCCACCGGTCACTGACAGCTCCCAGAACTTATTTAACTCATATTTAAGCGTCAAATCTCCGCCCCACATGAACTTATTGTCGCTCGATATCTTTGCATCTGTAATATCGTTGGTTTGTGTTGACCAAACAAAGCCGGCTTTCGCGCCTGCGACCAAATCCCACTTATCCTCTAATGGGTACCTAAATGCAGCACCAGGCAGTAAAGTGTAAATCTCGGTGGTGGTGTTTTGCGGATGGATAAACCTGGCTTCGTAATCCAATGTAGCGAGAAACTGATTGTCGATAAGCATGTTGCCCCCCACCGCTAGAGAAGTCACATTGCTATTTACCCCTAAATTCTCATCAAGCGAGCCCGCACTTAAGTCGGCGTACAAAAAGTTGTAATTGAGGTTGTTTGTCGCACTTTGCCCGTGAGCAGTAAATGATGCCGCCACGAGAATTGGAATAAGGAGATAAGGCCGTTTTACTTCCATGAATACCTCTTTAGACGAACGAATAAAGCCAGTGTATGGGAGAGAACGCACTTTTAATAATCACAAATGACTGCCGTTCTGGATTTGAAAGTATAGCTCAGCTTGGCGCAAGTTATTGAGAGAACAACAGGATTGTCACAATAGAGAAAGGCCCAATCATGGGCCTTAGAAAGTAATGATCAATTCATCTTGCTGATGGCTTTCAATATGAGTATTGGAGCGGTTCCTCAGTTTTTCGATTTGTTCTCGCTCGAGCTCATAAGGCATCACCAGTTTCAGCTCTTCAATGCCTTCACTCCGTGCTAATTGCATCAGTGTCAGAATATTGGACTCATCGCTCCGACTTACCGACAGTGATTTCATTGCCTGATCCCACAGGCGGTCTTCCGCAGATACCGCCTCTTTGATCGTACTTTTCCAAGCCAAACTGAAAATAGGTGCGAAGGTACTCATTGCTTCTAAGAAAGTCCATTTCTTACTGCACGACGCGCCAAGAAAAGAGGTATAGTCGAATACCACACTTGCCTTGCCCTGATGTTCCATATCAATCTCCTCTGGTAGGCAACACAGTATCCTCAATATCGTCTATCACTATCCATATAGCAATAGGATATAGAACAATCATCTTTTATAGCTATTTTTTCGGTCAAAAAGCTATATCAAAACCAACCCGATAACAAAAGATGCACAAGATAGAGACATGGGTAATCAGTTGCGTAATATTTCAGGGCAGTAATTTATCCCAAGCCACTGGCTAGCGGATATCTATAATTCGACTAGCTCTTTTGTATTGCACACGCCAACCTGCCCAGCGCGGTAGCTCCCAACGCTTTGGGTCGCCTTTACGTAAGCCCGACTTATACACCACGTAGACCCGCTTTTTCATCGGTTGATATTCGACGCTTAATTGCAAGTCACCAATATAGAGTTCAAATGGGTACATGGCAGCAAAGTCTTCATACTCCCAGTAAGGAATGCCTTCAAAAGGAAAATCTTCTGCGCTGAACATCGCAAGCTCCGACGCATCTGCCAGCTCCAATGTTACGAGCTGTTCAGTAAACCAAGAGTCAAATGTCAACGATTCCTGAATCGGTGTTGCAGAGGGGTTATGCAGTGAGTGGTATAATTTCCAGTGCTCGATCTGTTGATGTCGCTGTTTAGCAAATCCCGGTAACAACTCTTCACGTTTAACGGCTTCAACGAGTGATTTAATCGCAAACTCACCTTTTGCTGGCGCTTTCTTGTAGGCCACTTCTCGTCCGGCATACATCATATGGAGTTGAATGTAGGGGACATCTCCCACACTGATCACCTCGCCTTCTACCCAGTGCCCAATGTCCAGTTGTTCAAAAAGCGATAGTTTAACTGGCATCGTCACCGTCGCGAGTGTCAATGTTTGTTTAACTCCTCGCCCCGGTAAACTGTGAGTATCTAGCACCAGTGCAGCCTCAATATCATCGGGTAAACGACTTGCCCGGCCCAGTGAGACTTCCATTTGACCATTGCCCAACGCCTCACGACGACGTTCTCTTCTGACAAACAATAACTCAGGGTGAAGAGAGGCAATAGCTTCAACTAGCTCATTATGAGAGTAACGGGAAGCCACACTAAGTTCGGGCAACTCGAACACTGTCCGCATTTGTTGAGAAAGTGCCCGCGCTTCTGTGAGTACATCATCATCTATAGTAACACCGGGGAGCTTTTCTCCACGTACGACTCTAATCGCGACTTCAGCATCACATCCCAAAGGCTCTTCTTTGCCAAGCTCTTCTAGTGCTTCTTCATTTGACGATAAACGGTACATAGATGCAGGTGTCGCGAGCACTGCGGTTAAATCCACCATGGCTTCTTGTAGCTTTCGCTGTGGCATTCGCGTCACCAAATCAGCATACAGAGCATCAATCGGAAGAGGGTAAATACGTTGTCCATGTGAAGTGACTAGGCCAGATTCATCTATCGCACCCATGGCGTGCAAAATATCAGTCGCCTGAACAAGCGACTTTTCAGGTAGTGGTTCTAAAAAGCTCAGTGCAGAAAGAGAATACCCACAACTGGCGCAGGCCAACATGGCTTCTGTGAGTGTTTCTCGATGAAGCTCTGGAGGAGTAACGTCAGCCAACGCAGCATGTTCACCATACAAGCGAATACAAATGCCATCCATCACTCTTCCCGCTCGACCGCTGCGCTGTCTCGCGCTTGCTTTAGAAATATGTTTTAGGCTCAATGTGGTTTTACCGTTTCTCTGCTCAGTACGTCGCTCCAAACCAGAATCAACAACGGCAACCACATTCGGTATGGTTAGTGAGGTTTCAGCAACGTTTGTCGCAAGCACGACTTTTTGCAGCTCTTGCTGGTTAAGCGCAACTTCCCTCTGTTTGTTAGTCACAGAAGCATGCAATGGCACGACTACCACTTTGTCAAGATGAGCGAGCGCACTCTGGCATTGGGTAATTTCTTTACGCCCTGGCAAGAAAACCAGAATATCCCCCTCTAAGTCGAGTAAACTCTCCACCTCTGCTCGGACTCTTTGTTCTAGGTTCCGGCTATCTGGTAGCTGCCTTGAATCACCGGCCCGATGAGCAATTGCTACGTCAAAATTGCGCCCCTTAGCTTGTAGGCGTTGCGCTCCAACGTATCGCGCAAGCTTCTCACCCTCAATCGTGGCTGATGTAATGACTAAACGATGCTGATTATTCTGATTCAACAACGCCACCAGCAAGTCAGTATCCCAGCGGCGCTCATGGAACTCATCGACAATAATGGTTTTAAAATCGCTGAGCCGATTTTCAGAGTACCAACGCAATGCAACACCTGGCGTAACGAAAATAATATTTGTTTTCTCATCACAACGGTTTTCCAGCTTAATCGAATAACCCACAGAGCAACCTAGTGGCTCATTTTTTTGCTCTGCCAGAAACTGCGCTAATGACGTACAGGCAATACGCCGAGGTTCAATCACCAGTACTTTTCCCTGCTCCGCTGCCCACAATGGTAATCGAGTTGATTTGCCCGAGCCGGTTTCCGCTTCTACTATCATATGGTGAGTAGAAAGAAGTTTCAGAAATTCGGTTTTGAGAGTGTCTATAGGTAAGCTGAACATCGTTTGCATTGAGATCGTGGAAAAGTCGGAAAGTATATAACTAATCTGTGCCAGAATGCAGGAATATTCGGTTTACAATATGGTCACTAATCCCTATCATTTTCTGGTTCCCGTTCCTTAATACCCTACAACAAGGCAAGTAATGAATAACGACAAACGCCCTTTATATATTCCTTTCGCTGGTCCAGCGCTTCTTAGTACGCCTCTTCTCAATAAGGGAAGTGCATTCTCAGCAGAAGAAAGAGCTTCTTTCAACCTCGAAGGTTTGTTACCAGAAACAACTGAAACCATTCAGGAACAAGTGGAACGTGCTTACCAACAATATCGCAACTTCGAAAGCGATATGGATAAACACATCTATCTACGTAACATTCAGGATACCAACGAAACCTTGTTCTATCGCCTAGTGCAGAACCATGTTTCAGAAATGATGCCAATCATCTACACACCTACAGTGGGTGCGGCATGTGAGAACTTCTCAAACATCTATCGCCGTGGTCGCGGCCTTTTCGTTTCTTATGCAAACCGGGATCGTATTGACGATCTTCTGAACAATGCATCCAACCACAATGTTAAAGTGATTGTTGTTACCGATGGCGAACGTATTCTGGGCCTAGGTGACCAAGGCATCGGTGGCATGGGCATTCCTATCGGTAAGCTTGCGCTGTACACCGCCTGTGGTGGTATCAGCCCAGCATATACGCTGCCTATCGTACTGGATGTCGGTACTAATAATCCTCAGCGACTTGCTGACCCAATGTACATGGGGTGGCGTCATCCGCGTATTACAAGCGCTGAATATGATGCGTTTGTTGAAGAGTTCATCCAAGCTGTTCAGCGTCGTTGGCCTGATGCGCTCATTCAATTTGAAGATTTCGCACAGAAAAACGCAATGCCTTTGCTTGAGCGCTATAAAGACCGAATCTGCTGTTTCAACGATGACATTCAAGGCACGGCGGCTATCACTGTCGGTTCTCTACTGGCAGCATGTCGAGCAGCAGGCACACAATTGTCAGAACAACGCGTAACCTTCCTTGGTGCAGGTTCTGCAGGCTGCGGTATTGCAGAAGCTATCATTGCCCAAATGGTTTCGGAAGGGATCTCTGACGAGCAAGCACGCTCTCAGGTTTACATGGTCGACCGCTGGGGTCTGCTACAGGAAGGCATGCCAAATCTACTTGATTTTCAGCAACGCTTAGTACAGAAACACATCAACACTGACGACTGGGAAGCAGAAGGCAGTGGCTATTCACTACTTGATGTTATGCGTAACGCAAAACCTACTGTTCTTATTGGTGTTTCTGGCGCCCCGGGCCTGTTCAGTGAAGAGGTCATTAAAGAGATGCACAAACACTGCGCTAGGCCAATCGTGTTCCCACTATCGAATCCAACTAGCCGAGTTGAAGCGACGCCAAATGACATTATTCGCTGGACTAACGGTGAAGCATTAGTGGCGACTGGTAGCCCATTTGATCCTGTCGTTCATAATGGAAAAACCTACCCGATCGCACAATGTAACAACAGCTACATTTTCCCAGGGATTGGCTTAGGCGTCCTTGCAGTGCAGGCTAAGCGCGTGACTGACGAAATGCTGATGGAATCAAGTCGAGCTCTGGCCACTTGCTCTCCATTGGCAATCAATGGTCAAGGACCACTGTTGCCTCCTCTGGAAGCGATCCACTCAGTCTCGAAGAAGATTGCATTTGCTGTAGCGAAGAAGGCAATTGAACAAGGCGTGGCGCTAGAGATTACTGACGAGGCCCTGGAAGAAGCGATTGAAAACCACTTTTGGCAGCCAGTTTACCGTCGTTACAAGCGTACTTCATTCTAACTTTTTATTGATTCAGCCCCTGGTAGCAGGGGCTTTTTATATATGATGATTTTTGAATTTTTTTCCCCAGCGGGGGAATATCTATTTCCATATTTAACTGAAATATCCACAGCGCTGATTGCCTGCTTTTTGGTGATGGCGGGCGGTGAGATAAACACATTATTGAGAAGAACACTGAGAAACCACAACTTTGTACTCAGAACCATCGTATTTATCTTGATTAACGCTTTTGGTTACGGCTTAATCATTGTCAAAGTAACCCCTTACCTCGCTCGGACATTACGCGATATGGATGCTGGCATCATGTTCACTATTATTATTGTCAGCTTTGTATTGATTGGCTCATGGGCACAACGGAATCGACAAATTTAGTGCGAAGACTCTTTCACAGACCTAAACCCTCTGACCATTATTTGGCCTACGCGTTAAAGGGGCTTCGCTTGATCCCATTTTTGCTTATCTGTGCGACTATTGCTCTGTTCTTGATTGATCGTTGGGTCTCCCATCAAACCAAAGATCAGCTCTATACAAGTCCAGAGCAAATCGGTAATTTCGACGTTGCCGTTGTACTGGGAACCAGTAAATATCTAGGAAAAATCCTTAATGATTACTACGCCAATCGTATCAGTGCGGCAATAGCTTTGTATCAGAGTGAAAAAGTCGATAATTTCTTGTTAAGCGGTGACAATGCCCATCGCTCTTACAATGAGCCTTGGACTATGAAACGAGACTTGCTCAAAGCAGACGTTCCTGAGAATCATATATACCTCGACTATGCAGGCTTTCGAACTCTTGACTCAGTAGTTCGAGCAAAGGAAATTTTTGATACCGACAACTTCTTGATCATTACTCAGAAATTTCACTGCGAACGAGCCTTGTTTATCGCTAACTTTCATAATATCAATGCCAAGTGTTTTGCGGTTCCAGGCCCATCAGCACACTCTGGTTATAAGATCAGGCTAAGGGAAGTGTTTGCAAGAGCTAAAGCTGTATTGGATCTTTATATCACACGCGCAAAACCTAAATTCCTTGGCCCCAAAGAGCCCATCCAAACCGACAATGGTGAATCAACTACGATAGAAGACGCTAATCCCCAACGTAGCGTAGAATCACTGACAACAAATTGAATTTGAGTATCTGGCGCTCGTTTATATTCGTTCACAATTAAGAGTGTGTCCCAACCCAAAGCACGAGGTGGTGTTCTGAGCTTAAATCAGCCTGTAAGCCTCGAACAAGCCACCATAAAGTGGCATCAATAGTTACCTATTACTACTTACCTTGAATTGCGTTATCGTGTTTTCACGGCAGGCGAATTGTATTGGCGATAAAGACAACATACGCGCCTGTACATCGCGACTACTCCCACAATAGTCGTCGATAAATCCATCATAAAATCCAACGATCGCTGGGCAACCAAGGTATTCATATTGCCAGTCGAAATTCTCTGCTACACTGAATGCCGAGTGAATCAGCTTAAATAAAACATTTATCGATATAAGAGCTGAAGAATATTAAAAAAGAGCAATGTCATGTCTTTAATCGCAAAAGGTACGCTAAACAAAATGCGTGCTTCCTTAGATGGTGAGGTCCACTATCGTCTTCCTGTGGGCGAAGAACTCGTCGATCTTAAACCCTTCATCGGTCGGAGCATTACCCTAACCCACACGGGCAACATTTTTTGTAGCGCTTGCGGCAAGAAAACCAAGAAGAGCTATTCCCAAGGTCACTGCTTTGTATGCATGAAAAAACTCGCCAGCTGCGATATGTGCATTATGAAACCAGAGAGTTGCCACTACGACCAAGGTACGTGTCGCGAACCGCAGTGGGGTGAAGAGAACTGTATGGTTGACCACTTCGTCTATTTATCAAATACATCCAGTCTCAAAGTAGGGATTACTCGCCATACCCAAATCCCGACTCGTTGGATCGATCAAGGAGCAACCCAAGGTCTACCCATACTCAAAGTCAAAACTCGTCATATTTCTGGCCTGATTGAAGTTGAACTGGCTAAGCACATTGCAGATAAAACCAACTGGCGTACCTTGCTGAAAGAAGATGGCGAGCCAATGCCGCTTGAAGAGAAGTTTGCAGAGCTATTGCCGTTGGTTGAAGACAAAATCGCTGAGATAAAACATCAGTTCGGTGATGATGCGATTGAGATACTCAACGCTGATATCACGTCCATCAGCTACCCAGTTTTACAGCACCCAACAAAAATCACATCGCATAACTTTGATAAGAACCCTGAAGTCACTGGGCTCTTACAGGGGATAAAAGGCCAGTATATGATTTTTGATACTGGTGTTATCAACATCCGTAAATTCACTTCCTACGAAGTCGAAGTCAGCGTTTGATCGAAGGATACCCTGATGTAATCAAAAAGCCCTTTCATTAAACAATGAAAGGGCTTTTTAAGTGCGGAGGCTTATTGATCGAGGGGACTAAGTATGTATTTGTATTTCTCTGCACCTTGACCAAATGATTCAACGATACGGACTCTCACGTCTTCTAACATGATGGTTTTTGCCATCTCTCTTGCCTGAGTAAAGGCTTCCTCACCAAAACCATTCACCAAAGTTAAAGCACGGAACCAAGCGACATCAGAGGGGTAGTTGATCGTGTCTTTGAGATACGCATCCAGTTGTTCCCTAGCGATAGTAAATTCTTCTTGGGTAACTTCAGCAATGAGTTCTTGAATAACCTTGTCGATAGCTTGCTCTACCTTGGGCAGATCCTCTGCGGCTACTTGCGCTTCGAGCGTCCAATCTGTTGCAGGTTCATTGTAGTCCGTAGAATAGTAACTATCTGGAGCGTAGTCTAAACTCAGCTCTTCACGCACATACGCATCCAATCGTCTTGCTAGAATACGCTGAATAACTTTATCAACTAATACCAGTTTTGCATCCTGAACCCGAGCCGATTTGTTGATGGCGCGTAATCTATAACGGCTATTTTGTTCATTGTTGATCGCCAGATTAACTTTGCTGTCAGGGCGATCATTATAATTCACCCGATAAGATGGCATTGGCGCCTCTTCCTGTGAGATGGTCGCAACAAAATTCTTCACACCCTCTGCAACCGGCGCTGAATCTAAACCAGCCACAATGACCAGTTTACTATTTCGTGATTTCCTGAATAGTTCATCATAGACTTGTTGGACTTGATCGACCGTTACGCTTTCAAAGTCATGAGCTGTGGTAGGAAAATAGACACTTTGCTGCGCGTAGGTATTACTCTCAATGGCGTCATACCACTGGCCAAGTGGAGATTTGACGTAAGACATAAGTTCATCAGAGTATTCCTTCTTCAACACGTCAAGCTGCTGTTCACTGAACTTGGGGTATGTCATTACGTTGTATAGAAGTTTTAGGGCATCATTGACCTGATCTTTAGGTACACTAATTTCGAAACCATGTTCCGTGCCATTAATGTAACTTTGCACATCAATGTCATTTTTGCGGACATACGTTTTTAGCTGTACCCCATTAAATTGACCAACACCGCTCTTAATGATCGTTGCAAGCAGAAGTTGAGATGCAGGTAGCAGTTCCCTATCCAATACGGCTTTACCGCCGGCTGACATGTAAACAATGTGGGCAAAATCGCTGTCATTTTCAGGATCGAACAACACATCGATGCCGTTCTCCAAGGACCAGGTTAGTTCACCATTTTTCCCATCGATAGCGGCAGGTAATGGGTCAACAGACTCCACTTCAATTAGCCCATCTACGTCTGTAGTGATACGATTACTGGTAACACCAGGCATTCCATACATGCTTTTCCACTCTGGTAGAGTTCGCTTCGCTTGCTCAATTGATTCTGTTTGATCAGTGCCAACGAACATATCATATGAATAAGATAGCATATTTCTCGCATGTTGATTAATATCATCAAGACTGGTTGTTACTAGCAGCTGATCGAGGCTGCGCTTATAGTCAGCTAAAGATTGAGAAGGTTCGCCTTCCGCCAGTTGGTACGTTCTGTCTTCAGCAAAAGCTTCTGCTCCACGCTTAAACCAATCATCATCAGCATGTTTACGACTACTGCGATACCCCGCCATCACAACATCGAATTCCTCCGAACTCACACCATGGTCCCTTAGTGACGCCAAAATACTAAAAAACAAAGGCTGGACGGTATCTCTGTCTTGTGGAGCGAATGCAATAGATACGTCGTATATCCGTTCATCCACGCTAGTGTATATGCTAGAATCGAAGTCACGTAACGGTAGTGCATGCTCTGAGTAAACGGCATCCAAGCGATTTGATACAAGTCGCGCAACGATACTGTCTTTCCAATACTCAATAAGATCTTCTCTCGTTAGCAGCACATCATCACCAAGGTAGAATGTTAGTCCGGCCACAGACGGTTCACCAATGTTAACTTGCGCGACAAAATCACCTTTATTGATCTTCGCTTTTGGTCGAACAGGAGGTTGAGAGTCACTGGTCGATTGCCAATCAGAGAACATTTTTTTAATCAGCTCTCTGGCATCTTCGCGCTTAATGTCACCTACAATAATTAGCTCACTCAATTGGGGCTGATACCAAGTATCATAAAACGCTTTGAGCGATTGAGATGTTGCGTTTTGAATGCTATCTGGCGTACCGATCGCCGCCTTTCCCTCATAAGGCGTTCCTTTAATACTGTTTTCATAAGCTTTATCGTAGAAAGACCGATTTTCTGGGGCCCTGCGGCGATATTCTGCAAGTACAACGCCTTTTTCGCGTTCAACTTCATCAGGCGAGAATGTGACGCGATTGGCAACATCTCTTAACCAAA
Organism: Vibrio sp. T11.5; assembly: GCF_027587155.1. Lineage (NCBI taxonomy): Bacteria > Pseudomonadati > Pseudomonadota > Gammaproteobacteria > Vibrionales > Vibrionaceae > Vibrio > Vibrio sp. T11.5. Next base: position 37,741 of record NZ_JAPPTP010000005.1, read on the forward strand.
GCATCGCCTTATCGAGCTCATCTTGATTGGGCAAACTCAGTGTGTAAACCGTTTCCTCATATGAAGTGTAAGCGTTGACATCGTGCCCACTCGCACCCGTTTTTTCCATCAGTTCAATGACTTCGTTAGGGGTAAAGTTTTTACTGCCATTAAATGCCATATGCTCGACAAAATGAGCGTATCCAAGTTGGTCTGGGGTTTCTTCGAGAGATCCTGCATGAATAAACAAGCGAAGAGACAAGGCTTCGGTATCAATCGGATAAATGTGATACTTTAACCCGTTGTTTAACTGACCAGACGTCCAGTTGGTATTCTTCTCAATGGGAATGCTAGTCGTTTGCTGAGCACAAGCTGTCAGCAGTAAGACGACCAAAATCAGGATATTCTTCATAATAGAAATACTTTTTTGTTTTTTTATTTATGCGGAATATAACTGGTAAACTGCTCTGTCGATAGTCAATTTAACATGAATGGACTCATCTACGCCCCTTTTCTACCTTCGATGTTGCCTTTTTAATCAACTACACGATATGCATCGCTCCCAACAACAAATGAGACAATTGTCATTAAATGTGTTTTATTTCAATACTTTGAAAGTTTTCAATATGCCGACTAGATTAAATCTGAGCGCAATTAAGTGCGTGACGTCAATCTATTAGTGAGAAGAAAAATGAAAACCATTTATAAGAACAGTAAAGTTGGCTCTTCACCTCTATTTAAAACTGTGACCACCGCGGCTCTAGTCGCTGCCCTTGCAGGCTGTGCAGGTAATCCGTACGTAACCGAGGCTGAACGCAACGATGTCATTACTTTAGGAGATTCCATTTTTGACCTTTCAGGAGAACTGCAACAATTTCTTGAGGGACCTGAAATGGCTAATACCACGTTCCGTGATTACACCTTAAGTGGCGCTAAGCTGAGCGGAGGAATTGTTGCCAAGCCAGTTGTTGAGCAATATCAGGATGCCAAAAGCGATGACTCCAATATCAATGTTATTGTGATGGATGGAGGCGGTAACGACATCCTACTGCCCGCCGCCATCTTTGACCCTCACAAATGTAAAACCACTTGGTACCGCCCAGAGTTAAGCAGCAAATGTAAAAGCTTGGTTGATGATGTCTATGTGGAAACCGTTAATCTACTCAACGAAATGGACCAGGATGGTGTACAACAGGTCATCTATCTGGGTTACTACTACACCACAGGCGATAAGGAAAATCTTCATCAGGCTATCGATTTTGGCGATACCCGACTTGCTGACGCTTGTACCAACACCACAGTATCCTGTCAGTTTGTCGACCCTAGACCTCACATCACACCAGACGATGTCCTATCGGACGATATTCATCCCACAACTTCGGGCTCTCAAAAACTGGCGCAGCTAATCTGGCCTTACCTACAAGCCGTAATCTAGTCGCTTCAATACACTCACCGGTGGTCAACCATCGGTGAGCTATGGATATCTGATAAGGAGAAAACAATGAGTAAGTGGGTGTGGGCTTCCGCAGTATGTGCCATTGCAGGGGTAGGAGCTTGGTTTGCGCCTATCGGTATCAACACAGTTCCTGTTGTTATATCAGCGTACAACAATAAGGATAATACTGAAGCACAATTATCCGACCAAACCAAAATCCAAGAAGAGCAGGAAGCTGCAAACATTACCGATCGCCTCGCGATTCAATTGCAAAAGGAGTTAGGTGATCGAGTTAATCGGATCGAAATTCAAGTTGGCTTGCGTGATTTCAGAGACTATCTAACAGAAACATATCCGGACCAATCCCCCTTCCTTTTTTATGATGTTATCAGACAAGCTTTTCCGAGATACGCAGACATCATCTTTGAAAAAATTGTTTTAATGGAAGATTACGAACAGTGGCTACTCTCTGAAATGAAACCTCTGCTCACAATGACATTTGAAGAGAAGCAAATAGCAGTATGGGCAAAACGGCGTGAGCTGTTTGGCGATGACGCCGATATCATATGGTCTGCAGAGCTTGCTGAACGAGAGCAAAGAATTGCCGATACGCAAAAATCGATTGAACTACTCAACAACGCTTATGATATGGAAATCAACCAGCGGCTTTTTTCACTTAAAGCCACCATTGAAACCAATTTTGTTGAACATGCTGGAGGTAAAATCCTTAGCCCTGCGATGATGGCAAGCACTTTCTTCAGTTTAGATTCTGTTCAACGTGATTTGAGCAACATGTCTTCCTACCAACGAGCAGAGCAGCTAGCCAGTATCCGCAGAGATTTGGGCTATAGCGAATCACAAATCGAAAAAGCGGCAAAGCAAGATCGAGACAATGAGCTTCGCTGGCAAATTGGTTATCAATATATGGGAGAAAGGCAAGCACTATTGGCCAGTCTATCCGGTGAAGATCTGGACAGTCAGCTAACCCAACTTCGAATCGACTATTTTGGCGAGCAGGCCTCCACACTCGAAAAAGAAGAGCAACAAGGTTTCTATCGCTTTGAGCGTCCGCGCGTATACGGAAGAAACTAGGCGGCGCTCAGTGGGGTCTGGTTTAAGCTGGCAGCAAGTCTAAGCCACGAACCGTTACACGGTGAAGTCGACGTGGTTGATCGCCATAATCAGTCACAGCAAAATGTTGAGTACAGATATTATCCCAGATGGCAACAGAGCCCGGTTGCCATGAAAATCGTACCTGATGTTCAGGTTGTCGCGCTAAAGCAAATAGTTGGTCGAGCCATTTTCGACTTTCTCTTTCTTCTAGCTCGTTAATACGCAGGGTAAACTGCTCATTGACGAATGCGGTCAGATTACCTGTTTCCGGATGACGGACAATAAGAGGATGTTTAACCGGCGGGTAGCCTTTAGATACTGTTGCAACGCGGCTCTCCCCTTGTTCATTAACGGAGTCATAACGGCTGCCTTCAAACGCATGCAGCCCGTGTGTCGCTGTGAGTCCTTGTAAAGCTTGTTGCTCATCACGCGTTAGACGTGACCATACCGCTTCCATCGATGTCCAGATGGTGTCTCCTCCATGTGGAGGACAGTGCTGTGCTTGCAGGATAGAACAACGGCACGGCGTAACCTGCCAGGTTAAATCTGTGTGCCAATAGCTTTCACCGGGGGGATTACCGGGAGAAGTCTCAATCACAACCACCTGTTCTTCATCATCTAGGTGAGGAAAAAACGGGTGTACTGGCTCCAAATCACCAAAACGCTTTGCTAGCCCGATCTGCTGCTGCGGTGTCATTCCTTGGGCTTGAAAGAACAATACCTTATGTTTGAGGTAAGCTTGGTAAAGAGCAGAAAATTCTTGCTCACTCAAATTAGAAAGATCAACGCCTTCAACTAAAGCGCCAATGTGCTCTGATAACGGAGTTAGATTCACGGTTTATCCTTATACATTCTGCTTAGAGAAATCAGACCGTTAGATAGAGTAATTCCTTTCGCACGATCAAAAAAGACCCTACATGAGGGTCTTTGTACCGGCTCAAAAGCCAGATGAAAAATCTCAGACTGCTCTATTGGCCTAAGATTAGTTTCAATTCATCAAACAAGATATCTACTTCTTCTAATGTGTTGTAGTGCATGAAGCCAATTCGAACAACACCACCTGATTCTTCGAGACCGAGTTGACGAACCAAACCGAGGGCATAGAAGTGTCCGTTCCAGACACAGATGTTGCGCTTACCAAGTTTCTTAGCGATCTCTTCGGGCGCATGGTGGTCAAACGTTAGAGCAAAAGTTGGTGTTCTGAGTTCACTGTTGGCTTCATTACGGCCCAACAAGGTCACGCCTTTCAATTCTGCGAAACGAGCCAAAAAACGTTCGCTGATCGCCGATTCATGCTGATTGAACTGCTGGAAAGAGTCGATCAGTCGAGTACGGAGATCATCACCATCGTTGCCCCATTGAGCCAGATACTTCACTGCCGCAATTACACCGGCTAATCCTTCAAAACTCTGAGTCCCAGTTTCAAACCGACCAGGTCCCGTATTGGTTGCAGGCTCAACTTTGTAGGGCTGCAAAGCATGCAGCCACTTAGGTGCCACATACGCTACCCCAACGTGAGGGCCAAAGAACTTATAGGCAGAGCAAGCAAGGAAATCACAACCCAATTGTTGAACATCGACTAAGTGGTGCGGAGCATAGTGCACTGCATCAACGTAAACCATTGCCCCGACGTTGTGTGCTGCTTCAACGACACGTTTCACATCTACAATCGAGCCTGTGGTATTCGATGCGTAAGTCAGCGCGACAAGTTTAGTCTTAGGACTGATCAGCGATAGCAAATGTTCTATGTCTAGTGAACAGTCTTGCTCGTTAACTCGTGCCTGAAGGACTGTCGCTTGCTTATCATCGGCCGCTTGCTGCCAGCTAGAGACATTAGAATAATGATCGAGAGATGTAACAATGATTTCGTCACCCGCTTGCCATTTACGACTGATCGCTCGGCTAAGCTGGAAAGTGAGAGACGTCATGTTGGCACCAAAGACAATATTATCACTCGACTCTGCATTTAACAGTGCTTGTGCGGACTCTCTCGCTAGTTTCATTAAATCTGTAGTGTGGGCACTGGAAAAATAGTGACCACCCAAATTCGAATTAAAAAAACCCAGATATGCGGTCATCGCTTCCAGAACACCATTTGGTACCTGGGAACCGCCTGGTCCATCTAGAAACATCACCGGCAAATCATTGTGACTTTGCTGCAGCGCACGAAACTGTGCGCGTACCAAATTAGGAGTGAAGTTCATTCACGGCTTCCTTCGCGGTTAGTACAAATACGTCCATATACCCTTCTTCACCTTCAATTACAGAGCGAATAGGCGTCGCGTTATGCCAAAGCTTATTATCGGCCAACATAGCGACTTCACCGTTTTGCAATACTTTACGGAAGAAAGGTGCCTCGTTGAAGCTGCTGTAAAGCATCACGTCACCACCTTCGATGTTGTGTCGCCCCATACCAATCAGAGCAATATGCTCAAATCCATCTTGATGCACGCCTTCAGGGGCTACCTGAGTTTCATCGAAAATAGCAGAGATGCGCATTTGGTGAATTTCAATTTCCTGACCGTCAATCAGCTTGTTGGCCTCTACAAATAACTGGCAAATTTCACGCATGCCTTCACTTTGAAGAGTCGGTGTTTCAATCGGCTCGAATTGTCGTACGACATTACCCTGAAAACGATTAATATCATCGGTTTGCATAAACTCATTTTTCTGAAGATCAATAACCTGACCATCTTTAAACTGAATCACAGAGTAACGTCGCAAACGATATTGGCCATCTGCATGCTCGGTATTGGGTAGCTTGGTAAAAGACGGCGCCAACTGTGCAAAAGCATTGTCACTTAGCTTAGTGAGCTGCAGAGTTGTTTCGCGGTTAGGTAACATCATCATCTCCTTAATGAATGTTCACACTGAAATATGGGGTTAACATCTTGTTCACAATTATTATTTGCGCATTTATATCGCTAGATCAACAAATATCAGCACTTACATCCATCAAAAATAATAAATAAGAACTTGAAACCAATATTAAGTTATTATTTAGCACAATAAGCTAGAATGGAACTTTTATCACTCCAAAATTCAGATGACTTATCTATTAACAGCGATATATGCCTTCAAGCTCAAGCAGTTAAGAGGAAAATTCAGCGTCAAAAGCGTCATCGTTTGCGTTCTAATCTATAACCATTAATTACATTTCCGTGACTTGCTAACGCTTTCAATAGCTGCAACTATTCCATACAATCGAGAGAAATTGATAAGCGTCATCGCTAATGGAGCACAAATGAGCGACGTAAAACACAGTAAGCTACTTATTCTTGGTTCTGGTCCTGCAGGCTACACAGCCGCGGTTTACGCTGCGCGCGCTAATCTTAATCCAGTACTCGTCACAGGCATGCAGCAAGGCGGTCAGTTAACGACAACAACCGAAGTTGAGAACTGGCCTGGTGATCCTGAGGGTCTAACAGGGCCAGCATTGATGGAGCGCATGAAAGAACATGCCGAGCGCTTTGAGACCGAGATCGTGTTTGATCACATCAACGAGGTTGATTTCAGCCAGCGCCCATTCCAACTTAAAGGCGATAGTAGCGAATACACGTGTGATGCGTTGATCATCTCTACCGGTGCATCTGCCAAATACCTTGGCCTTGAATCCGAAGAAGCATTTAAAGGTCGTGGTGTCTCGGCATGTGCAACCTGTGATGGTTTCTTCTACCGTAACCAAAAAGTGGCGGTTGTAGGCGGCGGCAACACCGCTGTTGAAGAAGCGCTTTACCTCTCTAACATTGCTTCAGAAGTGCACCTAATTCATCGTCGTGACAGCTTCAGAGCCGAAAAGATTCTGGTTAAACGCTTGATGGACAAAGTCGAAAACGGCAATATCATTCTTCATACTGATCGTACTCTAGAAGAAGTTACCGGGGACGATATGGGTGTGACTGGCGTTCGCATTAAAGACACCCAGTCAGATTCTATCGAAGAATTGGAGGTGATGGGCGCGTTCATCGCAATTGGTCACCAACCTAATACTGGCATTTTCGAAGGCCAGCTAGAGATGAAAGATGGCTATATCATCGTTCAATCGGGTCTTGAAGGTAATGCAACTGAGACTAGTGTTCCCGGTGTTTTCGCCGCTGGTGACGTCATGGATCACAACTATCGTCAGGCCATCACGTCAGCCGGAACAGGCTGTATGGCTGCACTAGATGCAGAGCGTTATTTAGATGCTCTAGCAGACAGTAAATAATATTTTTCATTTTTGACTCAAATCCTTAAAGCCTCGTGGTATTCCCACGAGGCTTTCTTTTGTATAATCGCGAGCCTCGATTAGTCATAATAATTATCATTAAGCCTTCACGATGGACAAAAAGAAACAGCGCAGCTTGAATAAATGGCTCAAGCAGCAAAGTAAGTTAGCGAAACGCTGGCTAATGATTGCTGTTGGCCTCGGCGTACTTTCAAGCGTGTTCTTGTTAGCTCAAGCAGCCTTGCTCGCCACCATTCTTCATCAATTGATCATTGAACAGGTCGACAAATATGAACTGATTCCATATTTCCTAGGTTTAGCTGCCGTTATTGGCGTTCGAGCACTGTGTTCCTGGGGTCGGGAGATCGCAGGTTATCGCTGCGGTGAGCAAATTCGTCTCTATATACGTCAGCTTATTCTCGATAAACTTCGAGAGTTAGGGCCCGCTTACATCAAAGGTAAACCTGCTGGTTCTTGGGCCACACTGCTGCTTGAACAAGTAGAAGATATGCATGATTTCTTTGCTCGCTATCTACCTCAGATGTCCTTATCTGTGCTGGTTCCTTTCGTGATTCTTATTGTTGTCTTCCCAGTGAACTGGGCAGCTGGACTTATCTTCTTGCTAACTGCCCCCTTGGTGCCGATGTTTATGGCCCTAGTTGGTATGAAAGCAGCCGACGCAAACCGCAAAAATTTCAAAGCGTTGCAACGTTTGTCCGGTCACTTTTATGACCGTTTACAGTCGATGACCACCATTCGTCTGTTTGACCGAACCAAAGCGGAAACTGAAGTGATGCGCGGCGCTTCCGAAGTGTTCCGAACTCGCACAATGGATGTTCTTAAGATTGCGTTTCTTTCATCTGCCGTTCTGGAATTCTTTACCTCTATTTCCATTGCACTGACAGCCGTTTATTTCGGTTTTGCCTTTATCGGCGAGCTTAACTTTGGCGACTATGGTGCGGGTGTAACTTTAATGGCTGGTCTGTTCATTCTGGTGCTGGCTCCTGAGTTTTATCAGCCGCTGCGTGATTTAGGCACTTTCTATCATGCTAAGCAACAAGCGGTTGGAGCTGCTGAAAGCATTGTTGAGTTCCTTGATACTGATGTCGGTGCCGTTCGTTCAGGTGACAAAACGCTCAGCGCGAGTGACACAATTTCCATCCAAGCAAAAGATTTAGAGGTGTTCTCACCTGAAGGCACTAAATTGCTTGGCCCGGTGAGTTTTGAGCTCTCGACGGCTCAAACGACAGCTTTAGTTGGCCCAAGTGGCGCCGGCAAAACCAGCTTAATCAATGCGATACTCGGATTCCTACCATATCAAGGGTCACTCATCATCAATGGTATTGAAAGAACAGAATTGAACCTCGAGAACTGGCGAGAAAAAATCAGCTGGGTTGGCCAGAATCCGTTGCTGTTACATGGTTCTATTCGTGACAACATCACGTTAGGCAAAGACAACGTAACGGATGACACCATTCAAACCGCATTACAAGAGTCTTTCTCCGCAGAATTCGTTGAGCAACACGGGCTCGATTACACCCTATCTGACCGCTCTGGCGGCCTTTCCGTCGGTCAGGCGCAACGACTCGCTTTGGCAAGGGCAATGGTTCAAAACGGTCAGTTCTGGTTACTTGATGAACCAACCGCAAGTCTGGATGCACGCAGTGAGCGCTTGGTTATGCTCGGTTTAGCGGATCAAGTCGAAGGTAAAACAACACTGATGGTCACCCACCAGCTCAGCCATCTACAAAGCGTTGAACAGATTCTGGTCATGGAAAACGGCGAGATTGTTCAAAGTGGTCACTACAACAAACTCTCCCATCAAGAGGGGTTATTCCAAAATATGCTTCAGGCGAGTAATGCTCTCAACCAAGCCAATAAGGGGAATCTCGATGCGTGATTTAATTCCCTATCTAAAACTGTATAAAAAGCACTGGTTCGGCCTATCGCTGGGCATGCTGTTGGCTTTCCTGACTCTATTCGCTTCTATAGGCTTGTTGACTTTGTCAGGCTGGTTCCTATCTGCTGCTGCAGTAGCCGGATTAACTATCGCCCGAGAAACCTTCAACTACATGCTGCCAGGGGCTTTTGTTCGTGGCTTTGCTATGGGACGTACCGCCGGTCGATGGGGGGAGCGCGTAGTCAGTCACAACGCCACCTTCAAGCTACTGACCGATCTGCGTATTTTCTTCTTCGCTAAGCTCGCACCATTAATTCCGGGTCGAGTATCAAACCTGCGTGATGCAGACTTGCTTAACCGCCTAGTTGCCGACATCGACGCAATGGACCACGTCTACCTTCGCCTTGTCAGTCCTATGGTCGTAGGCACACTTGGCATCCTAGGTATAACAACGCTAATTTGCTGGTTTGACATGGAGCTCGGCTTAACACTTGGCGCCATTCTTATGGCTTTACTGCTTATCTGGCCAGTGTTGTTCTACAAATTAGGTAAAACTAATGGCGCAGAGCTGACACAAAACAAAGCCGACCTGCGTATCGCGACATTAGATTGGTTACAAGGCTATAGCGAGCTCACCCTGTTTGGCGCCGAAGAACGTTACCGCAATGCGATTTTAAATGTGCAAGAACGCTTGCTGAAGAATCAGTATTTTAACGCTCACTTTGCTGGTTTAGCCCAAGCATTGCTGATGCTTGCTAACGGTTGGACAATTGTTCTGATGCTATGGCTAGCGGCAGATGGTGTCGGCGGTATTATGCCAGACCCTATGATTGCCTTGGTGGTATTCGCCACTATGGCCAGTGTCGAGCTTCTAATGCCAATTGCCGGTGCTTTCCAGCATTTGGGGCAAACACTGACTTCAGCACGTCGATTAAACGACATCATCTTGTCCGAGCCCGACGTTCAGTTCCCAGAAGAGAACACGCAGCACAACAACGCGTATTCAATTGAGTATGAGAATGTCACTTTCCGCTATCCGGATGGCGACTCAAATACACTGCAAGACATTAGCCTACAAATCCCTGCCAAGCACCGCATCGCAGTGGTGGGTCAAACCGGCTCGGGCAAGTCGACATTAATGCAGTTGCTGAATCGCTATTGGGACACCCAACAAGGCGACATTAAGATTGCAGGCCAATCCATTCGTCATTGGAGTGAAAGCCAACTTCGTCAGGCAATCAGTGTAGTCAGCCAAAGGGTTGATATCTTGAATGGTACTTTGCGTGACAACGTGTTGATGGCCTCCCCTGATGCCAGTGATGAAGCGCTAAGCGAATCTCTGACTAAAGTAGGACTTGAGAAACTACTTGACGATCAGGGCTTGGATACTTGGTTAGGTGACGGTGGTCGACAGTTGTCCGGAGGTGAGAAACGCCGTATCGGTATAGCGAGAGCGCTGCTTCATAATGGCCCTATTCTGTTGCTAGACGAGCCGACAGAAGGCTTAGATAAACAGACTGAGCAACAAATCATGCAGCTGTTTGAACAGCATTTTGAAGACAAAACCGTCGTTTTCATCACTCACCGCTTGGTCAACCTTGATAAGATGGATTCGATTTGTCTGATTGAACAAGGCCAAATCGTTGAACATGGCAGCCATCAGGCGCTGCTTGAGAAACAAGGGCGGTATTTCGCGCTTAACCAAACGCTATAAACACAAGGGGCAATGTTGATTGCCCCTTTTTGTTCACCTCCCAATCATTCTCACTCATAAAGGGTTTGTCGTCATTGGAAATACCCGTTGTCGCATTTGCCACTCGCGGTTCCCTCAAGCGCAATTTAGTATCAGGACTTCTCAGTTCGCGAGGTTTCCATGATTCGATTTTTGCTTTGTAGCTTTACTCTTGTTTTACTTTATCCCACGGCCATAGACCTGTATCTGGTTGGTTTACCGCAAATTGCTCAAGACTTGAACGCAACAGAAGCCGAGCTACACATCGCCTTTTCGGTCTATCTGGCTGGCATGGCGGCCACGATGTTAGTTGCTGGTCGAATTGCGGATTCATCGGGAAGAAAACCCGTAGCGATTGCCGGTGCTGCCATATTTGTCGCGGCGTCAATTATGGGCGGAACATCGACCCAAAGTACGGAGTTTCTCATCGCGAGATTTGCCCAGGGTATCGGCGCTGGTTCATGTTACGTCGTTGCGTTCGCGATTTTGCGCGATGTGCTGGACGACCAGCGAAGAGCAAAGGTTCTATCAATGATCAACGGCATCACTTGCATCGTGCCTGTCATTGCTCCCGTCATCGGCCATTTGATTATGCTTCACTCCCCTTGGCCTGCGCTTTTCACCACCATGTCCGGCATGGGTGTGATCGTCTGTCTTCTATCGCTATTTGCTCTAAAAGAGAGCCGACCTAAGGCCACCAAGCAACCTTTGAATGAGCCCGCTAATTTAGAGAGTGAATCTTTTAAAGACCGTTACTTCTTGAGTCGTCTGATGGTGACTTCATTTAGTGTCACCATGATCCTGACATACGTTAATGTTTCACCAATGCTGATTATGAGTGATATGGGTTTCGATCGCGGCGGCTATTCGACCGTTATGGCGCTCACTGCGTTAATCAGTATGCTCACGTCTTTTTCTGCGCCTCTCCTGCTGGTCAGATTTGAGCAGCGAAGTCTGAGCCTGTTATCCCAAGCGTTTTTTTCGGCGTCTGCTGCTACGTTAATCATCACTCACTTTATTCAATTGAGTCATATCGGGTACTTCATAGGCTTTGGGCTGTTGTGCGCTGGCTTTTCTCTCGGCTTTGGCGTGGCCATGAGTCAGGCACTCAGCCCTTTTTCTAAACGTGCCGGCCTTGCCAGCTCTTTGTTGGGCATTTCACAAGTATGCAGCTCAGCCTTCTACATATGGTTTGCGGGTATTTTGGGCATCAGTGCTCTAAACATGCTGATAATAATACTGGCGGCAGGTAGCCTAATCAGCTTTGCTCTAATACTATGGATACCAAAACCGACACCACTACAGCGTTATGAAGAAATCTCTGGCACGGCTTGATCTCAATTTACTGTTTACATTGCAGCTTCTGCTTCAGGAGCTGAGTGTTTCCAGAGCAGCGAAAAAGCTCAATGTTACGCCTTCGACCGTGAGTAAATCACTGGGAAAGCTGCGCGATTGGTTTGATGATCCTTTGTTTGTCAAAACTCCAACCGGACTGGCACCCACACCGCTGACCCTCAGTATGGAACAAGACCTCAATGACTGGCTGCAAATTGGTGCTCAAATTGCAGAAAGGCGCACTCAAGAGTCCACGAAAGGGATTCAGTTTCATCTCGCGATAGAGTCGCCTTTGTTACTGACTTTGCTGGGGGAGTTGATTCAGCAAATACACGGACGCTACCCGCAGGCCAAAATAAAAACCAGCAACTGGGATTACGATTCACTTGAGGCCATCATCCGTGGCGATGCTGACATCGGTTTTACTGGTCGGGAGAGCCATCCTCGCTCTAAAGAGTCACTTGACCTTCTCCCCTACTTTGTGGACTACGAAGTCCTGTTTACCGATCTACCCAAAGTCTATTTACGTGATGACCACCCAGCGCTTAAGCAAGAGTGGAATCTGGATACCTTTCTTCGTTACACCCACATTAATATCCTTTGGGAGAAGAGTGAAACTTGGGCCCTTGATGACGTCCTTGCAGAGCAAGGCCTGAGCCGAGCCAGTACATTAACCATGGCAAGCTTTGAGCAATCTCTGTTTATGGCAGCCCAAACAGGTCATGAGTACATCACTACTGCCCCAAATTACTGCGAGCATTACGCCAAACAGTTACACTCCAACCTCATTAGTTTACCTATACCGGTTGAAGAAGAGTTTAAGCAAAAGTTGATGATTCCATTTACGTTAATTTGGCATAAGCGCAACGCATACAATCCGAAAATCAATTGGTTGCGAGATAACATTAAGCAACTTAGTATGCGCAATCACACTTAATCGCAGCGGAGTACAAAACATGGAATTGGACATCTATCAAGTCGACTCATTTACCACAGAAACTTTCAAAGGCAATCCAGCGGGTGTCTGCATTACGGACCAGCCACTTGATGAGTCATTGATGTTTGCTATTGCCGCAGAAATGGCGGTGTCTGAAACGGCATTTTTGTCCTTAAGCGATATGCGCTTGCGCTGGTTCACACCCGAAGTAGAAGTCAAACTGTGCGGGCACGGCACGCTTGCTGTTGCCCATGTTCTAAAGCAACAAGGAAAGATGGCAACTGGCGACAGCATTACTTTTAATACCTTATCCGGTTTGCTGAGTGTGAAGGTGTCAAGTTCGACTTATGAGTTGGACTTCCCTGCGCCCGAACTGGAGTACAACCAACATTGCTCTCAAGAGAGACTCAATGCACTCGGGTTATCTGAACAACAGGTTGTCTCCTACTGCCAGTTTGATTCTAAGGAGCTGTTTGAGCTTAGCGACGAACAGGCAGTGCATGATCTTAGCCCTGACTTTTCTTCATTGATTAGACAACCAGGGCGAGGGATCATTGTCACCGCTCAATCCACCCAATCCAATAGCGATATCATCTCTCGCTACTTTGCGCCTTGGGTCGGCGTGAATGAAGATCCGGTGACAGGCTCAGCGCACTGCGTACTGGCTGAGTTCTGGGCAGGAAAAATCGATAAGCCTGTCCTCACCGCCTACCAAGCATCTTCAAGGGGCGGCTATCTGGATATCGAACGAGTGGAAAGTGGGCGAGTCAAGCTTTCTGGTAGCGCAGTGATTGCGCTTAAAGGCACGCTATTTATCTGATTTTGAATACAAAAAAGCAGCCTATATGGCTGCTTTTTTATTCATATTTCTAACGCTGGCGCTGTTTGTTGCGAGCACCTTGCTCGCCTGCACCTTTACGCGGTTTACGACGCGCTGGATTGTTGCTGCGTCCACCACCGTTGTTCATTCGCTCTTCATGACGCTTAACTGCGCGACGAATTTTCTGGCTACGTGAGCGTTCACGCTTGCGTGATGTATTCGCTTTGTTTTCATCAAGCATCGTCTCTTTTTCAGGACGCAGTTCTACCAATTCACGTAGGTAGTTCACCTCTTTGAGGTCTAGCTCCATCCATCCGCCACGAGGCAGTTTCTTATCAAGGAAGATATCACCGTAACGGACACGCTTTAGGCGGCTAACCGTACAGTCTTGAGATTCCCACAAACGACGTACTTCGCGGTTACGACCTTCGTTGATCACAACGTAGAAAGTGTGGTTCATACCATCACCGCCTGCGTAAACAACGTCTTCAAATCGCGCTAGACCATCTTCAAGCTCTACACCACTAACTAGATTACGTATTTTCTTCTCGTCAACATCGCCAAATACGCGCACAAGGTATTCACGCTCAACCTGACGACTTGGGTGCATCAAACGGTTAGCAAGCTCACCATCGGTTGTGAATAGTAGTAGGCCAGATGTGTTCGCATCCAGACGACCAACAGAGATCCAACGAGAACCACGGATTTTTGGCAGACGGTCAAATACAGTTCGACGACCTTCTGGGTCATGACGAGTACACAGCTCACCCTCAGGTTTGTAGTACGCAAGTACACGACACACCACTTCTTCCTGCGCCTTCGCAGAAACAGTGTGGCCGTCAATACGAACTACCGCATTCTCGTCTTCTAGTCGTTCACCAAGCTTAGCCACAACGCCGTTCACACTCACACGACCCGCTTTAATCAAAGCTTCAAGTTCGCGTCGTGAGCCATGGCCTGCTCGCGCTAACACTTTCTGTAATTTTTCGTTCATCAATCTACCTTTGTGTCGTCTTCTCAGACGTCGATTCTATTTTGCGACCCTAAATCGCGGTCGCGTATTATCGCAAATTCTCTAAAAAAACGCATGCATTATTTTCATTTCCAACAGCAATCACCAGAGCCATAAAACGAGTGAGGGTAAGATTTTACAACCTCAAATACGCTGTTAATTAGACGGCACTATTGTCCTGAGTGCACCGAGCCTATCTCAGTGGCTTTTAGCTCTGTTTGGCTCCAACGTTGTTCATCTAACAACTCTAACCAACTGGTTAACTTTTCAACCGCTTGTGGACGACTGATAAAATACCCCTGCGCATGATCACAGCCATGGGCAACCAACCAATCCAGTGAAGCTTGATCTTCAACACCTTCCGCGACTATTTTAAGCCCAAAGCGTTTGGCGAGTTTAATCGTCGACTGTGCGATCGTCTGATCTTGCTGATCACTGGCAACGTTAAGAATGAAGGATTTGTCTATTTTCAGTTCTGTTGCCGGTAAGTGTTTGAGTTGCGACAGCGACGAATAACCCGTGCCGTAATCATCAATTGAAATAGATAGCCCCCTCTCAGACAATCGGCTGAGTATACACAAGGCGTACTCGGGGTCTTCAGCCAATGCACTTTCTGTAACTTCAATTGTGACCTCGTTTTCACGGCATTCAAACTGGGAGAGTAAGGTCAGTATTTTGTCGTCAAAGTTCTTCTGCTTTAGATTAACCGCAGAGATATTGATTGCCACACCTAATTCGAATCCGTTCTCTCGCCAGACTTGTAGTTGCTGCAAGGCACTGCGTATGACCCAATCCGTCAAGGCATCTATCTGCCCAGTGGTCTCTGCAATTTCAATAAATTCATCCGGTGGAATCATACCCAGTTGTGGATGAATCCATCTTACTAAAGCTTCGACTTTATCCACCTGCGAGGTCTTAAGGTTGAGTTTTGGCTGGTAGTAAAGTACCAACTGTTCGCCTTGAATGGCTTCCGTCAGTTCATGCGTCAAACGAACACGATGGATTGCGCTTTCTGCCATACTGGAGGCAAACTCAAGCGTTGGTACTTTAATCTTCATCGCTCGTTGTAAGGCAATACCGGCGTTGTGTAACAACTGACGGGCAGTTTCACCATGTTTAGGATAGCGGCAGTACCCTGACACAGTATGCACGCTTACCGAAATGCGCTGTAAGTTGAACGCTCCGGACAAACATGCAAGAACGACATTAGCAGTGTGCTCATCCGACTGCTGTGTATTGCATTGGGAGAGCAAAGCAAATTCTGACGATTCGAGTTGATAAAATTGTGCTTTCTCTTCCAACGCCATTAATCGACTGACCGCTGCAACCTGAAGCTCTTCGCCAGTATCTAGCCCTAGGCTGTAATTGAGCTCTTCAAATTCTAACACTCTGAAACGAATGAGCAAAAAACCATCACAGGATTTGTTGATAAGATTGGCAATGTCTTCAAACAACTTTTTCTTATTCGGCATTTTTGTAAGATCAGAGTGATAAGCGCGGTAGTTTAACTCAGCCTGTCGGTCGTTAACGGCCTGATTCATGAGGTTAAACTCATGGGCTAATACACCAAGTTCATCTTTACGATTCACCACCAAGGCTTCGATGTTTTCTCCTTGAGCAATTTGCTTCGCTTTACTCACAAGTCCCTGCAATGGCTTCGCGATACTTTTTGATAGTAAAAAGGCAGCGACGATCGAACAACCAAACGTTACCAAGACGATCAACATGATCTGTAGCCATCGATTTTGTAGTGTTGCGAACAAGTCCGCTCTTGAGAGATAAAGGGATGCAATGAGATCTTTTTGGTCTTTAAAGCCAATCGCCACTTCAGTCGCAATAGTGTGAGCATCCGATTGCTGCGGCTCTATAGCGGAAGGGCCATTGACCGCCTCTTCTACACTGCTGGCAAGCAGTGACCATTGCCCGCTCTCATGGTAACCGATATCGACATTCATACCTGTCAGTAGCGCGAGTCGCTGCGCTAAAGTCTGGTCGATAGCAAAACCAAAACCTATCCAAGCGACCGTTTCAGCGCCACTTTGGACTGGAACCAATACTAATTGAAATACCGCTCCCTGATAGTCATAGAGTATTGGGCGATCCTCATCTGGAGCAGCGGTATCCTCCATGGTCAGCATATTGTTTTCTGTATCGGCGCGGGTTCGATTACTGCTTTTGTCGTAAACCAGCTTGCCGATGAAATTACCATTCTCATCAACTGCAATCGCCAAGTCGGCAGAAATCCGCTGGCGATGATTATTCAGCGCCACCAAGAAACTGCGCGCGTCCTCTCTCAAAGCCTGTTTAAGGCCAAAATCTTTTGCGACGGTTTGAGCAAACCCGGTTAAATTACGCGTACGTTGATCAAACTGATTTTCAAACACCGCCTTTGCTGTACTGAGGTGTATTTGCGCTCGCTCTTCTCTTTCTTTTTCATTCGATTGGAAAATGGAGTAAAACAAAATGCATTGAACAGCGATCAACACCGCGAGAAAAGAGAACAGTATTTGAGTCTGGATACTTTTAAATTGATTCATTTATAGGACCCGTAGAAATCAATCATCTGAGCATTTTTCTGCTTCGGTATCGGTGACATTTTCTTGGTTAACGCCAGTTCAAATTCTTGGTCACCCGCCACTTCCGTTTGCAGCGTTTCGTTCATCTGTGGGTGCCAAGCCGTTAACGTCACATTTTCCAAACCGTCTGGTAGCGTTATTCTGGCAACCCCTGACTTACCGGTAATGGTGTAATAAGGAGTATCGACCACCTTGATGTAACCGCTCATCCAGTCATGAATGTTACATCCCATGGCGACCACGTCTTCACTAGGAAAAGATTTCTCAACACCCTGTTCAGCAGCACGAATCACAAAAGAAAAATCGAGAGGGCCTGTGATGGAATAAATATGGTGGGAGATGTCGTCTTTGTTGGTAAATAGGACCGGTTGGTTGACTCTTACTACTGAAATATAAGGCTTAAAAGCACGGCCGTTTTGAGATACTTCGGTCACTAACGTTTCGTTAGTTGTCGTTTCCTCAACGGGTAAGTTTGACGCGGTAACATAGACCACCGCATCTTTGACTGGTTTGCCATTATTTTGGACAACGCGCACTTCTATCGGTGCAGCAGAAGAAATAGCGGGGAACAAGAATAGAATAAGAAGCAAATGACGCATATTGCATATCTGGTTTGTTAGACTTAACAATCAGCATAGCAGTCACGCGGGTTTTTTGCGGGTTGAAAGAGCATAGGTATCAACACACTATGCTCAGATAATTGGACGTTTGGAAAAGAGGCGTCGTTACTCGAACGCTGCTGGATCACCGGACCCGACTCGAGCAATAACAGGCTCGTCATCACTGAAATCGACCACGGTCGTCGGTTGCTCACCCAGGTAGCCACCGTTTAGGATGCAGTCCACCGCGTGCTCCAATTGATCACGAATCTCTTCTGGGTCAGATTCAGTGACGTCATTGCCCGGAAGAATTAAAGATGTCGACATCAAAGGTTCACCAAGCGCTTCCAGCAAATCCAACGCAATCTGGTTGTCAGGTACACGGATACCAATCGTCTTACGTTTAGAGTTCATCAAACGACGCGGTACTTCTTTCGTCCCCTTGAAGATAAAAGTGTACGGCCCTGGCGTATTGTTCTTTAGCAAGCGAAACGCTGTGTTGTCGACACGAGCGTACAGCGACAGCTCTGAAAGATCACGACACAGCAAAGTAAAGTTATGCTTTTCATCCAATCGACGAATCTTACAAATTCGTTCTAAAGCCTGTTTATTCTCCAACTGACAACCCAATGCATAACCGGAATCTGTCGGATAGATAACCACACCGCCATTACGAATGATTGCCACAGCCTGATTGATCAAGCGAGCCTGGGGGTTTTCTGGGTGAACATAAAAAAACTGGCTCATGGTAATTCCTCATCATCGAGTCTCTCGACTCTATTTTTAACGTATTGATTTAATAGCAATCTATTGACTAATTAACTTGCGAAGGCTCAATACCCCAATCTTTCCATACAGGCTCTACACCTGCTGGCAGCCACAAATTCCTGCCAAGTTCCATCCAAGGAGACGGATAGTGGAAGTCACTGCCTTGAGACGCTAATAGTTTGTATTGTATAGCATAATCGGCCAAGTTGCGCCTTTCTTGTTGGCCTTGTTGTGGTTGGGCTACTTCCATCGCATCCCCACCCGCTTCAACAAATGCTGCAAGCAGTCGCTTGAGCCACTTTGCAGTAAGATCGTAGCGTCCGGGGTGAGCAAGCACCGCTTGACCACCTGCACTATGGATGGCACAGATTGCTTCAGCCATCGAACACCAACTTGGTGGTACATAACCAGGGTTATTACGGGTCAGGTATTTTTTAAATACCTGTTGCATGGTTTTAGCATAGCCATTGTCCACCAGCCATTTTGCAAAGTGTGCTCGTGTGATAGGTGCATCACCGGCAATGGCTTGGACCTCTTCAAGCACCCCTTTTCGGGTTGCTTTACTCAGGCGATGAGCGATCATTTCTGCTCGCCCTTCACGGTGCTTTTTCTGCTGTTCGATTAACTGAGCCAACTCGGCGGACTGCGGGTCTATATTCAACCCAACAATGTGGATGTCTTTGTTTTGCCACACCGTGGATATTTCAATACCGTTAATGATTGTTATGGGTAGCTGGTTGTCTTGAACATACTGATGCGCAATCTCTAAACCATCTACCGTATCGTGATCGGTAATCGCCAGCACATCGATATCAAAACCGAGCGCTCTGTCTATCAATTCGTTAGCAGGTAACCGTCCGTCAGAGGCCGTGGTATGGCTGTGTAAATCAATTCTCATAAATGTGTTTTTTTAGTTGACTTTTTACCTCTGCACTAGTTAACTAGTACACAAATACGAAGTACCTGAATTAAGGCTCACTATGTTACAAGAAATTAACCAAAACCAGAAAGCGAATCTTGCAGCTAACTCTCTACGTGACAGTTCTGCAAACTTTGCTTGGTGGCGCACTTGGACAAGTTCTTGGTGGGCTAACGTGTACTTTTAATTTACCAAATTAATGTTACCAAGCCCGCTACTAAAGCGGGCTTTTTGTTTTGTCGGATACTCAGCACTCAACTGGTCAAACATTCATCAAATAGAGCAAATTCCACATTGGGTGAATGTTTTCTTTGTGCGACTATGTACGGCAGGAAGTAAAAAAGATTACAAATGAAAAGGAGGTCTTGTGAACAAGGCCATTGAAATCAAAAAGTTGGGAAACCTTGAAGTTATCCAAGCCTCTGCACCTTACACGCAGGATCCTACTCGTCTGTTTCATACTCTGTGTGAAAACAAAACCGACAGCCTGTTGTTGGAGTCTGCAGAGATAGATTCAAAACAGAACCTCAAAAGTCTGCTAATCGTTGATTCCGCTGTTCGCATTGTTTGCAATGGCCACATTGTGACCATGCAAGCACTGACCAATAACGGTAAACACCTGCTTTCTCATTTGACCTACAACATTCATAGCAATGTGGCTCACTCATTTGATGGTCAAACACTGACACTAGAGTTTGAAGCGCCTTGCGATACACTCGATGAAGATTCTCGCTTACGAGAAGCGTCTTCTTTTGATGCGTTGCGTCTGGTCCAGCACAGTTTTGACCTTACTGAACATCAGCAACACGCCGTTTTCCTTGGTGGTCTGTTCGCATACGACATGGTGGCGAACTTTGAACCTTTAGGTGATGCTGAAGCATCAAACCAATGCCCAGACTACGTTTTTTACGTCGCAGAAACTCTGCTCGTGGTAGACCATCAGAGCGAGTCTTGTGATTTACAAGCGACATTGTTTGCGGATAGCGAAGAAAAATCGACGCTGGAAGCACGCATTGATAGCATTCAGTCACAGTGCGCTAACCTGAAACGTTTACCGCAAGCGACCAAATTAACCGACGTATCTCCGCAGCCAAGCGTTTCAGATGAAGATTTCTGCCAAATCGTTCGAGATCTAAAGCAATACGTAGTGCGAGGCGATATCTTTCAGGTTGTTCCGTCACGCCGCTTCACCCTGCCTTGTCCATCACCACTCGCTGCGTATAAAGAACTAAAGCTGAGTAACCCAAGTCCTTACATGTTCTACATGCAAGATGAGCTGTTCACTCTGTTTGGCGCATCACCTGAAAGCGCGCTTAAATACGAAACCCATACTAACCAAGTCGAGATTTATCCAATCGCAGGCACGCGTCGCCGTGGCAAACGCTCAGACGGCGCTATCGATTTCGATCTAGATAGTCGTATTGAACTTGAACTGCGTACTGATATGAAAGAGAACGCCGAACACATGATGTTGGTGGATCTCGCGCGTAACGACGTTGCTCGTATTTCCCAAGCGGGTTCTCGCCACGTTGCAGATTTGCTTAAAGTCGACCGCTACAGCCATGTAATGCACTTAGTATCCCGAGTGGTTGGTCAGCTTCGTGACGACCTGGACGCTCTGCACGCCTATCAGGCTTGCATGAACATGGGAACACTGACAGGCGCACCGAAAATTCGTGCAATGCAACTTATCAGAGACGTCGAAGGAGCACGCCGTGGTAGCTATGGCGGTGCTGTCGGTTACCTCACTGGTGAAGGCACATTAGACACTTGTATCGTTATCCGTTCTGCTTATGTTGAGAATGGCATCGCTCAAGTTCAAGCGGGAGCAGGTGTGGTGTTTGATTCAGAACCACAAGCCGAAGCAGATGAAACTCGTGGTAAGGCACAAGCCGTTATCTCCGCAATTCAGTCAGCGCATAAGGAGTCGTAGAGATGGCTAACATTGTATTTATCGATAACTTTGACTCGTTTACCTATAACTTAGTCGACCAGTTTCGTTCACTCGGACATGACGTCAAAATCTACCGTAACCACATCGCTGCAGCAGTGATTGAAAGTGCGGTCAACGAACTAGACAATCCGGTTGTGTTATTGTCTCCCGGCCCAGGGGCACCATCCGAAGCAGGCTCTATGCCAGAAGTCATCCAGCGCTTGAAAGGTAAAGTGCCGATGATCGGTATCTGTCTTGGGCATCAAGCCATCGTTGAAGCCTATGGTGGTACCGTTGCTGGCGCGGGTGAAATTGTCCATGGCAAAGTGTCGATGATGGAGCACCAAAGTCATCCAACATATGCTGACCTGCCTTCACCACTTGCCATTGCGCGTTACCATTCATTGGTAGCCACACAGGTACCGGAAACACTTACCGTAACCGCAGAAGTCGATGGCCTCGTCATGTCTGTGGTCCATGAGCAAGATAAAATTTGTGGCTTCCAATTTCACCCGGAGTCCATCATGACTACCCATGGCGCAACCCTGTTAGCCAATGCGATCGAGTGGGCTTTACAAGATTCCAATCTAACGTCAGTGCAGCAATAAGGAGAAGAGAAAATGGAAACGATCATTAATAAACTCTATGAACAACAACCGCTCACTCAGGAAGAAAGCCAGCATCTTTTCGATATCATTATTCGCGGTGACCTTGATCCAATCCTTATGGCATCAGCGCTGACAGCACTGAAGATTAAAGGCGAAACACCGGATGAGATCGCTGGTGCAGCAAAAGCACTGCTTGCTAATGCCAAGCCCTTTCCTCGCCCTGACTATGATTTTGCCGATATCGTGGGCACAGGTGGCGATGGCCACAATACCATCAACATTTCGACCACAGCCGCCTTTGTTGCAGCTGCCTGTGGTTTGAAAGTAGCCAAACACGGCAACCGCAGTGTATCAAGTAAATCCGGCTCTTCTGATCTGCTTGATTCATTTGGTATCAACCTCGCCATGAGCGCAGAGGATACACGCTCTGCGGTAGATAAACTCGGCGTCGCTTTCTTGTTTGCGCCGCAATACCACAGTGGTGTTCGCCACGCGATGCCTGTGCGTCAGACCATGAAAACTCGCACCATTTTTAACATTTTAGGCCCGCTGATTAACCCTGCTCGTCCAAATATTGAGCTTATGGGAGTGTACAGCGAAGAATTGGTCCGTCCGATCGCTGAAACCATGCTTAAGATGGGCATGAAGCGCACTGCAGTAGTGCACGGTAGCGGGTTAGATGAAGTTGCTATTCATGGCAACACCACAGTGGCAGAAATCAAAGATGGGCAAATTACTGAATACACTTTGACTCCAGAAGACTTTGGCCTGACAGCGCATCCGCTTGAAGCGATTAAAGGCGGCGATCCTGAAGAGAACAAAGCCATTATTACCAATATCCTTACGGGTAAAGGCAGCGATGCCCAGCTGGGTGCGGTAGCGGTTAACGTTGCGCTTCTCATGCGTTTATTTGGTCATGAAGATCTCAAGGCCAATACTCAGCAAGCGATTGAGGCTATGAACTCTGGTAAAGCGTTTGAGCTGGTTAATCAGCTAGCAGCTCACGCCTAAGCACCTGAAGGAAGGAACAAAAGATGACTCAGACGCAAGATAAACTTTCAGAGCACGTGTCTCTAAAAGAAGCGCAAATGGCAGAAGTCTTAGCAAAAATCGTTCGTGATAAATACACCTGGGTGGAAGAACGTAAAGCCTCTCAACCTTTAGCGCAGTTTAAAGAGGCGCTCACTCCGTCTGATCGTAGCTTCTATGACGCTGTAAGCAGTAAAAAAACTGCCTTCATCACAGAATGTAAGAAGGCGTCTCCGTCCAAGGGCTTAATTCGTGACGACTTTGACCTCGATTACATCGCGTCCGTGTACAATAATCACGCTGATGCGATTTCAGTGCTCACCGATGAAAAATACTTTCAGGGCAACTTCGATTTCCTGCCACAAGTGAGAAAGCAAACCTCTCAACCCATTCTGTGCAAAGACTTTATGGTTGATACTTATCAAGTTTATCTCGCCCGCCATTACTCTGCTGATGCGATTCTTCTGATGCTATCTGTGCTTGATGACGCCGAGTATAAAGCACTGGAAGAAGTCGCTCACTCACTCAACATGGGCATCTTGACCGAAGTCAGCAATGAAGAAGAGTTACATCGCGCAGTAAAACTAGGCGCGAGAGTGATTGGTATCAATAACCGCAATTTACGTGACCTAACAACAGACTTGAACCGCACCAAAGCGCTGGCACCGACCATTCGTGAGCTTGCACCCAATGCAACCATCATTTCAGAGTCAGGTATTTATACCCATCAGCAAGTACGCGACCTTGCCGGTTTTGCCGACGGTTTCCTTATCGGCAGCTCCTTAATGGCAGAAGAAAACCTAGAGCTGGCAGCGCGTAAAGTTATCCTAGGTGAAAACAAAGTGTGTGGTCTAACTCACCCAGATGATGCAGCAAAAGCTTACCAAGCGGGCGCTGTATTTGGTGGGCTGATTTTTGTCTCTAAGTCGAAGCGTTGTGTGGATTTAAAAACCGCTCGCCTAACCATGTCTGGTGCGCCTTTGAAATATGTAGGCGTGTTCCAAAATCACGATGTCGACACTGTGGTTAGTATTGCGCAAGAGCTTGGCCTAGACGCCGTTCAACTGCACGGAGATGAAGACCAAAACTTTGCTACTGCGATCCATGAGCAACTAGGTAATCGCGTTGAAATTTGGAAAGCTTACGGTGTGGCTGATAGTTCGCCAGCATTGCTAGACGCTCCAGTCAGTCGCCACCTACTCGACAGCCAAGTTGGTTCTCAAACTGGAGGAACAGGTCTTGTATTCGACTGGTCTTTGATTGGTGATAGGTCAAAAGTAATGCTTGCGGGTGGCATTTCCCCTTTCAACGCTCAGAAAGCGGCCCAACAAGGCTGCCTAGGTCTGGATTTAAACTCAGGTGTTGAAGTTTCTCCCGGCAAAAAAGATGCAGAAAAGTTGCAGCAGACATTTGCTGAGATCCGCAACTACTAAACAGATTTATTAAAGATAAATGACTCATAATTAAATAATTTTTTTGGTGTGCTAGACAGCAATGCCAAACCGAATTGAAGGAATAGAACCATGGCAAAACTTGATGCCTACTTTGGCGAATACGGTGGTCAGTATGTACCGCAAATTCTCGTTCCTGCACTGGAACAACTAGAACAAGCGTTTATCGATGCGCAAGAAGACCCAGAGTTTCGCAGCGAGTTTATGACCCTGCTGCAAGAATACGCAGGTCGCCCTACGGCGCTAACACTGACTCGCAATCTGACCAAAGGTACAAAAACCAAACTGTACCTCAAGCGCGAAGATTTATTGCACGGCGGCGCACACAAAACTAACCAAGTACTAGGTCAGGCACTGTTGGCCAAACGTATGGGGAAAGACGAGATCATTGCGGAAACGGGTGCAGGTCAGCACGGCGTGGCAACTGCATTGGCCTGTGCATTGCTCGGTCTAAAATGTCGCGTGTACATGGGTGCCAAAGACGTAGAACGTCAAAGCCCGAACGTGTTCCGTATGAAACTTATGGGCGCGGAAGTCATTCCTGTTCACTCGGGGTCCGCAACTCTTAAAGATGCCTGTAACGAAGCTCTACGCGACTGGTCAGCAAGCTACGAAGAAGCTCACTACTTGCTGGGTACCGCTGCTGGTCCTCATCCATTCCCGACCATAGTGCGTGATTTCCAACGCATGATTGGCGAAGAAACAAAAAACCAGATTCTGGCTCGTGAAGGTCGCCTTCCTGATGCAGTCATCGCTTGTGTAGGTGGTGGCTCAAATGCAATCGGTATGTTTGCTGACTTTATTGAAGAGGAAACGGTTCGCCTGATCGGTGTTGAGCCAGCAGGTAAAGGTATCGACACCGACCAGCATGGCGCTCCTCTTAAGCACGGTAAAACCGGCATCTTCTTTGGTATGAAAGCGCCATTGATGCAAGATCCAAATGGTCAAGTTGAAGAGTCTTACTCTGTTTCTGCAGGCCTTGATTTCCCTTCAGTTGGACCTCAACACGCTCACCTGAATGCGATTGGCCGCGCGGAATACGACAACGTAACCGATGATGAGGCTTTGGACGCATTCCAAGAGCTGGCTCGCAGTGAAGGTATTATTCCGGCACTAGAGTCGTCTCACGCATTGGCTCACGCACTGCGTATGGCTCGTGAGAACCCAGACAAAGAGCAACTACTTGTGGTAAACCTATCAGGTCGTGGTGACAAAGATATCTTTACTGTTCACGCCATTCTAGAAGAAAAAGGAGTTATCTAATGAGCCGTTATGAGTCTATGTTTGAGCGCCTGAACGAGAAAAACCAAGGTGCATTTGTTCCTTTCGTAACCGTGTGCGATCCAAACCCAGAGCAGTCCCTGAAAATTATGGAGACACTGGTTGAAGCGGGTGCCGATGCACTTGAACTGGGTATTCCGTTTTCGGATCCACTTGCGGATGGCCCTACTATTCAAGGAGCGAACATTCGCGCACTGGATTCTGGAGCAACTCCAGATATCTGCTTTGATTTGATTGGAAAAATCCGCGCCAAATACCCAGAACTCCCAATCGGCCTTCTGATGTACGCAAACCTTGTTTACGCGCGCGGTATCGATAGTTTTTACCAGCGTTGTGCGAATGCCGGTATCGATTCTGTGTTGATTGCTGACGTACCAACCAATGAAAGCCAAGAGTTTGTTGAGGCTGCTAAGAAGCACGGCATTGAGCCTATCTTCATTGCACCGCCAACGGCGTCAGAAGAGACACTAAAATCAGTTGCTGAACTAGGTGGCGGCTATACCTACCTACTCTCGCGTGCTGGTGTAACCGGTGCAGAAACAAAGGCCAACATGCCAGTAAGTGACCTGCTCGATAAGCTCAATAAATACGATGCTCCACCATCACTGTTGGGCTTTGGCATCTCTCAAC
Source organism: Vibrio sp. T11.5 (assembly GCF_027587155.1). NCBI lineage: Bacteria > Pseudomonadati > Pseudomonadota > Gammaproteobacteria > Vibrionales > Vibrionaceae > Vibrio > Vibrio sp. T11.5. Next base: position 64,005 of record NZ_JAPPTP010000005.1, read on the forward strand.
CAGAGCAGGTTAAGCAAGCTATTGAGTCTGGTGCTGCTGGTGCGATTTCAGGCTCTGCCATCGTAAAAATCATCGAATCGAACGTTGAATCTCCGCAAGAAATGTTAAATCAGCTCGCTAATTTTGTTTCACCGATGAAAGCTGCGACGCAAAAGTAACAGATTAGCCGTCTAAACATCTATGAGATTGGTTTCTTAAATCATTAGAGAAACCGATCTTTTTTTTAACATATCAGTGTAACTCCTCCACCCCACCTCCTAATCACACAATGTATCACAAAACACAAACTCATCCCCCAAACCAATAGCAACCGTTTGCAATTGACTAAAAAATTATCACTCATCAATGAAAGTGGTTTTAATTGGCTCGATTGACTTTTCACCTTATTGCTAAATGTAAAAATAACGTGTAAAAAGCGAGGCGAAATTATTATCTAATTAAAATATTTAACTTAGATGGTAATTCTGGGAATTTAAATTTTGTTAGCACAGAGGTTATGGAAGTGTTAAAAGAAAAGAGTTTACTAAGCAACATTGGCGTTCAGGTTGTCATCGCCATGATTGTAGGTACTGCCGTGGGTGCCTTCATGGGAGACAGCGCTACCATCTTCGCTCCACTAGGCGCGATTTTTATCAATTTAATTAAAATGCTGGTTATTCCTTTGGTCGCCGTAGCCTTGATCTCAGGTGCTGCGGGCTTAGGTAATAGCCAATCTGCTGGTAAAGTGGGCATAGTCACCTTAGGTTACTTTGGCTTAACGTCAGCACTTGCCGTCGCCCTAGCATTATTTATGGGCGAAGTATTCAAACCGGGCATGGGTATCGATGTTTCAGGCATCGAAGGCATGTTCTCTTCTGAGTACGCTTCTAAAGGTGAACTACCTTCTTTCTGGGCAACCATCACAGGTATGATCCCAACAAACGTTTTCCAGTCACTGAATGAAGCAAACATACTGCAAATCCTAGTATTCTGTATGTTCTTTGGCATTGCGATTTCTAAGCAGGCCAAAGAGCGTCGTGACCCAATCATTAACGGCGTAAATTGCATTGTTGATGCCATGGTTTGGATGATCAACAAGGTTATGATCATTGCTCCGCTAGGCGTATTTGGCCTGATGGCAGAAGCAGTGGGGACCTTCGGTTTTGGCGCCTTAATGGTGGTATTCAAACTGTTTGTTGTCTACATCGCTGCAATTCTTATCTTTGGTTTCGTGGCCTACCCTCTTATGGTTCACATCTTCACTAAGACCTCTGCGAAGAAATTCCTGACAGCGATGAAGAAGCCTCAAGCCGTGGCTTTATCTACCGCTTCATCAATGGCAACTCTGCCAGTCACGATGGATACCTGTGAGCATGAGCTGGGTGTAAGAAACTCGACAGCGTCTTTCGTTCTCCCGCTAGGCGCAACGATCAACATGTCAGGTAACGCAATTTACTACGGTTTGGTCGCGATCTTCTTCGCACAACTGTTCAACATCGATCTTGGTATGGGCGCGTACATTGCCATCATTATTACCTCGACACTTGGAGCAGTTGGCCAAGCAGGTGTACCTGGCCCTTCGTTCCTAGTGGTTGCTGTTCTTCTAGCAGCGGGTATCCCTATCGAAGGTCTGCCTCTACTGTTCGCTCTTGACCGTATCTTCGATATGATCCGTACTGCATTGAACATCACCGGTGACGCCGCTTGTGCTGTGATTGTTGATTCACTGATTGAAGAAGAAGCAAGAGAAGAAATGAATCAGCAAGAAGCTTAAAACTAAGAAAGGGCTACTTACAAGTAGCCCTTTCTTGAACGACAAGCATACCGTTCAGCTTCGCCTAAAAACTCTGCATGAAATCCCTCTAATAGCGAGGTAAAAACCGTTTCCATTCGGTTAGGGTAAACGGATACTCCCCGGTTACATCTACCGTTGAATACCAGCTCTGCTTCGCGCCAGTATTAATGCCCTGATAATTAAATATCAGCTTAGACACCAACCTATCGCCGCTCCAATCGGTCACCACTTCCACATTCACCAACTGGTAGCCATTAGGGTTTGGGCCGCTTGGGTTGGGGTTGTAACATAAGTTATACGACTCGCTGAACACCTTGCTGTTGTTATACAACGTATAGTTAAGCGCTCTGTCTTCATTCCGTATGCCGTTGTTACTATTGAGTGAACGGATCTCTTCTACCAGCTCTTTCATGTTCGTGTTTTGAGACTCTAAATGGTCTTTATTTACTGGAGTAGAATTACAAGGGATCAGGTTGCTCACTAATACGCGACCATCTTGCATCATTTGCCCAATCAAAATTACGGGTTGCGTTTCTAAACCAAGCGCTGCAACGAACTGGCGCATCCTATCATCTGAGTCAGTAATTAAGGTATACACTTCATCGTTATCCACATTGCTGAGTAGCCAATTCATCTCGCGTGCCACATATTCGTTTTCAGGCAGCCCTAACCCTTTAAATAGCAGAGGAGTGAGTTTGGCATCTTGATTGAGCTTGGCAAGCGCTACATCATCGTCGACGGATTTTATGCTCGATACATCTACTTGCGACAATACGCAAGCTTGATAGAACTCTTTCTCGACACTTAAGTTCGGAAAATGCGCGTTCACATGGCCCACCACATAAATATACTCCTGCGTGGGCGGGTAATTGATTTGCTCTAGTGGGCTGATATCCGTACTTTTCGACTCATCGAGTGTCCCAATAGCGCGCTGGGCCGTTATGCTTTGGGTATTCACGTTTTGGGCATTCACACTCTGAGAATTAACGGGTTCAAACGGTTTGCTTGTGGTGTGTTGGGTTTGCATTGTTATATCCCTCCCCTTTAGGCCGCTTTTGGCACATAATTTCTTAGTGGAAAATCAACAAATGGGTATTCATCTGTCACATCAATGCCGCAGGAATAGAAACTTTCTAAGCTCTGACTCTTATAGGTGAGGATCATCTCTATCAATAAACGGTTGGAATCCTTGGTATAAGGTTGATACTGGATTTCAATAAGTTGTCCAGACAGATCGAGTTTGCCTTTAATCAGCGAATTAAAATTAAACACCAAATAGTTCAAGGCGCGGCGAGAAGCACTAAACCCATCGTTGTGCTTAATAACAATCGGCGGCGTTTGCTTGGCAGACTGGGTGATAACGTGATTACATACCACACTTGGCAGCTGTAGATCGCTGTCTGACGGTTTTAGCTTTCCCTCATTCTTAGTACTTGTCACCATTGTCCCAATAAGCGCTACCGTGTCCCCCACCACGCTATGATTTAACGCCGCAATCAAGGCATCCAATTCGTTGGTGTATTTTGGCACAACCATATAAGTGTCGACGTCATTTATCGTAAACACCCAGCTGGCTTTTTCCGCGATGTAGGCATACGGGCGAAAAGTGATACTTTGGTTGTTACTGGTGGTTTCACTGTAGCTGAATACGCCATAATAGTCGTCGTCAGCTAAGCCCAGTGCTTTGGCAGCCGCGTCAAACTCTTTTTGTAAGTCGCGGCATAAGTAGGGGCGAATCGATCCCAGTGCGTACACATACGACCCGCCCATAATTTGGTTAAAGGTATTCATACCCATGTGTATCTCCTTAATAATTGTTAGCCATTAGCCTGCCATTAACGTAAATGGCATATACTTTTGCAGTGGCGTGTTTACAAACGGAAATTGGTGGGTTACATCCACACTGCAATGAAAATAAACCTCTGGCGGGTGACCGTTGTCTCTGCCCTTGTTTTTGTAGCTGAAGGTCAAATCCACAATGACATGTGGCGAAGCCAAATCACTGTAACTGGCGTTAACATCTTGCAAAAAGTAGCCAGCGACACTGGTACCCTCGTCTTTTTGCATGGTATGAGTGGTCAGATAAAGCTCAGGGTAGCGGTACGCAAGGTAGTTCTTGGCGCGGCTGAAATCACTGCGGCCTTGATTAGGCTGATACTCCAGTCCCTTCAATACATCTTGAATCACGGATGTGTTAACGCCTGTTTGCTTTTGCAGCATATCGTGCAAGCTGTCTAAGGTTTGGCTAAACAGGTGGTTACACACCACTTTGGTTAACCCCGTTTCCTCGTTATCACTGCCCGTAGCGCTGGCGCCGTCATCAACCACACCAACCACAGTCGAGAGCACCGAAAGTAAACTGTTCTCTGGCGGTTTTAGAGCCTGAATAAAGCACATTAACTCCGCTTTTGAACGTGGCTGCAACTGATAGGTCTCTTTATCGTGAATAGAGAGCACCCACTTGATCTGCTCGGCAATGTAGAAGTATGGGCGATGGTTGTTACCTTCAACATGGTTAAGCACGGCGTAATAGTCGTATTCACTCACATTAAGGTTTTGAGCTGCGCTGTAGAAGGCTTCAAGCAAGCCCTGATTTGGGAATTCAGGCTTTAGCACCCCGACCGCATACACATAGTCGTTGTCACGGCTACGATACTGGCGTTGAATTACCGCTTCGGGCTCATCGGAATTGACACTCTGCTCTGCGTTAGGCACAAGTGATGATCCTAAATCGCCTTGCGATTGATCATGGCCTTCTACTGGCTCAAGCATTTCTTTGCCATTGGTATGCTGGCTTGCCGCCTGAGGACTTAGATCTGCGGCTGGCTCCGCTTCTGGTTCTGCGTGCGCTGCTGTATTGAGCCCTTCGGTTACCGAGGCGTCTTCTGCTGGTATTAATTGCTCAAGTTGTTCTGATGGTGACATACCTAGCTTCTCCCTTTTGTATGACCCAAGCGACGCCAAAAAAGGGGCGATGGGCAAATCATCACGAAATAACGAATAGCTTTACTCTACCGATTAGAAGGCAAATTGAATTGGTTGAAGCTAAGGTTGGTTAGGTAAGACCTAGGTAAAGATAGGTAAGAATGAGTACATACACCCAAGACAAACACTGACGTGAAAAACGCTAAGGTGCAGGCCGCAAGTAAGCGAGACAAACCTTGGGCCTGCGAGTGAAGTGGGTTATTGCGGCTTGATCCAGCGGATTTTGCAAGCGCCGCTGTTATCACCAATGGTAAAGGTTTGGATGCCACCACCGGCTTCGGTTTTTGGGCCGCATTGAACGTTATCTAACACGATAGCTCCATTTTGCACGTTGCCATTACCTTGTGGGCAAGCACAATCGCCGCCGCCAAAGTAGCCAACTGAATACCCTGCATCGGTAAGTTCACTAATAAACTTAGTATCTCTCACGCTCTGTTTGAGGTTTTCATTATCAAACCAAATAGTCACATCTATCGGAAGGCCAAGAGACTTGAGCCTATGCATTATATTGGCCGCAGTCACTTTTAGTGGCCGATAGTTAGGAAAGATATCATGCAGAATTGCCATTATTTCATGCCTGAAATTATTAGTGAACTTTCCTTTAACCTTATTTCCCTCCTCAATAATACGCTGACAAAGAGTTGAAACTGGATCATCACTACCGAGGGTCCAGCTTAAGATTCCTGATATCCATTGATGATCGGATATTATGTTGCTTAAATGCTCATGAAGACTAGTTGTGTTAATGTCATTGTCTGTCTTTGGTTTCGTAAGGTGACTCCATCCCTCAATAATCACTACGTCCATAATTGCTTTAGCTAAAGACTCCATCGCTTCTAACCACTTACTCTCTGTATGTTCGGCAAATTTAATCAACGGCATCATTGCCAAATCACAGCCGTTGGGATCTAATATTGAAGCTAACTCTTGAACACTAAATGCCGATAGATCCTGGTCATCAGCCTCAAAACTTATTTCCCTTAAACAAAACTGATAGTCATGTGCTTTGGCATAGTTGGCTTGCAAATACCCTTCTGTTACTACCCGATCAGCCTTAAAACCGTTTGCATTCGCCGATGCGTTTTCCGTTTTCAGTTTTAAACTGGCATTGGCGGTTGTGGTCGCTTTTGCCACTGCTGTGGTCGCAGCTACGGTTGCGTCTGCAATGGCCTTTGATAGCTCTTCTGTTGTTAATCCTGTCACGTTTATATTCGCCGCCATAATCCTTTCCCCTCTGTCGTTGTTTCCGCACAATTGCGAATTAAAACAAGCTATTTACCTTGGCTTGCTAAGTTAACTATATGCAGCGTAGAAACTACCAACTTGGCAGATGTTGGCACTTAAATGGGATTAATTCGGAGGAGGTTGGTAAAACCTATTGCGGCGTGGGAAGTTCTTTGTACCGATGTCAAAATCACTCGGGTATTTAGGGTATTTAGGGTATTAGGCATGATTGAAGGCGCTGATAACCGACATTACCAGCGCGTTTGATTGGTTGAACCGTTCTCTTTTTCGATCCCTTCCAGCAAGTCACTTAAGCTGATCACGTTGCGTGATTGAGCGATGGCCTTTAGCGACACATAACGAATTACATTCATAATCGATGCGCCCGAGAGGGGATATTGCAGGGCTATCTGCTTTAAATTGACATCTGGTGCCAGCTCAGCTTTGGCAGAGAATCCATTTTTCCACATGGCTAGGCGCTGGTCCGATTCCGGTTTCGGGAACGCCACCACGGTTTCAAAGCGGCGAAAGAAGGCATCGTCGACGTTGTCTTTGTAGTTGGATGCCAAAATCACTAGCCCGGTAAAACATTCAATGCGTTGAAGTAAATAGGCGACATTTTGGTTGGCGAACTGATCGTTTGAACTGCTGGTTTGGGTACGCTTACCAAACACCGCATCGGCCTCATCAAAAAACAGTACCCAGTCATTTTGCTCGGCGAGGGCAAACACCCGCGCTAAGTTCTTTTCAGTTTCGCCAATGTATTTAGAGTGAATTTGCGACAGATCCACTTTATACACATCTTTACCCAGTAACTGGCCAAGTAAGCCTGCTGTCATGGTTTTCCCTGTGCCGGAGGGGCCATAAAACAGCGCGCGATAGCCGGGTCGAATGTGCGCCCCCATTCCCCATTCATTGGCCAGTGTATGCCCGTGCTGCGCCCAGGCGTGAATATCATCCAAATGTTTTAGAACGGCATCGGGCAGCACTAAGGATTCAATGTGATGCTTGGGCTCGACCAACTGAGCAGGAAAACCTACCCCCTTTGCCGCTTTAGCAGACGTTCCTAAAGTAAGCAGAGCGTTGTGATTGGCATTAAATACCAGTGGCAGTTTTAATGGGTTGGTTAGGGTAAATTCGGGCTGCTCTAACTCAGCAGCAACCGCAGCTTGCCCCTGACTTAGGCTATTCACATCCCCCGACAAGGCATGGCTTAACCAGTGCTGCACGTTTAAGCGGGTAGCAATACACTCTCCCCCTAAAAGAAATGCAAGGGTTTCGCCGTTGGCTACCACTGCCCCGTTTGCTTCTGCACCGCCAAATTCGGTATAGGGGCGCTCTATGTTGTCGTTGCGCATCATAAGCACATCTAACACTTGCGGCTTTACCGTGGGCATCAGTGCCAGTGCCAATAAAAGTTGCGCGTCGAAATCCAGCTGATGGCTGGCAACGAACGTGGCTAACGTTCCTTCGTAAATCGTCACCTCGGGCGGGGGAATATCGCGCACGCATGAATAAGGGCACTCTTGTCCAAAATAGAGCTGCAGCCGCGTTTGAATTAGGGTTTCACACCAGTGGGCATACTCGGTAATTAAGGAAGCGTTACTGGCTTCTTTGCGCCCTAAACCAATATTCACAGGTGAATCTAACTTTTTGTTTTTATATGAAATGACATTATAGTTGATCATCTAAATTCCGCAGTTAACGGGGGGATTTAATGCTCAGTATCCACTGTGTTGTATTTGTCGTCTTGGAATAATCATTGATGTGGTAAGTAAAAGCGCGGATCGAAGTTCCGCGCTTTGCGATGGGAGGCTAGTCTATTAGCTCCAAATACTTCGGACTGGCGTAACCTGTTTGGCCGTCATCCGCTCTTATATAATCCCAGTCATTAGTCGAGAACTGTTTTGTCACTATTTGTCTAGCAGAAAGTTTGCCAATGACAGGAGCAGAAAGGGAAGGAGCTGCGTGTAAATTCAAGTTACTCCTATCTGACACGTTTACCCTATACGTTGAAACACCTAACCTGAATGGCCCTACTGCCCCAAGTTCATCATAATCGACCGACAAGGTTCCAATCTTATCGGATGTGACTTGGTAGACTTCTTTTGCCCCCTTTATCTCTGGCTGTCCCGAGCGCGCTTTTGTTCCATCCATCGTTAACTGCCGAATATCATAAGCGCTGTTCTCTATTGCCTGCTCGGTGCCTTCATAACTCGTTGAACACGACAGCCATCGATGTTGGCATAATCCGGCCTCATATAACAAAGTGCAAACCATTCCCGAACCATACACACCTACTTCAAACTTACCATCTAAGATTTTGTTCACACTTGTAAAGTAACAACTAATTTCGTTATTCACTTGGGCTGTATTTGCATTGAAATCGACCGCGAAGTAAATCACACTCCCTGGGGGCTGCCCTACATCAGCCGCACACTGCAGGGCTTGCTGCGCGGCTGCACTGCCTTCACTTGCGTTAAAATCTGAAATCGAATTTTGTGCCTTCTGAAAAACAACAACGATGTGTAATCCAGCACGCGAAAGTGCCGTCGCTTCCGTTTTTGTTAAGCATTTGGTCGGTAATTCGGGTGAGTTCCCGTTATTATAATATCGACCAATATGAGTCACCCCTGCTTTTTTCAGCGCTTCGATGTTACTCGTTGTATCACATGACGCATCGATCATTTTTGGCATATTTTTCTTCCTATCTTGTATTTGTCGTATTGCTTGCGCACCTATCACGCCAAATAAAATTAATAGGAAAAACAGTGTTTCACTTGGAATATTCTATGGTTTTCCAAAAAAGTGCCTGTCCTATACCCTCTATTGCCGCATCAAGCACCATTAGCTGGCGTGACTATTCACAGGTAAAAGCTAAGGTGGTAGCTTGTGTTATCCACGACCACTTTTACACCGATGCCCACTCACATTTTCAAGACCATGGGGTAACATTACACGGTTATATTCAGTGGAAACCCGCAAGTAGTCGATCGTGATGAACGTAATTCGTTTTATCGTTGGCATTATAACCACACAGAAATGAGCGTCTCACACAGCGAGATACGCAATGATAATAGAGTGCGTTCCTTACGGTGCCTGTCCCATTAATTCGAATTTATTTCTGCCTATCCGATCCGCTTTCTAGGGGATTACTACCCCAGTTCCGCGCTGGCGTTTGAATTTTGGTAGCGCTGTACTAATGCTACTCGCACTGCCGACCATTTGGCCACGTTCAATATTGAAACAGCTATTAAGCCAAGTGTGGGAATTAAACCCAAGCCGCTCCAGTATGGGTGGCATCGCGTTGGGAATCACCCCTTTTTTACCTTTGCGAATGTGCCGCCCCGTCCAATCTACCAACTCTAAGTAATCCATAAGCCGAAACGGCAAACCTTCGGGTCGGTTTTTCCTCGGGTAGCCCGTAAATGGAAATAGGTTGGGCGGCGTAACTCGATGTCCTCCAACCGATTGGATGCGCAACTGCACCGAGGTATGGCTTGAGTTCTCTGGCGTATCGGCAATTCCCGCTCGCACTGGGTTGAGGTCGACATACGCCATGGCTGCGGCAAGGGCTTTTTCATCAAGTAGCGCTTGGCTTTTAAATCGCCCTTCCCAAAAGTGCCCAGTGCAATTGTCCTCTCTGTTAGCCTCGCTTGCAATAAACTGATTGATTAGGCGCATAAACCAACTAACACAATACAATCGCTCTCGCCAAGTTTCGATGATGCCCTGATACACCCGCAATTCTGGTTTAGTCAGTTTTTCTCCGCGTAATTTTCTTTGAACCATAACGGGAGCCAAATGAAAGGATGTCCATCGTTCAATGACTTGCTGCTGCGTTAATGCTTGAGCTTTGCCACGGTTCACATGCAGCACAATATGGTAATGATTACTCATTACTGCATAGGCGCACACATCGATGCAAAATGCCTTGGCTACCGCTTGAATACGAGTTTCTACCCACCCTTTTCGGTGTTCGTAGTTGGTTTGGGTGGTGGCATCAAAGCCACACAGAAATGAGCGTCTCACACAGCGAGATACGCAATGATAATAGGGTGTGGCTTCTAAGCTAATTTGTTGGCTACGTGCAGTTGGCATGCGTGTTCCTTCTTGTCATACGCTGACTTTAGTTCACACCATTAGCTTAGAAAAGCACACTTTCTTGTTTCAAGAGTTCCCTACTTTTTAGTTGTAATCGATTGGTTTGTTAGTTATCGAAAGACGTTTCTTAAAGTGTCTGTCCCAGCGTTTCTTAAAGTGTCTGTCCCAGTAATTTGGCAAGGGCTTTTTCATCAAGTAGCGCTTGGCTTTTAAATCGCCCTTCCCAAAAGTGCCCCGTGCAGCTGTCTTCTTTGTTGGCTTCGCTTGCAATAAACTGATTGATTAGGCGCATAAACCAACTAACACAATACAATCGCTCTCGCCAAGTTTCGATGATGCCCTGATACACCCGCAATTCTGGTTTGGTCAGTTTTTCTCCGCGTAATTTTCTTTGAACCATAACGGGAGCCAAATGAAAGGATGTCCATCGTTCAATGACTTCCTGCTGCGTTAATGCTTGAGCTTTGCCACGGTTCACATGCAGCACAATATGGTAATGATTACTCATTACTGCATAGGCGCACACATCGATGCAAAATGCCTTGGCTACCGCTTTGATACGAGTTTCTACCCACCCTTTACGGTGTTCGTAGTTAGTTTGGGTGGTGGCATCATAGCCACACAAAAATGAGCGTCTCACACAGCGAGATACGCAATGATAATAGGGTGTGGCTTCTAAGCTAATTTGTTGGCTACGTGCAGTTGGCATGCGTGCTCCTTCTTGTCATACGCTGACTTTAGTTCACACCATTAGCCTAGAAAAGCCCACATTCCTGTTTCAAGAGTTCCCTACTTTTTACATGTAATTGATTGGTTTATAAGTTATTGATAGACGTTTCTTATTGTGTCTGTCCCATTTATGTTTGTTTGGGTTCGAGCGTCAAAACGATTTTACTATTGCCGCATCAAGCACCATTACCTGACGTGACTATTCACAGGCAAAAGCTAAAGTGGTGGCTTGTGTTATCCACGATCACTTTTACACCGAGGCCCACTCACATTTTCAAGACCATGGGGTAACATTACACGGTTATATTCAGTGGAAACCGGCAAGTAGTCGATCGTGATGAACGTAATTCGTTTTATCGTTGGCGTTATAACCACACAGAAATGAGCGTCTCATAGCCTTAGGTTTTCAGGAAAGGCGATACTCAATGATAATAGGGTGTGGCTTCTAAGCTAACTTGTTGGCTATGTGCAGTTGTCATGCGTGTTCCTTCTTGTCATACGCTGACTTTAGTTCACACCATTAGCTTAGAAAAGCCCACATTCTTGTTTCAAGAGTTCCCTACTTTTTAGATGTAATCGATTGGTTTGTTAGTTATCGAAAGACGTTTCTTAGGGTGTCTGTCCCACTAATTATTTTCTTATTTTCTGATTTTTATGCAACTATCCCCCCGCTTCCTGTTCCCCCATTCCCACCTTGGTTATTATTGTCATTATTGGTGTTTTTTCTTGGGTCCCGCATATATTTTATATATGCGGGATATCTTAGCTTTATCTTCTCCACTAACGTTTTCAATGCATCATCTAATTTTAGTAGTCCCTGTAAAGCATCTTTTTTCTCATTTTTGTCCCCACTAGTTATTGCGTCCTTTACCCTGGAATCGACACATGCTTCAGGTATACTATTTAGCAAGTCCCTTAGCCTATCTTTGTTTGTCGCTATGAACCCAGCAAGTTCTTTATTATCCCCAAATTGAAGGATGGCTCCAAGGCTATCGTTTATAGCTGTAAGCTCATCTTTTAGCTTCGGAAATGCTACGAGATTGGTGTCTGCACCTTCTACCTCTTTCTCTTCGGCCGTCGCGAGTGCTCTATTTTGATTTATTATATTAAACAGTTCTTGAATAGAAGCATCGTCTAAAAATGATGGTAAATTCTCAAATATTTTCGGAAATGCTTTTGATATATTGTTACAGTAATCGTTGCCCTTTTGTTTATCGTTGCCCTTTTGTTTACCGTTGTCCCCTTTCTTTTCTTTGCCCATTTGTATTGCCATCTTTCGATTTGTTGTAATGCATGGAATTACTTTAATGTCCTTTTTTTCAACAACATCCTTTCCCTTGAATCCCCTTATTTTGTCCGGTGATTTTATTTTCATCGGGCTTATTGTCACCCTTTTTTCTCTTTCCGGTCTCTCTATTTTTTTTCCATATACTATTTCATACATACGCTACTCCTCGCTGTACTTTCTCGGCTTGTTCTTCGCTGGTATTCTCCACTTCTCGTCAGTATCTATTTCTTACAACCTCCTCGAATTTCCGCTTATTATTTTCCCCCCGCATAATTGCGTCTCCATCAGCCACTAGGTGATATTTGTTGTAGTCTTGCAAAAACTGTTTTGTTGTTGCCCATGCTAAGTTACTGGTCTCGAACTTATGAGTCATATTAGCTCCTAGTCCAAGCGCGTCTACGAATTCCCGGGCTAGTTCTGTTTCTCCCTTCGTCGTAATTGAAATCTCACAGTGTGGTGTTTTTTTATCCATATTGTGTGTTCCATCATAACTCACTTCGACTCCGAGGTCCGCTATGCCTAAGAGTTTATCAACGAAGTCTTGATCAAAATTCACCTCGTTAGGCCAAAGCTTTTTCGCTGGTTGCGTTCCCTTTGTTTGTAGTTCTGTTGCTAATTGTGTCACCCCACTTATGTAATGATTGAGAACAATTCCTTTACCCCTGTAATCATTAATAAGTTTGTGTGACCTTCTGGTCGAGCTCCGATGGGCCACGTTACCCTTTATTTGGACTACACTGTTTTTTTCCTTTCGTTTTTCTGTATACATAGTTTAAAACCTTTTAATTTGTCACTTGTCATACGCTAAATTAGAAAATTAGACTGTCTGTCCCATTAATACCTGACTTTCTGATATTCAACACTGGTTGAGTGTTTGCATAAAAACTCAACAACTTCACTTGTACCACCATTATTTTTAGCGATAGAATTAACAGCCGACCTTTGTTTACTATTTTTTAGCTTTCCAACATAAGAATATATTTATCAAGCCTCTCTTATTTTACTCTTAGGTTTTGTTGTTGGGATTCCTTGAGCGAAATCGAGTTAGATAACAACTATGCTGTTTCAATGTAGAGATTGATTCTGCTCATTGTCCGACGGCTTATAAACCTTCATTCCAATCCCGTTGACAACTTTTACTTCTGTATCATCAATAGTAAAATGTGTGGGAGTTACAACATTATTAGTTCCGCGGATACTGTAATGAACACTAATAGGCTTACTGGATTAGAATACGTGCACTCCTGTTTCCTTAGCTAAATTGAGTGCAAAAATCTTTTCAAGCCCGGTAGAACCACTCCCTGTAGAACAAGCTACCAAAACTATTTTTGATAGGGTTTTATTTGTAAGATTCTTTCTAGTCCACTCTTGAGGTAATACGCCAGCATCATTGAATCCTATAATGCCTGTTGGTGCTCCGTGTGTGACAATGTAATCTTAGAGTGTCTGTCCCACTAATTTTTCTACCTTTTAATTCGACTATCTCATTAACATTTATGGCTCTTTAACATCTTATTAGCTGTTAATGACCCACACCTTTATTTTCAAACGATCCATCACCCCCGATGGCGAACAGAAATTTCCAAACCCTTTCTCATCAAGTGCGTATCGTTCTCGGTAGCCTTTGAGCTGGAGTGCCCAAACCATGCCAGGTGATATCTAAGGCCTATTAGGGTGTCTGTCCAACCACCTTATCACCTTATTGAGTTTTTCATTAACATAGATAGCTCTTTAATAACCTGTCTAGCGGTTAAAGTGTCATTATGTACGTATAGATCTCGGTTACCTTTACGCTAAGTGCACCGCTCTCACAAATGAGTCACAATAGATTGCTTTAAGGTATGAAGTGAAGTTTTTGATTTACTCCCCGCGGTTTCACACAGGTGCCATATGAACAACTTCTATAAAAGGAGAATTATTTATATCTACATTGAAGCCGATCCTTAACCTCCCTCGTCTTTGGTGATTATTGTTAAATACCACATCATCATCAATCTTAAACTGCCAATAGGGAACGTCATTAGGAGTGTCAATTTCGTAGTAACCATTAGCCCTATAGATATTCGGTGAGCTAATAATCGCATCAAGCACGATATCTTCAGTGGTATAACTCCATTGCCCATCTCCTCTTTCTATAGCTTTCGTCTCAGCATCCCATTCATTAACCGCTATATGCCGTCCCTTGAAGTCAGGCGATAACAGTATTCCGTTTGCTAAAACAACTTGCGCGCCTATCCCTACTCTATCTACCATCATCCTCTGTGTAATCATGTTTAGAGGGGGTGATTTAGTATTGTTGTTTGAGCTAAGTGATTGGTTCCTTCGAAAGCTTGGTGCTCTAGAGATGTTTTTCGCTTCCCAATATGCCCGAGCAATCGAATTACTGACTGTCCCATTTTTATTCGCTTTTAGTTTCTCAACTTGTGCATACATATCTCAAACCTTTTTAAATCGGATTTTATTCATTGTTATTGGCTGTCTTCATTGCCTATAACATGGTGGCAAAGCCACCATGGACTTTCCCTTGACAATCTTTTTAACCTTGATGGCTCCATTAAGCCGCCAATGAACCCTTTAACCTCACGTCCAAGCGCACTGTTAAAGCCTTGCTGTGGACTAACTGGCATGTTCAAAGTTACGCCCCCATTTGCCCCACCCTTACCGCCATTTCACCAAGTTCGGTGGCATGTTGCTCTAGCCTTGGGTCGTCGTTTACTGCTACACCATTGACTTCAATGGTTGGCTCTACCATGCCCATTTTTTGTTGGACTACGTGGCCAAGCTCATGCGGTAGGTGGCTTTCTTGCCCTGGGGCGAGGTAGATGTCTTCCCCTTGTGCGTAAGCGTGAGCCTGAACTTGGGCTGGCTTGTGTGAGTTGTAGTGCACGCGCACCCGTTGCAGATTTACACCCGATATACGCTCCATGCCTTGGCGCAGGCTAACAGGCAAAGGCTTCGTTGCCACTTTAACGCATGGCGAAGCCGCATTACTTGCCGCACGCTGCGCTAACCATTTGTGGTGCTTCACGCCAAACAGTGGCGGGTTTATCCGTTTTAAGCTTGTCCGTTTTAAGTATGGCTGCGTTTTCATTGGCGTTACCGTCCTTGCTTGCCTTTTTAACTTTGCTATATCTTTACTTTATGCTGGTTTTTACTTGGCGACTTGGTATAACCGATGCCGTCGTTGGTAAAGTCAAGGTTAGGGTGAGTTGTCAAATGTTAAAAAAACCTCTTCACAAATAGCCTTGCCCTGAGGTGTGAAGAGGCGGTTGAAATGAGCCATCAATACACTGGGTACGGATGACTCGTTGGCTAGCCGTTACAGGCTATTCGGTTGCAGCAACTGCACTTAGCGCTTGTTGCTCGGCATCTTTTACGGCTTGGGCAACATTATTGGTTCCGTAAATTTGCCTAGCGACACTCTCATCAGTGTAAGCAACACTATGGCTGGCGACTTGCTCTTGATGGATCACCTCTTGCTGTGCATGGAACTCTTGTGTGCTGTCAGATTGTTTTCTTTGGCTCATGATGTTTCTCCTTGGTTAATTTCGCTATTTCTTGCCTTGTGTTACAAGTCCTAACATGGGTAGACAACGTTGAAATGCTTGTTGGCTACGGATGTGTTATTTGGTTAAGCCAGTGGTGAAAATTCACCCTCTACCCATACGTCGTTATTGGCGAACAGGTTTATAAGCTCGTGTGGCCGTGAATGTGCCAGTTCTAAAAAGCTGGCTTCCCATATATTGCGGTTCGATTTAACCTTTATGACGTTATGTAAATCTCGCTTCCAGTCTATGGGCAAAAACACACATTTTTCGGTGTCGGTGCCACCGTATACTTTGTCTTCTGCCGACAAGCAGACTAATCGTCGTTTATTGGTTTGCGTCAGTTCCGATTCTAATACCAGGTAACTAAGACAAGATCGCAGCCAAGTTGCTATGGTTTGAGGCTCTTTTGAGCTGACGGCCTTAGACGCTAGTACCTGAGATGCTAACGCATTCGAAACCTTTACTTGCCCGCCTTCCTTACTCACTAACTGTTTGTTTACCGCATCTGGTTTCGCTGTTTGTTGATTTGTTGCTTTCCTATATGACTTGCCTACTGGCGCAGTGTTCTGTCGGCCTGATTTCGATGTTTCTGTGTTCAATGAGCTTGACCTTGCCTGGTTTAAGGTTTGTATTATGTCTATTGCCATGCTTCGGTATGCAATGCTGTCGTGTTCAACCTCTGCTTTCGCCCCTTTGGCATCAGTTTTTGCAGGCGCTGCTTGTTGGTGGGCTTTGTAGCCTGCCATTAACGATTTTGCCATTGCTAACCTCGCCAGCACTAAGGGCGTTCGGTTTAGCCCAAGTACGCGAATGGTCTGCTCGCCTTTGCTGGGTTTATCGTTATGCGCTCGCCAATCTTCGTACTGCTGCTGCGTTTGGCTATCGGTAAGCAGCTCGCCACTGGTGGTGAACTGGTTTGGAATACTGGCGGGCTTTTGCCACATCAGCACCTCCACTTGCGCTGGCGTTCGATCATGTTTGGCTTGGTAAAAGCGGCACACTTGATCAAAAGCGTAAGCGTGGCCGTTATGTGGATTAAAGCGGATATAATCACGCGGGTCTTCTTGATAGGGGTTAACCAGTAGTGGCTTCTCCTGGGTGACATCTTGTGCGTTGCGCTCACCCACAATTGGAAACTGGCCTGCTTTTTGGTCACTGTTACATTCTGGGCAGCTATAAACTAGGTTTGATTGGTCGTACGCATGCAAGTAGTAAGGCGAACAAGAGTGGCGTTTTTCACTACTTTGGCTGGCATCAGTATCTAACAAGGTGACGGGACGAAAGTGCCCAACTTCCCCTGCCCCTGTTGGCATTAAGAAGCTTTCGCAGTAACAGCAGCAGCAATGTGATAAGCGCTCTAACGCCGTATGAACATCACGGCTAGCGTATAGTGCCGGATCAAACGCTGCGTAAGTAAAGCCCACTTGCAGTGTGTCTTGCGCTGAAGAGCCCGTACTGCCATCACGCTGTGTGATCAGAACTAAGTTATTTGCCAGATCGGGCGCGTACCCTTCTTTTGATAACACTTGACGATCTTGTTTCGTTAGCGTGTGGTATTTGGGTGCTTGGCTCAGCCGCTCCACCAGCTCTTTCATCTGCTTGTTTGCAGCTGCCTGTTTTACGCTCAAATCAGCGCTTAACTCAACGTTAAGTTTGTCTAATTTAATCATACTGTTGCCTACTTGGTTGTCTTTTTGCCTTATTCGACCATTTTTGTCCTTGCAGAATGGTTATTCACTTACCCCATGAGGGGGATGCTGATCCACTGGCTCTTGCTGATTCATAGCTTCTGGCTGACTCATAGAGTGTGGCTTGGCTTCTGCGGTTAAAACATTCAACGCGGGATCGTCCATACTCAATAATTGCTGCTGATAGGTTTGCTGCTTTTCCATCATTTGCTGCTGCATGTCGAACGCGGCCTGTGTTAACGAGGCTTGTTTGTTCATCACTTGCTGCTGTTTGTTTTGATGTGTTGCCATGAGCTTACTTTCGTAACCCTGTGCGATGTTTGACATTGTTTCCGCTGCCTGGCTATTGAGCGTGCTAAGTGGGTTTGAGCTGCTTAAGTTCGAGCTAGGTGTACCTTGCCCATTATCTCGCCCTTTTCCATCTTTTCCCTCTTTGCCCAATATGGGTTGAGTGGGTTGAGGGCTTTGATCAAACTCTGAAATATCATTACCCAGATCTTGCTGCTGGTAAGCTTGCGATAGTGACGGGTGCTGCTGCATCAATTTTTGCCGTTCGCCGTCGATGTAATCCGACGACTGTTTCAACGAATGATTAATCGCTTGCATGGCGTCTGCGATTACGTTGTCGACATTTTTCATTATCGTGTTGGTATCCACGGGCAATGACATTTCAGCTAACCTCCGCATTGCATCGTACCTATCAAAGGCTGATGTCTCATTTAGCGTGTCGCTACCCTTTTTTTCATTCACACGACTCCCAATGTTTTGGGTTTTGTTTGCTGCGGATGATTGGCCAAAGGGGCGTGGCTGGGTGTTATTGTTCATGGTTCACCTCAATTGATTGACAGCGTGTGCGGTTTGTTGGTGTGCCCGTCTGCAATGCCCACTTTGCCTGCTTTTGTTTTGGGGATAGGCAAATCGCTATACACACTTAAACAGCCCACTTCATCGACGTTGACGATGATTTGTCGTTCCGGTAATGAATACAGGTAGTGACGATACTGGCCCGCTTGGCTCACATAACTGTCCGTTGCCAATTGCTCGCACAATACGCCCTGTAGCTGAGTTATGTAGGCATTAGACTTTTCTTCCAATGTCCCTTTTGCTCGCCAATCAATGTTTAACGCGATGCTAAGCACGCCAGCGGCAATACTGCTAAAGCCCAAGGTGTTGCCCGCGTCACCCCACTGAACAAACGCATTTTGCAGGGTGGTTTGATCCAATTCGAATGTCACTAGGGGACAGTCAAGCCTATTCAAGGCGATCTGATTGAGCGTAGCGAGCGCGTCTTCTACCGTGTGGTGCTTTGAGTCGATATGTGTCGCGACATGCAAGTAGGCGGCGTAGTTCAACCCAAAGCCTGTCAGTGTTCGCGAACCTGTTAATGCCCAATTCGCGGCTTGCGTTTTTATGCTCTGTTTTGCCGGAATGTATCGTTCGATGTACATCAAACTGTTGTAGCAGTTAATGCTGTCTTGCAATCCACTATTCCAAGAAAAAGGCACCGACGACTTACCGTGTTCAAACAAGGAAGCGACTTTGGTGAGCTCACTGTCGGTCACCAAATGGTTGCGGTTTAGTACGTCACTAACTTGGCTGGCCGACGCTTGATGCGCTTTGTTTTCTGTGCTCAGGGTATGCACGTCTTGTGTATCGACATCGAGCAGTTTTTTTATGTCTAGTGTCAGGTCAATATTAGGCAACGCCACATATGAGGTACCCGACAGCCCTAGCCCAATTTGCTCCATAAACCCATCTTCATTGGCAAAGGCTAAAGTATTCGTTGTATTAGCAATATTGATGTTGATCCAGGGTAGTGCATTCGGAAGCATGCCAACCAGCTCTTGATTGCGTGGCGTTAACTGGCTAAACGACTGCATTTCTGTCCCTTCGATTTTTATGGTCATGTCCCACTTCCTGTCCTTTGGCTAGAGTCTGTCTGAAAAATCTTGAATTACCTTGCTGGCCTTTTCACCGACGTTGGCAAAGTTGGTGGTACTTTGCTCTACCATGGTGTTCACCTGAGTCAGAATCTCTGCATAGGGCGTGGTTTCTCCGGTTGCGAGCATTTTAGACAGTGCCACCCCCATAGCCGTTGTCGCCATGGTGTTGATGTTTCTTAGGTTGTCTGTGGCATCTTGCACCGCTATGGCCGAAGACTGCGATATGGATTGAAGCGCTTTACCTGCGCCCGATGCTTTAATCACGTTGCCGGTTAATGTTGCCTCTTGGGTCTGTTTGACCGTTTCGACAATTTGAGTATTCACACTTTCATCTTTCATTGTGATTCCCCTGTTTGGATCCTATTTGATGGCTCTTGTTGATTTATGCTGAGCACCGAACGCCTAACGTTTGATTACACCAAGTTATCGAACTTGGTTTTCAGCTCTTTTGCGATGTTTTCAAGTAGTGCTTTTTCGTTCGCTTCGATGTTCTTTGCCACTTCTTCCACCGCTTTAACCAACGCTTCGTCAATCAAGGTTTTGGTAATCGATTTGTTGGACATTCTTAGTTCTTTAATCAATGCAAATTCCACTTCGTTTTTTAGCTTTTCCTCAGCGAGTTGCATTGTTTTTAGCTCTAGTTCAAGCGCTTCTTTCGTCTTAGATGGCGGCGCAACGGTTTCGGTTTTCAGAATTCGGGCACAGCTTGCGTTTAGGGCGGCACCTGCCGATGTTTGCGAGTTTTGTTGAGCCGTCACGGCATTGAACATTGTCATGCCAAGGGTTTCGGTTCCTGCTACGTCTAACATACCCATTGCCTGTGAAGGTGCGCCCCCTGTTAAGAGGGTATGTATTTGGCTCACCGAGTCGGTGACTTGATCGTTAACTGAGCTCATTGTCTTCTCCTAGTTTTTGACTTTATTTTGGCTACTCTGCTGCCTAGAGCTTTCCTGCTGCTGGAGGCTTACCCGCTGCCGCTGCGAGAATCATTGCGCAACATTGATTGACACTCGCATTTTGTATCAGTTGGCATTGCGCTTCGTTATGCACTGCATTTTCCATCAATAGCCCAATGGTGTTCGCCATGACGACATCAGTGACGGCCATTGCAAATGCGGGTGCCGAATCTATGCTCTCTTCTTCCATCTCATTCCCCCATGTGGGCACGTTTCCGACATGCCAGGTTAGTGCTTGGGGAAAGGCTTTCTAGAAATTCAATCTATCACCTTTAATTGGCGATATTGGCACAGGTATATTGCCAATATCGCCATTACGAATCGCCCTAGCGGTAGATTCGCTCTGAGCCGACAGCTGCCGCTGCAACATCCATAGCAAACATGGTGTTAACGCCTTGAACCAGAGCAGCTTGAGCTGTTACTCCATTGTTTTGCTGGCCAGTTGTCGCATTGTGCGCAGCATTAGATAGAGCTTGGCTTGTCGCTAACATAAAGTTACCTGTTGCCACTGCAGGTGCGTCACCCAGTACTTTTGTGTTTACTTGTGAGATTGAGTCTGTGATCTGACTGTTTACTGCCGTTGGAAATGCCATAATATCTTCCTTTTTAACTATTTAAAGTATGTGGCTGACTAGCCACAAGTTTGTCCGCCTATCGCGTCGTTGAACCTTTCAGGGTTGCTCCGTCAAGCGCCTAATAGTTTCTTCGTCGCTACAGCCGAGGACGCGGTGTCGACGGTATAAAGTAAATTTACTCCTGCCGTCGTGACTGCTTGCGCAGTAATGTTTGCTTGTTGCTGCGCTGCCGTTGCGTTATGTGCCGCATTAGCAAGTGCTTGTGAAGTTGCTTGGAACAAGTTGCCCATTGCTGTTGCTGGGGCTGTACCAAGTACTTCGACATTCGCCTGAGTTACCGAATCGGTGATCTGGCTATTAACTGCTGTTGGAAACGCCATTTAAGATCTCCTTACCCTTAACTCTGCTTTAAGCTGTCTAGGATGTCTTTGGTTGCTATGCCTGTTGATGCCGTATCAATGGAGTACAAGGTTGTGACGCCCATTGTGGTTGCAGCTTGTGCGGTAATTGCTGCTTGCTGCTGCGCCATAGTGGCGTTGTGAGCTGCGTTACCCAATGCCTGTGAAGTCGCTTGGAATAGATTGCCCATCGACATGGCTGGTGCGTCGCCAAGTACTTTAACGTTTGCTTGTGTGACCGAATCTGTGACTTGGTCGTTTACTGCGGTTGGGAATGCCATAGTGCTATCCTTTTCAATGGTGTTACTGATAGTTCGCTAACAAACTAGGGTTAAGAACCTAGCCCGGCAACGGGTTTCTTACGGGGAGTAAGAATTGCTTTTGTCCCCATTGCGGTGCTGGCGGTATCGATCGAGTAGAGCGTTGTTACACCCATCGTTGTCGCCGCTTGCGACGTGATACCAGATTGTTGCTGAGCTAGTGTGGCATTGTGTGCCGCATTGCCTAATGCCTGTGATGTCGCCTGAAAAAGGTTACCCATCGACATTGCTGGTGCATCACCTAATACCTTCACATTCGCCTGTGTGACTGAGTCTGTGATTTGGTCGTTAACCGCTGTCGGAAAAGCCATATTGTTTGCCTCGCTTTGTTTGTTCAATCTTCACTGTGTTTACTGCGCGTTTGAAATTGAATGCCGCTGTAATTTCAAACGATATGAATAGGTTAATCGCCCGATGACAAATAAAATTGGTCAAGCTTATGCTCCGTTTGGTAGCAAGCATTCAACCATTGGTAGAATCTATTTTTACGGGATTAAACGCGTTTCTGTATGCAGTAATGGATGCGAGAGATCGTCCACCAATGCTAAAAGTTCTGGGCTAGATTGGTCATGGTGAAACTGATCTCGGTAGACTCCGGGACTCACGCCTACAGTGGCTTTGAACTTGCGCACAAAAAAGCTAAGGTCTGAAAATCCGACGTCGTCACATACTTGGGTTACGTGCCTATTGGGGTTTTCTGAAAGAATTTCCATCGCCTTAACTATTCGTAATCGAAGCAGTACTTGCTTAAATGACATACCTAAATACACTTTGAACAGATATGACAAGTGCGAAGGGCTCATACAGGCATGCCCTGCCAACTCTTCCATTGTTAGCGGCGTTTTGAAGTTATGGTAAAGGTGGCTTATCGCTTTGTTTAGGCCAGGGTGGCTTTTGGGGCTCCCTTCAAGCTGAGTTTCGTTGGTATTTTCATTTATGTTAAATGAACTGTCAGTCAAAAGTGGTGCCTGCGCGTTGATACGGGCTTGATTATCAATTTTTAAATAAGGCTTACGCGCTCTTCCATTTATGGTAGTAACAGTAGTTGAAGTTTCGCTTGTCGGCTCATCGCTAACCATAGTCGGAAAACAGTTGAGTAATACCTCACGATTAATAATGGTTGACTCAGCTTGTATCGCTAATTTATCTAGACATCGCTTTAACTGTTTTACGTTACCTGGCCAGGCGTAGTTATTTAAAACCTGCCATGCACTCTCCTGAATAGACAAGCGCTCAATTTGAGGATCAGATTGTTGATAGTATTGCACCAAGGCTTCTATATCTTGCTCTCTTTCAGCCAGCGTGGGCAATCGAATATTTAAACAATGGTAATGCAACCACCTCAGTAATAAGTTATCGTCTCTGTCACTTTCTCTTCCTCCGTTATCCTGTTCTAAAAAAGGTAATTCTGTTGTACTCGCTATAAGGCGTACATTGGTATTTAAGCTATCAAAGCGCTGCCATGCAGCTTTTAATGCACGTGCGTTGTCGTTGGTTAACGCGTCAACATTGGCAATGTAGACACTCCCCCCTTGTGCTTTTTTGACCTGTTCGTCTAACTTGTCGGTGAGGTTTTCATCATTTAATAACTTACAACATACACAAACAAATGGAGCAGTTCTTCTCTCACTACTTTCGTGTAATGCTTTGGCAGCAATTCGTTTTCCCGTACCACTCTGTCCAAGTATAAGGACCGGTATTTGACTTGCTGCCATTGATGCTATGCGCTGATTAGTCAACTGTATAAATGCGCTATCGCCAACCCATAAGCTATTGAAAGATAGGTATTCTTCTGTTTTTACTTTCATTCCATTCATGGTTATTTCTCCATTATTGTATTCGTTACTGGAGAAGCAATACGTGTTTATTCTGCCAGAGCGTTAAATAAACCAACTGCATTACGTCTCTGGGAAAAAATTAACCAAGTGGAGCGATTAAAAACGGATCACATTCGGATCAGTTACGACACCTGACTGAGACTATTGAACTCACCTTGCCTCTCTTTAGTTACGTGTATCTGGAGTGCTTCCCATATAATTTTATGTTGGAACTTGTAGGAATCGGTTAATGGATGAAGAAAACCAACAGACACTAATTTTTGTAGTTGCCGAATTCCGGTTACCTTACAACTCATTAAGTACTGATCAATCTCATCCAATTCGATGGTTAAACCAATAGCAACTAAAAAGTAGAGAAGTTTGGTTTCAATCGTATCGAGAAGCTCCATCATTCTTTGAACCCACTCAATCACTTCGAATGGCACTGTTTCATTGGAACATTGGGATGTGAGTAGGGCTTTTAGTATTCGAGGGTTACCTTCTGAACGAGAAATCGCTATCGATTTGTGTGAAGGAGATGTAACCTTTTTCGGTTGACTAAGTGATATCGAATCTGCCAAGGCGACTAGGTTCGAGTGATCTAACAATGTTAGCGGAATTAAGTATGTTCCTGGTAATTGATAGGGGGCTGTTGAAAAGTGTAAGGAGCACGTCACTCCCAAAAGGATAAATATAGGGAGGTTTTGTGTGTGCTCTATTAACAGCTGGACGACACAGGCCTGACGAGATCCAAGACTCTGTAGCCCGTCAATGACCAATATTGAAGTTCCTGTTTCCTTTAAGCGCTGAATAAGAACCATTAAAACCAGTACGTCAACTTCGTTACGTCTATAGTCTGATAGTCCATCTAATGCGGCGGATTCTGCTCTACTTAAATACAACCCCATCAGCCGTAACATATGAAAGTAAACTATAGGGCTCTTAACAACTTTTTTGAGGTTTGATCGAATAACGTCGCTATCCAATTCTTGTGGCAGGTGCAAAACCGCACGAATCAACTGCTCAAAGAGCTGGGATTCGTTCGTTACACTTATATATAAATTGCATTTTTTATCGACATTAATGCTACGTAAAAAGTGAGAGATTAAATTTGTTTTCCCCACCCCTTGCATTCCATACACACACGCACTTTGTCCTCGCTCTGCAGCTAAATGGTGCACAAACCTAAGTTGGCTCAGCTCATGGGTACGGCCGACACAAGGGAAAACTTCAGGATAATTCTGAACAGTGTATTCCAAAAGCGAAGGCGACACGTCATCAAGCAGTTCTCCTACCGTCACATTGAAAAAACAAGCTAAGCTTGCAACTGTTCTATATAAAATGTTCTTCCCAGCTTCCGCTCGTTTTATTGAACCAATCGATACGGCTAGCCGACGCTCTCTACACTTGTCAGCTAATTTCTCTTGGCTCAATCCATTTTTTTCTTAATTGCTTTAATAAAAGGCTATTTAATGGCACCCGACCATACTGTGTTTTATTCATTTATATCATCCAGTTAATATCAAAATTGATATAAAACTTCACCTATTTAATCGACACAACTGAAACAGGCGATAATGGTGATAGTTGCATATTACCATTACAATTATGCAACTGAGATTTCATTTATTTACATGGATGCTTGACTCTCGGCATAATATAATTTTCTTACTAATCAATGCCGTTAACAAATTTCAAAGCCTAACATTAACTCTATGACAAAACTGCCTTACTCGAAATATCTCGACCAAGACAATAACTTCATTTAAGAATGGGATTCATCGAAAAAGTACGCATACAGTTTACGCTAGATAAGCGATTACAATATTGCCTGGATTCAAACCGGAAGTTATGCCACTTGTGCTGTGATTGTTGATTCACTGATTGAAGAAGAATCAAGAGAAGCTGAGCTACAAAAGCAGCAAGCTTAAGCGCTGATTTCAGGTAATAAAAAGCCCGGCTAGTAACCTAGCCGGGCTTTTTGGTGATGTGTCTATTACAAGAAGTGGAATGTCGCGTTTAGCGAGAAGTTTTTCACATCGTCTTCTTTCATATTGAATACGCTGTAGCTCGCACCGAGAGAAATTGGGCCCATAACGAAATACTCCGCACCAACACCGTACATTACGTCGATTTCATCCTCATTAAAACCGCCATCGGCTTTTAGATCGTAAGAATGAAGTCCGCCTTTTGCGTAAACATGCAACGGGCCAAAATCAAGACTTGGCTTCGCTGCGAAGTAAATGGAAGAACCCGTTAGGTTAGTTTTAATACCTGAATAATCCACACGGTCATAATCACCGAGGTTTTGATAGCCAGCCTCGAGACCGATAAAAGGCAAAATACCTGTACCGACATGTACATTATATGTCGTTGTTGACTCACCCCCTAAGTCGCCTTGACCTACACTTGCACTGCCGTAGATCCATGAGTCTGCTGATGCTGTTGCTGATGCACCTAATAATGCTAGTGCGAGTAGTGTCTTTTTCATATTAACCTTCTTTGTTTTCGCTTAGCAGAGGCTACCGCGGCAATCCTCTGCCAATTCCAGTCAAAATTTTGTTATGTCTAAATTCTAATGCAATTTATATACCTAGCAATCGTCAATCGCGTTTTTCACGCGTTTGTCCGATACTGGGTATGGTGTGCCTAACTGCTGAGCAAAATAGCTCACGCGCAGCTCCTCAAGCATCCAGCGTACTTCTTTGACGTCATCTGGTACAGCCATTCCTTTCGGAATTTTGTTGAGTAACTCTTTATAGTCATTGGCCACCGATTCAATTTTCAGCATGTGCAGACGATCCTTATTCGGATCGATCGGCAATTTCTCCATACGACGCTCAATCGCTTTCATGTAACGCAATATATCTGGAAGACGCTTCCAACCACACTCCGTTGCAAATCCTTTGAAGATCAGTCCTTCAATCTGAGCTTTGATATCTGACAAAGCAAAAGCCATGGTGAAATCTATCTTACCCTTTAGCTTTTTATTAATACTGAACGCAGTCGTCAAAATTGTCTCAACTTGTTTTGCAATATCAACAACAGTATCGCCGAGCTCAGCACGCACGTGTTCTTTAAGCTGCTCGAACTGCTCAGGCTGCCATACTAGCCCACCCTTCTCTTCAATAAGCTTATCGACGCCACACGCGATACAGTCATCAATCAAGTCGAGTACTTTGCCATAAGGGTTAAAGTAAAGACCCAGCTTAGACTTGTTCGGCAAATTACTATGTAGATATTTTATCGGAGACGGCACGTTAAGCAAAACCAAACGACGCTGACCCGCTTTCATCGCTGAAACCTGTTCTTGCTCTGTCTCGTAAAGCTTTATTTCGACGCTGTCTTTGCTATCTACAATCGCCGGATACGCTTTCACGTCATAGCCGCCACGTTTCTGTTGATACACTTTTGGCAACTCACCAAAGCTCCAAGTATGAAGACCTTGTTGCTCGATATCGTCATCCGCCACTTTCGACAGGGTTTCCTGCACTTTGTCTTTCAAGCTCTCTTTTAGCTCATGAAGATCGCGGTTTTCTTTGAGCTTTCGATTTCTGTGATCGACAGCCCGAAATGTCACTTTAAGGTGATCTTGAACCTGATCGAGATTCCAATCGTCACGCAACACTTCCACGCCCGTCATCCGACGAAGCTCTTTTTCTAAAGCATCAAGTAAAGGCGCTTCCATTGGCGTTGCACGAGCTAAAAACGCATCTGCATAGTTAGGCGCAGGCACGAAATTCTTACGAATCGTCTTCGGCAGTGATTTGATCAGGCTAACAACCAGTTCATGACGCAGTCCTGGAATTTGCCAGTCGAAACCAGCTTGTTCAACCTGATTCAATATAGGCAAAGGTAAGTGAACAGTCACACCATCATTATCTTCACCCGGCTCAAACTGGTAACTCAGTTTCAATTTAAGACCATTTTGGTGCCAGAAGTTAGGGTAATCCAGATCCGTAACATGGCTCGCGTCACCCTTAAACAGCATCTCTTTTTCAAAGTTCAGTAGTTCGCTGTTCTCTTTGGACGCCTTCTTCCACCAAGTATCAAAATGGCGGCCTGAGACTACTTCTGTCCCAACTCGTTGGTCATAAAAGTCTGCCAACTCGTCATCGTCAACCAAAATATCACGCCGACGGGACTTGTGTTCCAGCTCTTCTACTTCTTGGAGAAGCTTGCGATTCTGTTTGAAGAAGGCATGCTTGGTATCCCATTCACCTTCAACGAGGGCACTGCGGA
This sequence comes from Vibrio sp. T11.5, assembly GCF_027587155.1. Classification (NCBI taxonomy): domain Bacteria; kingdom Pseudomonadati; phylum Pseudomonadota; class Gammaproteobacteria; order Vibrionales; family Vibrionaceae; genus Vibrio; species Vibrio sp. T11.5. Next base: position 91,596 of record NZ_JAPPTP010000005.1, read on the forward strand.
TAAAAATCTCTCGACTCACTGACGCATCAATGCTGCCATAGTTTACTAAACGCTTAGGCACAATCGGAATACCATACAGCATCACCTTTTCGTGTGCCATAACGGCAGCACGTTTTTTCGACCAGTGTGGTTCACTGTAACTACGTTTAATGAGATGCTTCGCCAGCGGTTCAACCCATTCAGGTTGGACCTTGGCAATTATACGTCCCCATAGCTTAGAAGTTTCCACAAGCTCGGCCGACACAATCCATTTAGGCTGTTTCTTAAACAAGCCTGATGCAGGGAAAATATGGAATCTTGCGTTGCGCGCCCCTTGGTACTCATTTTTCTCTTGGTCTTTCATACCAACATGAGAGAGCAAACCGACCAAAATCGCGCTGTGAGTCGCTTGATAACTGGCGGGCTCATCGTTGAGCTTGAAATCCATTTCACGCATAGACTGGTGAATCTGGAAATAGACGTCCTGCCACTCACGCACCCGCAAATAATTTAGGTAATCTTGCTTACACTGTTTGCGGAACTGATTGCCTGTTAATGCCTTTTGCTGCTTCTGAACGTAATCCCACAAGTTAACAAACGTCAGGAAATCAGACTCTTCATGGAAGAAACGCTTGTGTTTATCATCTGACGACTGCTGTTTATCGCTCGGCCTCTCTCTTGGATCTTGAATCGACAGTGCTGAAGCAATAACCATCACTTCTTTCAATGCGCCATATTTTGGCGCTTCAAGAACCATACGAGCTAAACGCGGATCAATCGGTAAGCGGGCCAACTGGCGACCAATCGACGTCAAACGCTTTTTAGGATCTTTCGCATTTTCATTGATCGCTCCCAGCTCTTCCAACAGTCGCACACCGTCTTGAATATTGCGTTTGTCGGGCGCTTCAACGAACGGGAAAGCTTGAATGTCGCCTAAACCCAGCGCTGTCATCTGGAGAATAACCGATGCTAGGTTAGTACGAAGAATTTCTGGGTCCGTAAACTCTGGGCGAGATTCAAAATCCTCTTCCGAATACAACCGAATACAGATACCTTCCTCAACACGACCACAACGACCTTTACGCTGGTTGGCACTCGCCTGAGAAACAGGTTCAATCGGCAGACGTTGTACTTTGGTTCGATAGCTGTAGCGACTGATACGTGCTGTACCCGGGTCAATAACATACTTGATGCCCGGTACTGTCAGAGAGGTTTCAGCAACGTTGGTCGCCAATACGATTCTCCGCCCAGCATGAGGCTGAAATATTTTATTCTGTTCACCCGCTGAGAGGCGTGCATACAAAGGAACAATTTCAGTGCTTTTGAGATTGCGTTTTGCTAATGCATCCGCAGTGTCTCGAATTTCTCGCTCACCGTTCATGAAGATCAGGATATCGCCCAAGCCTTCATCACACAGTTCATCAACCGCTTCAAAAATACCTTCTAGCTGATCGCGATCGACATCATCATCACCACGCAGCGGGCGGTATCGTGTCTCTACTGGATAAGTACGACCAGACACTTCAATAATAGGAGCATCACTAAAGTGTTTCGAGAATCGCTCGGGATCAATGGTCGCGGAAGTGATGATCACTTTCAGGTCTGGGCGACGCGGCAAAAGCTCTTTGAGGTAACCGAGAATGAAATCGATGTTGAGGCTGCGCTCATGCGCTTCATCAATAATGATGGTGTCGTACTGATTTAAGAAGCGATCGTGCTGGATTTCAGCCAACAAAATACCGTCGGTCATCAGTTTAATTTGGGTATTGTCTGAGATCTGATCGTTAAATCGAACCTTATAGCCAACAAACTCACCTAACTTGGTTTCCATTTCTTCAGCGATACGATTCGCCACCGAACGCGCCGCCAAACGTCTTGGTTGAGTATGACCAATCAAGCCATACTGACCACGTCCAAGTTCAGCACAGATCTTTGGCAGTTGAGTCGTTTTACCTGAGCCAGTTTCACCGGCAACGATAACCACTTGGTTGTTTTCTATCGCCTGTGCAATGTCATCTCTTTTCTGGCTAACAGGCAGAATTTCTGGGTATTCAATGGTGGGTTTATAACTGGCTCTTTGCTCTACATCCATCATAGACTTGGCAATATCGAGTGCAATTTCATCAAATACCGCATGACGGGAGGCTTCTTTCTTGATTTTGCTCGCGCCCGAAATACGCTTGCTCAAACGAAATCTGTCCTTGAGCATACACTGATTCAATGCCTTGCGAAGAGAGGCGGCGTTGTTAGCCTGCGTTTTATCTTCGGCGACGGGATTTTTTTCTGGCTGTGACGAAGTCAAAGCGTTACCTATTCTTTTCACTACATAAAACTGTCACCGATTGTATCACAGTCGCTATAGCAAATGTCTCAATGCAAAATGCAAATTTTTCTTGAGAAAAAGCCCTTGCTAAAATACAAGTGCACTCAAACCATCAACACACGAGCATTAACCCCAACAATGGGGCCAATACAGTGTATTTTATGAACTTTGGAGTAGAAGAAAATACTCATTTTGCCCCAGTTTGCAACAAACTGGCGGCTTTACTCAAAAAGCAAACTGCACATAGAGGCTGTTGTAGTTACTGCCCCCTTTAATACGTCCGTATTGAGAAGCTTGCTCGAAGATCGCGCTGCGGTGATGCAGTGAGTACCCAATCCACATATTGTTCAAAGCATGGTTGTTTATTAAATCACCAACATTCACATCAAAAGAGAAATCGAGATAGTTGAGTAAATTGCTCGCATTGTAGCCTTTCGAGTCCATCTCAGTTTGCTCGATATAGGTGATGCTATCAATAAACGACATACCCTCTGCGAAGCCAAATCGCCATTGAGTTGGCCAGTCGAAAGTATAATAAGCCTTTATCGCCGCAACATATTCTGTACCGGCAGATTGCACCTCTGAAGACCAGTGATGAACAATACCTGGTGTAAAATAGATGTCCAACGGCACACCAAACAACTCATCGGTCAATGGGTGTCCATAAAAGAAAGACGTCATCTGGTTATTGTATGGGTCTTTCTGTGTGTTGAGGTTGATGATTTCACCAATGTTTGACGGCGTTGCCCAGCCGTGCGCTATTCTGAAGTAACGTTTGTTCTTGAGCTCAGACTTTGGAGCTTTAGATTGATCATTGAAGAAACCAAAACCAATATAAAATTCACCTTGATAGCGTTCTTCAACCGTCCTTGAATGGTAAGTATTGCTATCCAAACGCGTTACGCTGGTAGCACCGAGCAGATAGAGATTAGAATAGACGTGATAACGAGCATCGATACCCAGATTAAGGTCCACACCACCACCGACCTTTTCGCCAGTAATGTCTGAGAAGGTGTAATACTGGCTATTGAAGTCTGCCTCTTTATAGCGTAGGCGGACATGAGGCTTCAGTGCCCAGTCTCCGTATTCAAGCTCCCCTGAGATACGTAAATTACTGTGAAAACGAAATTCATCATCAGCCATCAATTCAGCATCGAAATACCAATTCTCATCGAAGAAATAACGTAGTTGACCACCAAAATCGACCGCATCCCCCCCATTAGAGTTTTGCTCTGAAGAAGGAATATCTACGAAACGAAGCCGCATCAACGCACTGAGCTGAATAGCTTCATCCTCTGGCTTATAAAGATAAGCTCCGCCCTGCAAGCCTTCGACAAATACATGCTCGTTCTGAAAGAACATCATAGGAACAAAGGTACCAACTGTCTGGTCATTGTTACCCGTGTAAAAAGGGATAGAGGCCATACGATACACAGCCGCAATACCCCAATCCTGTTCACTGATACTGGTTTCTTCTTCGGCTAGCGCAGAAAAACTGATATTACTCGCGGCCAACATCATCAGTGCCAACTGTCTATTTATGTTACTCATTTTTGTCCAAAACTGACTGAACGACGCAAATTCTCACCAATCGATAAAGTTAATAGTTATCTTTAAGCTCAATTCACCGTTAATATAAGAGTATATGTTCGCCTAAATCCAGTAATTGTGAAAGCATCAGATTTAAAGAAACTACTCGACGCGCTACCTGAAGACCAGAACCCTAACATTGTCACGGGTGAAGAATGGCTGCCTGAACGGCTGGTCAACACGCACCTCGATGATGAGATGCTGTTCTTGGAGTTTGATAACGCCCCAGAAGAAACCCAAGGTGAAGACGAAGGTCGAGGCTTTGTTGAGCATGAAATTGCTATGATTCGTCAACGATTCGAACAAATTCTTGACGAAAGCTCCGATACAAAAACCAAAGCAGATGCTATGCTGGCGCTCTTTCTTATGGGCCATGAAATGTCGAGCTCTGAAATTATCGAAATCATGGAAGACCCTGAAGTGCCTAAGGATCCAACAGACAACTAATGAAACTGACTCCTGAACTCCCCTTCCTACTTGCTGGCCCGATATTAAGAAAATCCACTACCAAAGAGCTTGTCTTCTGGCTGGTCACAAGTCGTCCTCTTGAAGGCCAATTTGTCCTTCATCACGAACCAGACCATGGGGTGATATTTCAGGACAACCTCAGCCACTGCCATCAAATTCAGGTCGGAAGTCGCTGTTTTGTCACCTTGGCACATTTCAAACATAACTTCCCATCTGACGTTGCGCTCAGTTACGAATTTGAAACTCAGCTAGGCCCGCTTAGTCAGCTGTGTCCACATTTGCTGTACAAGGATGAAGAAAAACTCACGTTTAAGATTTCAACTAAAGCAGATTACGTCCTGCATGGCTCCTGTCGTAATCCACACCACCCAAGTAAAGACGCACTAGTCAGCATGGATACAAAAATAGCGGCTCAGTCACTAGATGACCGACCAGACATGTTGGTTATGAGCGGCGATCAGATCTATGCCGATCATGTTGCAGGTCCTATGTTGGACGTTATCCTTCAAACCATCGATATGCTTGGCTTACCTTGTGAATCATTCAATAACGCGCCGATTGAGTCCGCACAAGACTTGTACGCGCATCCAGAATGTTTCTACGGGCGGGATACAATATTACCCCACTATGTGGATGACGGTTATTGGTTAACCAAATTGTTCCCCAAGCGGCATGCGCCAATTTTTAGTTCTCGAGAGAGTGAAAACCACCTGATCACCTTTGCTGAGTTTTTCGCCATGTACATTCTGGTTTGGTCGCCAACACTCTGGCCGTGTCTCAACCTGACACGCTTGCTCGACAAGGCGTTCACCCACAGTGGCAAAGTATTGTCGCCCAAATGGCAACAACAATGGCGCGAAGAAAAGCACATACTGGATGAGTTCATTGAGGGCTTACCACAGGTTCAGAGACTATTTGCCCACGTTCCGACTTACATGATTTTTGATGATCACGATGTCACAGATGACTGGAACCTGACGGTCGGGTGGGAAAAAGCGGCATACAGCAATCCGTTTTCCAACCGAATTATTGGTAACGGGTTAATTGCTTACTGGTTATGTCAAGGCTGGGGGAATGAACCGAATAACTTCAATGATGAATTTTTATCTGTCGCTCTTGAGTATTTCATCAACCCCACAGCAAAACACCAAGATGATTTCATCCGATATCTTTACAGCTTTGAAAGGTGGCACTATACGATTCATACCTCGCCTAAGGTTGTCGTGTTGGACACCCGAACTCGAAGGTGGCGCTCAGAATCCCGAATGAACAAACCATCTGGCCTGATGGACTGGGAAGCTCTGATTGAGTTTCAACAAGAACTGATGCATCAAGACAAAGTCATTGTAGTGTCCGCCGCACCGATGTTCGGTGTCAAATTTATCGAAGCGCTGCAAAAAGGCATGACAAATCTCGGTCAACCACTGGTGATAGATGCAGAGAACTGGATGGCCCACCCTGGGAGCGCGAACACGCTCCTGAGTATTTTCACGCACACCAAAACACCGACCAACTTTGTGATTTTGTCAGGTGACGTGCATTATTCGTTTGCTTATGACATTAAATTGCGTTTCCGACGCTCCAGCCCCAACATCTATCAGATCACATCGAGCGGGTTCAAGAACCAGTTTCCTGAGCCACTTTTGGCAATATGTGATCATATGGATAGATTGCTTTACTCACCTCGCTCTGTCCTTAACTTTCTGACCAAACGAAAGCGCCTGAAAATCAAAAAGCGCGATCCCAACACGAAAGGAGTACGCCGTTTGGTCAATACCAGTGCGATTGGCGAGCTGAAACTTGACAACCATGGAAAGCCTGTACGCATATCTATATTGACGGGTGACGGTAGAGAAATTGATTTCCCACCCATAAAGGAAAAGTAATCTTTTTGTAAAAACACTTGTGCTCGCTTCATAGAATCACTATCTATAGAAATAGGAACAAATTTTGAGGCGCATCACATGTTGAATTCAATCACTACTCTGTTTAAGCAACTCATCGATGGTCAGGATCTAGGAAACCACGTGGGCAGCGATCCAAATCTCGCCATCGCTTGTTTGCTTTGCGAAGTCGCCGGAGCAGACCATCAAATCCATCAAGCAGAGACTGAAGCCAAACTGCTGCTCATGACAAAATTGCTGCTTTTAAGCAACGAAGAAGCCGCAGCGCTACTTGAGCGCGCAGAAGCAAAGAGCAAAGCGTCCGCCTCCCTTTATGAATTCACTTCTCAACTGAGAGAACTTGGTCAAGAAACCCGCTTCGATTTAATCAAAGCCATGTGGGAGGTTGCTCATGCCGACGGCGAGATTGACCCATTGGAAGAGGCCGTCATTCGCAAAACAGCAGAACTATTGTATGTCGATCATAGTGAATTTATTCGTGCCAAATTGCAGATAGTTGAAGGGAATAGCGAGTAATTTTCTTTTCATAGGGTGAATTTATTTTCTCTCCAGTTCTACCTGTGAAACGAAAAAGGATACGTTGACTGTCACCTTTAGTTTAATCAGCCGAATCCAATAAGCTTTACTTCATACTCTCTAGGACATTACAACTTCAACATCACACCGAGCTTAGTCATAAAACTTCGATAATGTACACTGCTATCAGAAAGGCTCTAAAGTCAAAAAAGGGAGCCTAAGTTCCCTTTTTACATCTCTCTTTTATCACAGCATCGTCAATGCTAATTTGGCGAGGTTATACGCGTCAACGTACCCAGAATGCTGCCGCCCTTCCCACTCAATATTTTGCGCTTCCTGAGCGGCTTTATGGCCAATGCGTTTATCTTTGAGGCGGTGTTGAACGCGATACAAAGTGGCTAAGTTGATGAATTCTTTAAACGGCATCTCAATACCTTTGTCTTGGCATTCTTGCGCCAAGATAAGATCATCCCGCCCCCATGATGCATAAATCTTATTCGCGCCGCCAAAGTTCTTGATCATCGACTTCAATACTTCTTCAAGCGGGCGGCCTTGCTTTTCAATTTTACGTGGCGTAATGCCGGTGAGCTGCGAACAAAACAGGGAGACTTCATCCTGTTCGGGTTTGACATAGTACTGGGCACGCTTGACGATCTCACCTTTCACAAGATCGATTTCTGCCAGCCCGACTTCGATGATTTCACCCGTAGTACCGACACCGTTTTCATTCCAACAGCACATTTCCAGATCGAAACAAACTATACGGTTATGGTTCATTGTTCGCCTATGTTTAGTATTTTGATAAAGCGCCGAATTCTACCTCAGTTGAGATCAAAACTCGAATACCACTGAATTGATTGAGCAGATCTTCTGCAATTTTCTGTCAAACTGCCCAGTCATTTGGTTAACTTACCTATAGTGTGACTAAAAGTGACTAAAAACAAATCAATCAGGCCTGTTAGCGGCTCTTTTCTGAAGGCCTGTAGACTTGAATGTGATAATATTTGCCCCAATTTAACCCAATAATTACGACAATAGCAGTAAAAGTGTGACTGCTATTTCTTCCATCAATTAAGAGAAATCTCATGACGTTCGATTTACAAATGATCCCTCAAACGTTCGATATGCTGCACGCTGGCCTGACGGCTTCAAGCGTCCTTTTACTTCTGATTGCGGTTTCGCGCAAATCTAAAGTCGTCGAAAAAGTGGTTGAGAAACCTGTTGAGAAAATCGTCGAAGTTGAAAAGCCTGTCGAGAAGATCGTTGAAGTAGAGAAAGTGGTCGAAGTTGAAAAAGTGATTGAGAAAGTCGTGGAAGTGGAATCAAAGCTTGCTACAGCTTCTACCGACTCAGCCATGCAGCTACTATCAATCATGCAGCAAGAAGCTCGCCTGATTGACTTCCTGAAAGAAGACCTGACATCGTTCTCAGACGAAGATGTCGGCGCTGCGGCGCGTGTTATTCATACCGGCGGTCAGAAGGTACTGAACGACTACGTGAGCCTTGAGCACATCCGTGATGAGGATGAAGAAACACGCGTTACTATTGAAGAAGGCTTTAACTCGCAAGAGGTTCGCTTAACGGGTAACGTGACAGGCAGTGCGCCATTTAATGGCACTCTGGTTCATAAAGGCTGGAAAGCGCGCGAAATGAACCTTCCAAAACTGGCTGAAAACTACGATGCTACCGTCATTGCGCCTGCTGAGGTTGAGCTGTAATGGAAAACCTGAACACCATTCAGGCTGAAACGCCAAAGTTTAGCGTTGGTATCGACTTAGGTACCACACACTGCGTACTGTCTTACGTGGATACATCGAACGAAGACTCGCGTGTTGAAGTCATGTCGATTTCTCAGCTGACCGCACCGGGCACCGTAGAAACTCGCAACCAGCTAGGCTCGTTCCTGTATCAACCACACGAGCACGAGATGAACCCTTCAGCTCGTGTATTGCCTTGGTCATCTGAGCCTAAAGCCCTAGTGGGTGCAATCGCTCGCAACCTTGGTTCAAAAACTCCGATCCGCCTTGTAGCAAGTGCAAAGTCTTGGCTTTGCCACGCTGGTGTCAACCGACGTGATGCGTTCCTTCCTGCTGGCAGCCCGGAAGAAGTAGAGAAAGTGTCTCCGCTTCGCGCAACAGAGCTGTACCTTGAACATCTCAAAGATGCGTGGAACCACACTCATCCCAGCGACCCGCTTTCAGAGCAAGACGTGACAATTACCGTACCGGCATCTTTTGATCCTGCGGCTCGTGATTTAACCGCTGAAGCTGCACGCAATGTTGGCTTAACTCATCTAACACTGTTAGAAGAACCTCAGGCGGCTCTATACAACTGGATCGACAATAGCGATGACAAATGGCGTGATGAAGTCGAAGTTGGCGACATCGTGCTGGTTGTCGATATCGGTGGCGGTACCACGGACCTTTCTCTAGTTGAAGTTACTGAAGATGAAGGTAACTTGACACTAAACCGTATCGCAGTAGGTGAACACATCCTACTCGGCGGTGACAACATGGACCTTGCCCTTGCGTACCGCTTGAAGATGAAGCTAGCGCAAGATGGTAAAGAGCTACAACCATGGCAAGTTCAGGCCATGACGCACGCCTGTCGTGACGCTAAAGAAGCACTATTGAACGACAGCGAACTTCAGTCAGTGCCAATCGTAGTACCAAGTCGCGGCTCTAAACTGCTTGGCGCAACCTTGAAGACGGAACTGACGCAAGAAGAAGTTCAGCAAACACTGGTGGACGGTTTCTTCCCGAAAGTTGCCGTTACTGAGCATCCAGTTCAGCGTAATCGCGGCGCTCTGACTCAAATGGGTCTTCCGTATGCGCAAGATGCAGGGATTACACGACACATCGCTGCGTTCCTTGCAAAGCAGGCTAATGCTCAAGGTGGAGAAAGCGCTTCAACCGAGTTCAATCCATTTGCTGGAATGCCAGGCATGGGCGGCGCTGAAGCACCTTCAGCCGACTTTATCAAGCCAACAGCCATTTTGTTCAACGGTGGCGTTTTAAAATCTGACCTGCTGGCGAATCGCCTTGAAGAAACCATCAATGAGTGGTTGATAGACGCTAATGCTGAAATGGCTCAACGTCTAACGGGTGTGGATTTGGATCTGGCGGTGGCAAGTGGCGCTTCTTACTATGGCTCTGTACGTCGCGGCCAAGGTGTGCGAATTCGCGGTGGCATTGCATCAAGCTACTATGTAGGCATCGAGAGTGCTATGCCAGCCATTCCGGGCATGGCTCCACCAATGGAAGCTCTGTGTGTGGCACCATTTGGTATGGAAGAAGGCTCTGCGGTTGAAGTACCAAGTCAGGAATTTGGTCTTATCATCGGCCAACCAGTAAACTTCCAGTTCTTTGGTTCAACAGTCCGTCGTGAAGACGCCGCAGGTACACACCTTGACCACTGGGGCCCTGATGAATTGGAGGAGCTACCAGAGATTCAGGTTACTCTACCTGTCTCTGAAGGTCGCCGTGAAGGTGAAGTAGTGCCAGTTACCCTAGCCTCTCGCGTGACAGAACTTGGTACGCTTTACTTAGAAGCCATTGCCGCAGATAACGGTCAAAAATGGCATGTTGAGTTTGATGTACGCGAAGACGCAAAAAGCGACTCAAACGAAGAAGAATAAATAAAAACTAAACGGCATCCAATCGGGTGCCGTTTTTAAATACACGAAGGTTTGTATGGCATCTCCTCGTTTTCTAGTTGGTATTGACCTTGGCACCACAAACACTGTGGTAGCCTACTGTGAAATCACCGACAACCTTGAACAATCCGAAGTATCCCTGTTTGATATCGACCAATTGATTGGTCCGGGTGAAGTGGTTCGTAAGCCACTGCTGCCCTCTTTCCGCTACCACCCAGCCGTTGGTCAAATATCCCCTTCTGACCTAACACTTCCTTGGGAAAGCGAACCCGTTTCTGGCGACATTAACAATGTCATCGTTGGTGAATGGGCACGTGAATTAGGCGCGAAGGTAGAAGGCCGACAAGTCTCCAGTGCCAAAAGCTGGCTATCACACCAAGCGGTGGATCGCAGCTCAGATATCCTTCCATGGGCTGGTGCGCAAGACGTCGACAAAGTCTCGCCTGTCATTGCTAGCGCAAGTTACCTCAACCACATTCGCCAAGCTTGGAACTATCGTTACCCAAGCAACAAGCTAGAAGATCAAGACGTCGTCGTAACTGTTCCTGCTTCGTTTGATGAGACCGCTCGTAAGCTCACTCTGGAAGCCGCTGAACTGGCGGGCTTGAAGAAGATCGTCTTACTCGAAGAACCACAAGCGGTATGCTACGACTGGTATGCGCGCCACCAGAAAACAGCTGCTGACGAGCTCAAAGAGTTGCCGCTGATTCTGGTCTGCGATGTTGGCGGTGGTACCACCGACTTGAGTTTGATTGAAGCAAAGTATCACAATGATGAATTGGCATTGGATCGAATTGGTGTTGGCGAGCATTTAATGCTTGGTGGTGACAACCTCGACTTGGCATTAGCACATCTCGCGGAAAGCCGCTTTAATCAAAGTAAGAAACTCACCGCAGCAAGCCTAACTAAACTGATTCAACAAACTCGTAAAGCAAAAGAAGATTTGCTGTCAATGAGCGCGCCTGACGAGGTAAAAATCACCATGCTGGGCAGCGGGTCTAAGCTACTTGGCGGGACAAAGAGTATTGGCCTCAGCAAACAAGAGGTCCATCAAATTGCTCTGGATGGTTTTTTCCCACTTTCCGATTTCAGTGAAGTGCCAGACAAACGCCGCAGCGCGATGGTCGAGTTTGGATTGCCATATGTTGCAGACCCTGCGGTCAGTAAGCACGTTGCAGAGTTTCTTAATCAGCATCAACAAGTCTCTTACTCCGCACTAGGTCAGGAAGACATATCAACGCCAGCCATTCCTGTTGGCCTGTTGCTCAACGGTGGTGTATTTAATAGCGAGCTGGTTACCGAGCGAGTAACCAACCTACTTGGCAACTGGCGCGGTGCCCCCGTAACTGTGCTCGACAACCCACATCCGGATTGGTCAGTCGCTCTTGGTGCCGTTGCATTTGGTAAAGCTCGCCGTGGCGCTCAGCTCAAGATTGGTGGCGGTGCTGCACGTTCTTACTTCCTGCATTTACAGGAAAAAAACAAGATGGGCAAAGCTCTTTGCCTTCTGGCGAAAGGAACGGACGAAGGGCATGAGATTCGCTTAAGTGGACGTCGATTCTCCTTAACGCTGGGTGAGCCAGTTCGCTTTAACCTGCTAACGTCTACCCACGACACTCTGACTCACAACACCGAAATTCAAAACGGAGTGATGGTCGAAGTAGACCCAGATATCTTCTCGCCTCTTCCTCCATATATTTCAACTCTGGAAAGTGAAGGGACTGATCTTCAAGCTAACCAGAAAGAACGTGTTGAGGTGCAACTGGCCTGCCAGCTAACTGAAGTTGGCACGCTAAAAATGGAATGTGTCAGCGTTGAAGATGACAACAAACGCTGGGAGCTGGAATTCGAAGTTCGCAATCAGCAAGCGGACGACACAGAGCAAGAGCAACTGCACCCGCGCCTTTCTGAGTCTAAAGAGCTCATCTCCCGCCTCTACAGCGGCAACAAGAAAAGCGCCGACGCAAAAGAAATCAAGACACTCGCAAAAGACTTAGAAAGAAAGTTAGGTAAACGAGACAACTGGGATTTTAGAACCTTACGTCATTTGTTCGATGCTTTTGCACAAGGCCGTAAACGCCGTCGCCGCTCAGAAGCTCATGAGAAAAGCTGGCTTCGCTTAGCAGGCTTCTCACTGCGACCTGGCTTTGGCGATGCCACCGACTCTTGGCGAATCGAACAAGTGTGGGGCCTATATCAGCAAGGTATTCAGTTCAAAAACCATCAGGGCTGGACAGACTGGTGGGTGTTCTGGCGTCGCATCGCGGGCGGGTTAAGTCAGGAGCAACAAGAAACACTGTTGGCTGATATTGCCAAATACTTACACCCAGGTGCGATGAAGAACCCTCAGTCAGCCAAAGCAGCGCAAGACATGGGTTACGAGTCTATGGTTCGACTATCGGCATCACTTGAGCACCTTGAAGTGGAAGATAAAGTGCTGTTAGCCAGCTGGTTCTTAAGCAAAGCCATCAACCACAATCAATTTGAACAGGCTCATTGGTGGGCGTTGGGTCGCCTAGCGTCACGAACTCCTTTATACGGTAGCCAGCATAGTGTGATTCCTCGTGAACAGGCTGAGCAGTGGCTGCCTAAACTGCTAGAACAAAACTGGCTCAAAGAACCGATGATTGCATTCGCCACCGTGATGATTTGTCGTAAGACAGGTGACCGTTTATTCGATATCTCTGATGATTACCGCGAGCAAGTTCTAACTAAGCTAAAACAAAGTAAGGTTCCAGAATCTTGGGTCTCGCTGGTTGAAGAAGTCAAAGAACTATCTGAGAGCGAATCGAAGCGCGTCTTTGGTGATGCGCTGCCAAGTGGTCTAACGCTCGTTCACAACTAATGGCTTGGTGCTATTCACCAGCCATTGCGCTAGGCGCACTAATGAATGGGGAAAAATCACTGAGTTTCAGATTAACGCTAAGGAGTCGCAACGGCTCCTTTTGGCTTTTACAGCAACATTCTCAGTTTGTAAAATTGATGGGATTGACATCACAATTTATTGTGATGACACGACGGAAGTGCTTGGGCCGATCAGTGATGCCGTCAATAAGATCAACAAGCTGACTGGGAAAGCAGCGAAGCGAAGCGAATCAATTAATGTTCATTACTTACTCAGTAGCGACACGCATTCATCAAAAGAAGGATGATCACCTGTTCCGATGTCCCAAAGTTGCTTAGCCGCGTAATAGGCAAAATTCGGGTCAGCGGGAAACATTGCCTGCCTAGAGCGTTTCTTGCTCAGATAGAGTACTTTTATCTCTTTCAGCTCTGAGCCGAGAATGTTCCTCGAGTTGGCACATATTTCCGCTAGACCTTCATAGGCGTAAGCGTTAACTTCAGCCATGTTAATAGCGGCTAAGGCATAAATGGGAAAAACGGCGGTGACCAGAGTTATCTTAATACGCTTGTACATTGTTACGCCCTAGGCATGATTAGCCGTAAATAAGGTAATCATTTTGACCATACTCATTCATATCCAACCAAAGAATTAGTCGTTTCTCTGTATCATTTGCAAAAACTCAGCCTCCGATTGCATTATTTGTTTATATTCACCCGTTTCCATCAGTTGCTTTAAACCTGCATTGAACTCACTCACCAATAAACGGCTGCGTTGACTATTGAATCGACTGAAGATCACAAACATGTCGTCTTCAAGCAAGGGTTTGGCGTGGAGTTTTATATAGGGTCTAAGTGCTTCGGGCACATAGTGTTTAATGAGGTACAAGCCCCGTTCAACACCCGTTGGATAAGCGTCTAATCGCCCTTTCGCCATTTTCTGAAAATTGGTTTCTTCCGAGTTGTTCACTTCAAAGTCGACACCCAATTGCTCCATAAAGTGGGTAGCTTGATAGCCTTGGGTAGCACCAATTTGAAATTTGTTTAGATCTTTTGCATCGTGCCAAGAAAATGGTATGTCTGAGTGATAAAAGAACTGTACACGTTGACTAAAAAATGGCTCTGAATAGATGAAGTCTTTCACTCTGTCTTCATTTTTCATCCAAGGAAAAGAACCATCAAATTCACCTCGAATCGCGTATTGATAAGATCGAACCCAAGGGTAGTACTCTAGCTCGACAGCATATCCGCGAATTTCGAATGCTCTTCGCACCAGAGTTTCCGATATTTTCAATTCTGGGTCAGACAGAGAGCTGGTGTAAGGTTCCCAATCTCCCACGGCAAACCGAACCGTCTTATCATTGGCCAACGATGAAAATACACACAGTGAAAACAGTAATGAGATGAGTCTTACAAGGTTCATAAAAACACAAATATCAATAAATAATATTAATTGTAGTTGCAATCTAAACAATGGATGGTGATACGTGCTTTAGAGCTTGTTAATACAACTTCATAATGCTCTGAAAGAACTGGGCACCGTACCTGACCAGCGCTTGAAACTCCGCCTGAAACTGGCGCTATCACTGTATCCAAGCCGAAAAGCCATTTCTTCTGTAGTCAAGTGTGTTCTTAGCAAAAATTCTTTAGAGAGCTCGAAGCGTACTTCATCCACAAGCTCTCTATAACTGGTTTGCTCCTGATTGAGTTGCCTTCTTAAAGTCCTAACCGAACATCCATGTTGGACGGCAATGTCATCAATAGAAGGGAACATACCAACACTCTGATAGAGAAAGGCTTTGATCTGATTACTTAATCGTGTAGGTGATTGCAATACTGCCATCACAGACTCACAGGAGTTGAGATAGGTATTGAGTAAATCTGAATTGTGGCTAGCTAACTTCCAATCCATAACATTGGCATTAAAAGTCAGCGCGCAGCGTGGTTGTTCAAACAACACTCTACAGCAGAAACGCTCTGTATAGTGAGTGGCGTAGTCAGGTTTTGGGTATGGCAGTTCCAGCTTATCTATCATCAAGCGCTGCCCAGTCAGTTCAAAAAATAAAGAGGTTATAGAACTAAAAAAGTACTCAGTACAAAAAGGAAGTAGTTGACCAATCTCCAAATCATTTTCAATCTCAATGGAGGCTGTGTCAGCATCGCGACATACTCTTACAGAAAAAATAGGGCCATTGAGATCCAGATATTTAAACCCTGCTTTAATCGCTTCAAAGACAGTTCGACTACTCAAAACAGCGTAACCAAGGATACCAAAATGGCTCAGCGTCGCTCGCTCACCAAGCAACAATCCCAAACTGATATTGGGAAAGAATCTCTGTACGTATCGAAATATCAACAACTTGTCTGAATAGCTGATATGACTTTCCTGGCTGCGCCAGTCTATGGACCGTAAACCTGCTTGGTTGAGTAAGCTATCCACATCGAGGCCATATTCTTGCACGACACTAAGCAGCAAAGAGATATCTAATACCCCCAACTGATATCGATGATCAACCGGCAGATATTGTGCGATGATCGCCATGCCTATTCCTCGTTCGACCTAATCTTCAGGATAACGGAGTTCACTCCCTTTAATTGTGATATTAGTTAACTTTATGGCCGAAAATGACCTGTTTAATCTCAACCAAACACGCAACACTGATGGAAATGTTATTGGATTGTGAGGTTATCATGATGATGAGCCAAGCTGCCCCTGAATACCTTATCCAGTCGAATGGAAAGCCCTGTTTCGGTCATTTTGATGGCGTACCAAAACAATTGGGAATCCACCGCTTTGCATACTGCAATAACATGGATCGCAAAGTCGGTAGGCTGAAAAAATACTTTCACTACAAGCAGTTTCAATTTATCAGCATCATGACACCACGCTACGTGATTGGCCTAGCCATCGCAGATATTCGCTATGTAGGATCTGCATTTTGTTATGTTTACGACGTCCAAACCGACACTCTGGTAGAGCAAAGCTGGTTAAGACCTTTAAACATCGACAAACAAATGTCCCCATCTCCATATCAAGGATCCAGTCACATCGCGGCCAAAAAACTAGCGTTTGAGATTGCCTACCCTAATTGGCAGGTCAAAGCCAGCACTGATTTGTTGCAACTCGATGTTTCGCTCCAACCACCAAGCAGCAGCTTGCCGCTATCACTTTGCACGCCTACTGGCTATAACGGCTGGACCTACACCAAAAAGCACAACGCGCTGGCCGTTAAGGGAAATATTACGGTAGGTGGCAACCAGATTGACACTTCTCTCGCGTTGGGTGGCTATGACTTTTCAGCGGGCTATATGCGACGCGAAACAAGTTGGCGATGGGCAAGCATCAATGGTTTCAGTGACAAGAGCAAGCTTGGCCTCAACTTAGCTGCAGGGGTTAACGAAACGGGCAGTCATGAGAATGCTCTATGGGTTGATGAGGTTCGGCATCTACTCGGTGCTGTCCACTTTCATTTTGATCGCCAAGCGATCCAAAAGAAATGGCGTATTTTCTCTGATGATGGTCGAGTCGATTTGACTTTTACACCACTAAACAACAGAAGTGAAAAACTCAACTTGTGGGTTCTACAAAGCAATTTTCGTCAGTTTATCGGCCACTTTTCAGGTGTCATCAAAGATGACAATGGTGTCCATCACACAGTAGAACAGCAACTTGGTTTAACCGAAGATCACTTCGCTCGCTGGTAATATTTTCGGAGCTTTGTATGAATTTCAGTATTCTTATCGACAACCCTGAATGGCTTCTGATGCTATTAGCCCCCCTTTTCATTGGTTTGATGTTGGCTGAATACTTCATCGGCCAAAAACGCGGTCATCTTCCACAAAACTCATCCTATTTTCTTCCAGAAGTATTATGTAACTTTACTCTCGCGGGTATGCATCAACTAGCGGACCTGTTAACTGGGCTTTTAATCATTCAGCTTTACATGTGGCTGTTTGGCTGGCGACTGATGGACATAGAAATGGGTGCTGCGAGCTTTATTATTCTGCTCATACTGCAAGATTTTTTCTACTACTGGTTTCATCGCGCCAGTCATCGCACTCGCTGGATGTGGGCTGCGCACGTTGCTCATCACAGCTCTGAACGCATGAACTTCAGCACGGCTTTTCGACAAAGCTTAATGTACCCCATTGCGGGGATGTGGCTATTCTGGGTGCCGCTTGTGATCATAGGATTCGAGCCTAAATGGGTCATTTTTGCCGTACTGTTAAACTTGGGTTTGCAGTTCTTCGTTCACACTCAGTGGGTTCGAACACTTGGCCCATTGGAATATCTATTTAATACCCCTTCTCATCACAGAGTGCATCATGGTCGTAACCCTCAGTACATCGATAAAAACTACGCTGGTGTACTCATTATCTGGGACAAACTGTTCGGTACCTTTGAACCTGAAGTTGAAACCGTACGCTACGGTGTCACTAAACCCATCAACAGCTTCAATCCACTGGTAGTGACATTTAAAGAATGGGGAGACCTCTTGCAGGATATACGTCAGAAGCAGTTATCTTTTTGGCAAAAACTGCGCCTTTTATTCTCCCCACCTAAAGACTAAAGAACACTTGTTCCTGATAGAAGCGCTAGCTTCGGTCTTTATTATTGGCAAAGCTCACTGCATATATCACCGATTAGCCAAGAAACCCAACGCCTTCTGGAGTTGAGGGCAAAACCTTCTCAGTCCCTCAACCTGTTATGTCGAACATAGAGCAGGGAAATCACATCACTGTTGAATGAAAACACCCTATAAAGACCCCTTTATCCAGCCCCAGAACTGACGCTGCAACAATTATCTCGCATAGTCTGCGATCCTGCTATGCAGATATTGGAGGTCGTCAATCAGGTACATGGAAGGAAGATATCAAAACTGGTCAGTGAATATCGAAAGCCGTTCAAATAAGATAGTGGCGAGTAATCTGAGAGTACGAGCTATTTTTGTTTTAGCCGGCGACTGAATTGTCCTGGAGTAATCAACACGAAATTTTTGAACTCTCTCGTCATATGAGCTTGATCGGAAAAACCTTGATAGGCAGCCAGTTCGGCTAAAGAGAGTTGAGGGTTGTCTCTCAGGTTTTGAATGCTGGCATGAACTCGACGAAGACGTTGGAAGTACTTTGGACTCATTCCCACCCAATGTTTGAATTTGCGTTCAACTTGCCTTTGGCTTTCGCCAAAGCTCTCGCCTATCTTGCCATCCTGCGCAAGATGAATCAGCTTAGCTCTGTCTTCATCCACGTCATGTTGAGACACGTATTCTGAGCACCAATTCATCAACAGCGCTATTCGCTTGCTATGATTCTGCTGCTCGGACAATTGCGTGACCAAAGCCTTTGAAGGTTCGAAACAAAACCCATCTTGACGGTTTACTTTGCTGGCTTCAATGAGCTCGTCCAAAAATGAAAACTGCATACCAGGGTGAAAGCGGACCCCGCAAAGCTCGGCCTCACAAGACATAGTGATGTTCTTGGTGACTATGCTATATGGATGATACACCGCGTTTTGACTATATGCTCTGCCTTCTAAACTCACCTGCCCTTTTAGTACAAACATCACCCCAGAGCCTCCATCACAGTATAGAGGTTTGGAGATGGCTTGCCCAACAGACACTTTAGCCGACCATATTGCCTGAATATGATCGGCTAGTAGACCATCTGGATTGACTATTTCAAAATCCATTTGTTGAGTGTTACTCCTGCCGTTAGTCTGCCGAAAGACTACCAATTTCAGGCTTGAACGTTTTGGCGATACGATTCCAGCTATTAATTGCATTGATAGCCAGCGTGAGGATAACGAGTCCCTGTTCACCAAACGTATTCAGTGTTGCCTGATAAGCACTTTCGTCGACATCGCTACATTTTGTGATACATTCAGACCAATGTAGCGCAACTTTTTCCTCATCGCTATATTCGGGCGTATCTCGCCAAGCATTGAGCCCAATGAGACGAGAGTATGACTCTCCTTGTTTCAATGCTTCTTTGCTGTGCATGTCAATACAAAACGCACACTGGTTGATCTGCGATACACGAAGCTTAATCAGCTCCCAGATGGTGATCGATAGCGTGTCTTGTTGCTCGAACTGGCTACGAAGGTAGGTTTCCTGCGCCATCAAAATCTGGATGCCTTCAGGGGCGGCATTGAAGTAATTCAATCTAGTTTTCATCTGCGGTTCTCCTTAGTTTCTATCATTAGATTACCTTTAGTAAAAAACCAAAGATTGAAGATTTTCGACATCTCTACCGACCAATGTTGTCTATGCTGTTAATACACTATCAACAACAAGGAAGTAAGCGAATGCACAACCTGACACTGATGCTTTTGAGTCTAATGCTAATTGCGTTGCCAGTTCGCGGTGATGTCCTCACCTTAACGTCTCTGGAATGGCCCCCTTATGCAGGAAGAAGCCTCGACTCTCAAGGTGCTTCCGTAGCCGTTGTCAAAGCTGCTGTTGAAGCAATGGGACATGAGTTAACTGTTGAGTTTTACCCTTGGGAACGAGCCGTTCACCTTGCAAAAAATCAAACCAAGTATGCAGGTTACTTTCCTGAATACCACTTTGAGGCATCCGATCTAATCTTTTCAGAGCCCATAGGAACAGGCCCTCTTGGCTTCGTCGAGAATAAAGCGAACCCAATATCGTGGAGCAACTTGCAAGATTTAAAATCAACCAAAATCGGCGTGGTTCGTGGTTATGTGAATACCGAGGAACTCGACAGCATGATTGCCAGTGGTGCACTTCAATCGGAAGCGGTAACTAGTGATAGCCAAAATCTGAAAAAAGTTTCAGGACAACGAATTCCTCTCGCCGTTATAGACAGTAACGTTCTCAGCTATTTGCTCGCCAGTGATAAGGCCCTCGCAGGAGCGAAGAACCAACTGCAGATGAACTCTAAACTATTGGAAGAGAAAGAATTGTTCATTGCATTTGCTAACGACGAAACCGGCATGAAATGGAAATCGATCATTGATCAAGGGTTGAAAAAGATCGACGCCAATAAAATTATGGCTGACTACTTCAATCAATAATGCTTGTATGACATAAGCAAATGGGAGCAAGGTTCCCATTTGCTGAGCATACCGAACAGAATCACAAATAACGAAGGCTGATCGCTGTCCATTCCTTATCACCTATTTTCTCAGTTACTGCACTAACAAACTTTATAGATAAGCTTCCATCAGTTTCAAAGTTCAATCGACTCATCAAGCTGTCTAGACTTGAACCTGTGTGACTCAAGGCTGCATCCAGTTCATACCAAAACGCAGAGCCTTTAAAGTAAAACAACGGATAGTATTGCCCCGCTCCCTGTTCACTGAAGAGACGGTTTGCTTCAATAAGCCCTGTGTTCGAGAAAGGGAACTTTTGAGCAAAGCCATGCCAGAAATGAATCGGGTTATCCGCAGCATAAGGCGTAGTTTGTAAAGATTTTATCGCGTAGTACTCTGCAAGACTTTCCGCTGCCCAAGTCGGCCTGCTGGCTGAATCTAACACATGGACTGACTCATGCGCAGCAATCTTAAGAAGCATCTTTAATGAAACTGGTGTGAGTATTCCTTGCTCTAACCAGGCATTAATCAAAATCATGTTCTGACCGGCGGCTCCACTTAAGCTCCCTGACGAACGGTCCTTTTTGAAAAAGGCCATCTGCCAGTCTCGTCGCTGTGTATTCGAGAATACGCTGTTCAAGTAACATAGTGACGTTTCTAATACCGGTTTCCATTGCTCTACTTGCTTCATCACTTGAGGGGCATCGCTGAAAACGGTCACTTTGTTGTCATTGATGTTTAGTTCTGTACTTTTCATTCCCCAAACAACAAACATGGGAGGCTCTGATAGCTCCGGCATCTCCTGGCAATTTTGCTCCGGAGTACAGACGCGAATATTACGACTCCCTTCGACACGTGGCAAAGAATCCCACTCACTAATAAAATACCAACCCTTATCAACGCTTCGACTATCAATTTGTTGTGAGATATCCATACCGTGATCAGGTGTGTGTTTCATTTTCAAAAACCATTCAATCTGCTGGCATTTCTGAGAATGCAAAACATCTAAAACCGTGATAATGCCCGAAGCGGTTTGGCAGGATATTACTGGCTGGTCACTATGGGTTAAGGTGCGTGCAGGTGATACTTTGACTTGCTCTAGGCCACTTGTGTCTACATTGACGATGACTTTGTCTGCATCGTCGGGGTCAATCGACAATTGATAGGTGAGAGAGGAATTAGCAAATACGCCGCTAGAGACAAACAAGGTACCAAATAGCAAAATATCTTTAAAACTAGACATAAATTTATAGAGTTAGCAAACTTGTTTGGTAGGACATCCGCCACACAAATAAAGTTCGACCAACAAAAAGAAAAACTGAATATTTATCATTACTGGCAAATCAGTTAAGCTAATTTCAATTTCATTTTGGGTTGATTGTGTTGTTACAAAATCGTTCATTAGCTATTGTTTTTCTTCTCACTCTTGCACTAATTTTTATGGGTGTAGCGGTGGGCGTAGCAGCTGGTGAAAAAGCAACGATAGCGTCGACTCACTGTACACTAAATCTCGACAGCCTCTCTCAGGTTCATCCAATAGAATGCCCAAAGTCCAACCACAGTGAGGGGCAGTCATCGCATCACTGCTGTGCCTCAGTTTGCCTGCTGAAAGTACCTTATATCTCCGAACTGATCTTTGCAGATGCAATCCCTACTTCACTGGCACTTATCAATCAAGATAAGGCCGAAAAAGCAGTGGCTCGTATTCAGGCTCTGTTCCGCCCTCCTATTGCGTAATTCTTAATGTTCACGTTCACTCCGGTTATTTACCGGCAACTAACTGTATCTATTAGGAATTAATACAATGAAAAAACTATTCGCCCTATTTGCCACCTTGATATTTTCACTCGCCGCTAACGCCGCTAAGTTCGAAGAAGGGACACATTACAAAGTGATCGAAACGGATAAGTCAAAAACGCCGAAAGTCACGGAGTTTTTCTCTTTCTACTGCCCACACTGTTATAACTTTGAACCTGTGATCGATCGCCTCAAGGCTTCACTTCCAAAAGACGCAAAGTTCGAGAAAGTTCACGTAGCCTTTATGGGCAATGATATGGCGATACCAATGGCTAAATCCTATGCGACCATGGTAGCACTGGATGTCGAAAAGAGCTTGGTACCGGCTATGTTTAAGCAAATTCACGAGCGTCGCAGCGCACCCAAAGATGAAAACGCACTTCGCCAAATTTTTATCGATAATGGCGTTGATGCCAAAAAGTTTGACTCAACGTACAACAGCTTTGTGGTGAACTCGATGCAAAAGCGTTTCGACAAGCAATTTAAGCAAAGCACGCTGACTGGTGTACCAGGCGTGTTAGTAAATGATAAATACATCGTTAACGCCGATAAAATTGGCTCTGTTGAAGAGTATAATGAGCTGGTCAATTACCTACTGACACTGTAACAACAAAGGCCAGGGCTGTTGCTCTGGCCTTTTACTATTCTGAGATTGCCTGTTTAAAAGCCATCCCCCCTTGTTCCGCTGCCTCGACTTGTCGCTGTGACATTTTTATACACTGCCACACTGAACGGGTTGCTTTAGGTCTCCAGTCAAAGGATAAATCGAACGTCTGCGCCCCTTCACTACCCAAAATCATGACCCCATGATCTTCGGCTGAAGTACACCACTGAAAAGAGTTAACGCACAAGATTCACAAAGATTGCTATCCAGATCAAGGCGAGCTAAAACCTGCATCCAGTCTTTGTCGACCATCTCACTAATGGTCAGCTAATAGATTCTCGAACAAAACGTGCTTGATCCCAAATCTATCATTTGCTGTACAAGAGCAAACGACTCTCTTTGAAAAATCGGACCTTTGCCGATTGCATCCTTAATAATTGCCGACAAGGTCAATTGAGATAAGGCATAACAGGCTGATATGATAGCGAAAAATAAAAGGACACAGCACATGAAAGTTGAAAAATTTGAACATATCTATCAACGAGCAGCAGAACGCAAAGGTGGCGAAGACCAGCTGGAAGCCTTGCTTTCTAACCCTCTCAGCAAAGCAGAAATCGCAGCCATTCCCAGCGATCGCTGGTTATCTGCATTCAGTATGAAGGTATTTCAAAGTGGCATTTCATGGGCTGTGGTTCGAAACAAATGGCCCAACTTTGAAGAGGTCTTCTTCGGTTTTAAGATCGAATCACTATTGATGTTGTCTGATGAGCAATGGGATACCAAAGCGGCGGATAAACGCATTATTCGCCATCATGCTAAAGTGAAGTCCATACACTCTAACGCACAAATGATTCATGAAGCATCTCTGGAACATGGCTCTTTCGGCAAAATGATCGCCGAATGGCCAAGCGAAACTATTACAGAATTATGGAGTTTCCTGAAGAAGAAAGGGAGCCGACTGGGAGGCAACACCGGCCCATATAGCCTTCGTCAAATGGGTGTCGACACCTTTATTATGTCTGGAGACGTCGAAGCCTACCTGAGAAACTGCAAAATTATTGAAGGTGGCAGAGACACCAAACGCTCTCTGGATGCTGCCAATAAAGCATTCGCCGAATGGCAACAACAAAGTGGGCGCAGCCTGACTCACATCAGCCAAACAATAGCCTTTAGTTCAGGGGATAATCGCGTATAACCTAAACTAGATTATTCAGAACTTTCTCGCATAATTGCTTAAGCGTAACCAGTTCATCGACCTCAAGATCAATTCTGCATCGCATTGCGTTGGGCACTAATTTCGCTGACTCCTTGAGCGCCTGACCAGCATTGGTCAGGTTAAGTACTCTTACACGCTCATCCTCTTGGCTTCTTCCTCTGGCAACAAACCCTTTCACTTCGAGCCTTTTAAGCAATGGTGTCAATGTGCCTGAATCAAGATGGAGTCTTGTTCCCAAATCTTTTACGCTGGCTCCATCTTTCTCCCAAAGCAACATCATCACCAAGTATTGAGAGTAAGTAAGGTCCAATTGTTCAAGCATAGGTCGGTAAGCACGAATTACCGCATTAGCCGCACTGTAAAGTGGAAAACATAGCTGATTATCCAGCAATAATTTCTCTTCATCCGTCATCTTTTCGACATTTTGGCACTTACTCATTCGACACCTATCAAATAAAAATATTTAAATTGCGCACAATATAGTTGCATTCCAGATAATTTTCGATCTAATATTGTAGGCAATTGAATTGTGCGCAACCTAAATGAAAGGAAAATAATATGACAACTCTATACAAAACTTCAGCTAAAGCGCTCGCAGGTCGTAACGGCCAAGTGAAAACTGACGATGGTTTACTTGATCTAGAACTTGCTTACCCTAAAGAAATGGGCGGCAGTGGCGCAGCGACCAACCCAGAACAACTATTTGCGGCTGGTTATTCTGCCTGTTTTTCAAATGCCATTTTGCACGTTGCTCGCGAAGCGAAAGTGGCGATCAGTCAAGCACCTGTCACTGCAGAAGTTGGTATTGGCCCAAATGATAACGGCGGATTTGCATTGACAGTTAGCCTAGCTGCAGACATTGATTTACCTCAGGAACAGGCTCTGGAATTGACTCGCGTTGCTCATCAGGTATGTCCATATTCTAATGCCGTTCGCGGTAATATTGATGTTCAAGTAACCGTGAATGGCGAATCTATCTAACTCTATCCAAACACAAAAATGCCGATCTATCGATCGGCATTTTTAAATCCGCAGCGTCCCTTTGTTAAGCAAACTCTTTACGCAGTTTTTTTGCCGCCGACACCATGTTGGCTAGTGACTCTTCTGTTTCAGCCCAATTTCGTGTTTTCAAACCACAATCTGGATTCACCCATAACCTTTTCGCTGGAATTTTCTCTGCTGCTTTGTTGATCAATCCTTCAATCCACTCCTCACTTGGGATGTTAGGCGAGTGAATATCGTAGACACCTGGACCAATCTCATTCGGGTAATTAAACTCTTCAAACGCTTTAAGGAGCTCCATATTGGAGCGCGATGTTTCAATCGTAATCACATCTGCATCCAATGCTGCGACTGAGTCGATGATCTCGTTAAACTCTGAGTAACACATGTGCGTATGTATCTGGGTTTCTGGTTTTGCACTGGCTGCGGAAATTTTGAAAGCATCCACCGCCCATTCTAAATACTCTGCATGGTCACGCTTCTTGAGTGGTAAACCTTCGCGAATCGCAGGCTCATCAATCTGGATAATATTGATGCCTGCTTCCTGCAGATCAGACACTTCATCACGCAATGCAAGCGCTAGTTGATTGGTGATCTCCTTGCGACAGATGTCTTCACGAGAAAACGTCCAGCAAAGGATGGTGACAGGCCCAGTTAACATCCCTTTCATTTGTTTGGACGTCAGCGATTTTGCATAGGTCGACCATTCAACGGTAATGGGCTTCTCGCGTTCAATGTCTGCAACGACAATCGCAGGCTTCACACAGCGAGATCCGTAACTCTGAACCCAGCCAAACTTTGTGGTTTGAAAACCGGCCAAGTTCTCTGCAAAGTACTCAACCATATCATTTCGCTCAGCTTCGCCATGAACCAGCACATCGAGATCCAATGCTTCCTGTCGCTTCACGGCGTCTTCGATATGCCCTTTTAGGGCTGCTACATATTCAGAGTCAGACAATTGACCAGTACGGTAAGCACTTCTCTGAACTCGTATTTCGTCAGTTTGAGGAAATGAGCCAATAGTCGTTGTTGGGAAAAGTGGTAAACCTAGCACGGCACTTTGATACTCTGCGCGTTCCTCATAGGGTGCGCTACGCTCTGCCAGCGATTGGGTGATTTGATTTAATCGCTCCTGCACCTGAGGTTTGTTGACATGTGTTGCGGTTTTTCGAGCCTCAATTGGAGCACTATAGACAACACATTCTTTAATGGCTTGCTGGTTGCCGTCCAGTGCTTTGCCTAACAAAGCAACTTCATGCACCTTTTGTTTGGCGAATGCGAACCAGCTGCGAACTTCTTCGGACAGCTCTGGTTCAAAATCTAAATCAACCGGACTATGCAGTAATGAACATGAACTCGCGACCCATAACCTATCACCTAATTGCTGTTTAACAGGCTGCAAAAGCTCAAGCTGTGTACTGAGATCAGCGCGCCAAACGTTTCGTCCATTAACCACGCCTGCGGACAGTACCCACTCTTTGGGTAAACGAGATACTACGGTGCTCAGTTGCTGAGGTGCGGCCGCTAGGTCAATATGCAAACCATCAACATCGAGTTCAACAATCCTATCTAATGTGTCATCGACAGAATCAAAATACGTTGTCAGTAGCACTTTAATATCACTGCGAATCACTTGATAGGCGAGTTTGAATGAAGATAACCAAGGTTTTTCGAGTTCTAGTGACAAGACGGGCTCATCTATCTGCACCCACTCAACCCCTTGCTTAGATAGCTTTGATAAGATGTTCTGATAAGCCGTAAGAAGGCGCGGTAACAGGGTTAGGCGGTCAAACCCTTCATCCACCTCTTTGCCAAGATAAAGATAGCTGATGGGCCCCAGTAGAACAGGTTTCACCTTATGACCTGCTTTCGTTGCTTCATTCACCTCTTCAAACAGCTGCGGCCAACTGACGTCAAAGCTATCATCTTCACTGAACTCTGGCACAATGTAATGGTAATTGGTGTTGAACCATTTGGTCATGTCTGACGCCGCAGAACCATCACAATCGCAACTCACCTGCGACTGCCCACGTCCCACTTTGAACAAGGTATCCAGATCCGGGAAGCCATCTCGGTGGCGTTTAGGCACGTGGCCCAACAATAAAGTCGTGGTAAGTACATGGTCATACCATGCGAAATCACCGGCAGTAACGAAACTCAGCTCGGCATCAGATTGTGTCTGCCAGTTTTTGCTACGGAGCTCGGCACCAATGGCCTTTAGCTCAGCCTGTTCAATTTCACCACGCCAGTATTTCTCCAACGCAAACTTAAGTTCACGCTTTTCACCAATTCTTGGGTATCCCAAAATATGAGTTGTTGTCATAGCCCTAATCCTTCTGGTTTGTAATCGTAGATGCATGTGCTGTTCAAACGACATGAAAGGCGTCTGGATGGCTAAACTATCTCGCTAACCTAGTGACGGAACAAGTTCCAATTATTCAACCTGTTTATTAGATTATTTCATGTTACTTATGCTCTACATGTAAAAGCTCTATATTAAAATCATTTATAATTTTAGACGTCTAGATGTTTACACCCCTAAAAAATGCAGGTAAGTTAGCTATATTCATCATCAGTGATTACGGTTGAAGGGATTTCATGATCGAGCTTAAGCATCTGAAAACATTAGCAACGTTACGAGATACGGGGTCGTTAACCGCCACCGCAACGACGTTACATCTGACTCAGTCAGCCTTGTCTCATCAAATAAAAGATCTCGAAGCCAGAATTGGCGGCCAGTTGTTTCTGCGCAAAACACGCCCGGTAAGGTTCACATCTGAAGGCGAGATTCTTCTGAGTTTGGCGGATCAAGTGCTGCCACGATTAGCGCGAGCAGAGAATGAACTTGCCAGCCTGAAAGAAGACGTTAATGGACGCCTGCACATGGCAATTGAATGTCACTCATGCTTCCAATGGTTAATGCCTGCGTTGAGAGAGTACCAAGTTGCTTGGCCAAGCGTGACTCTGGACTTCTCATCGGGATTTGGTTTCGAGCCTCTGCCTGCGTTGATGAGTGGCGAGTTGGATTTAGTCATTACCTCGGATATCCAGCCTAGGTCAGAAGTCCATTACGAACCCTTATTTGATTTTGAAATGCGCCTTGTCACCGCGACCAATCACCCATTGGCGGCAAACACATCTGTCGCACCAAGTGATTTGGAAAACGAAACCATGTTGTCTTATCCGGTACAAAAAAACCGACTTGATGTGGTGAAACATTTTCTCCACCCAGCAGGCATTGAACCAGCAAAATGGAAACAGGCTGACAATACTCTGATGCTAGTCCAAATGGTCTCAGCAGGCTTGGGAGTCGCCGCATTACCAAATTGGGCCATCAGCGAATTCTCTCGTCAGGGGTTAATAACCAGTATTTCGCTTGGTGATGGTTTATGGCGACGCCTTTTTGCCGCGACTCGCAACTCAGACAAAGATAAACGTTACCTTCAGGCGTTTTTTAATACCGCACGACAACAATCGAAGAGCCATTTAGAAGGGATAAAAACAGTATGAAAAAGGAGGCATTCAGCCTCCTTTTTACATGTTATCTGTCGTAAGATTTAAACTGATTGGTGAGAGGATCATACTGATAACCGAGGACATCGAGCTTGCCAATCACAATTTCGATATCCATTTCATACATGGTCACAAGCTCCTCAAAACTGTGACATTCCAATCTCAGCTTTTCGTTAACGATACCAAGCAATATGACGCTATCTAATCTTCCAACATTACTTAGATCCATAGCCACACTCCTGTGCTGATCACCTAACACAAGCGTAGCTTCAAATCCTCAAATTTAAAGTGAGTCGCTTCTAAAGAACGAACAAGCCTTGATTAAACGTTGTGGCTGAAACTAACGTCAGTAATGCTACTGCTAACTGAACTTTGTTGACGGTTTTCGACACAATGATGTGCCAAGACCAGATGAGAACTGAAGTAATCAGAAGTGCAAAACCTATCAATAAAGGTTGAGTCGCCTGAGTTAAGGTGTCTTCTTCTAGGCCAATGGCTTTTAAAAGAATCGCTAAGCTCATCAACATCGCAGAAATAACGCCCGTTACCGGCAAAATACGATGAAAAGCCTGCAGCCTAGTGCGAGCGACCGTGAGCAGCAAATGAGCAAACAGAGCGCCAAGAAGAATGATCTGAACGAATACGTTTATACCGGCCGCTAAATCAGGCTGTTCACCAATACCAATCGCGACATAAGACAGCGCCAACCCATTGGCTAGGTACAGTACCCACAATGGGCCTTGTACCCGAGTTTTTTTGGTTTGAACTTGTGAGTAAAAATAAGCAATCGCAAACACCACCATCATGGCTTCGATTCTCAATGAAGCGACAGCCAACCACATAATGGCGAGAACAGGGAGAACTTTATGAATACGACCTCGCTGGCCTGGACAAATATCTCCTTTGACTAAAATAAGCGTCAAAATCAACTGAGCACCCAGAAGCATAGGAGGAAACACTGCTAACAATTGCTGAACCATGGTGTGAGCTATCACTATTGTTTTTAATGGAAGCGGATAATAGCAGACTTGGTTGGATAAGTGCCACCAGCGATTCTTACCTACTCGTTGGCAAAATGGCTGAGAAGATCCTGACTTGTGACCACTCCTAAATATTGTCCGGTTTCGTTGACCACCAACCAAGGGGGCTTGATACCACTTTTTATCAATTCAGGCACTTCAGACATTTTTATCTGATATGAAGCACGATGGATGTCACGCCTCATCACCTGATTGAGTTTTCTCTTCAAGGCAAGCAAATCTTTAGGCGTTTCCAACTTTGTGCCGAGAGTGGTCGAGAGGTGATGATTTAATTCCTCTCTACCTACTACCCCTACGCAAGTGGTGCCATCAACAACAGGGATAACCTCGAGATTGTACTGTTTTGAGTCAAAAAGGTCTCTGGCGGCTTCTAATGTGTCTTGAGGCTCTAAGGTCGGTATATAAGTTTGTGTGATATTGAGGATCCCAACTTGCCGCATACTAGACGCTCTGGTGAGAAACTCCTCCAGCCTTTCACAATAACTCCAGGCGCTTTCAAGCTGATCAATTGGCAAAGGTTTTGAGAAAAAGTAGCCTTGAATGTAATCCACACCAACACTGCAAATGACCTCCAACTCTTGTCGAGTCTCCACACCTTCTGCTACTACTTTAACATTCAAAGTGTGCGCCAGCTCCGTGATCATTTTTACAATATGGTACTTGTGAGTCCCAATTCTTAAACCTGTGACGAACTCTCTATCGATCTTCAATAGATCAAAGTTACAGTCACTGAGGTAACTAAAGGAACTGTAACCCGTCCCAAAATCATCTATCGCAACGCTGACACCTCTTCGCCGTATGTTTCTGATCAAAGAAGATTGCTCTGACTCGCTATCAAAGTAAGCGCTTTCTGTCAGCTCAATTGTTACGAGTTCAGGAGTTTTAGCGAACTGATGCACCAAATCATCAGCGCTCTGCAGCACTTCATCCGTTTCTAGCTTAGTGTTAAGAGAGCGATTGATCGTCATCCCTAACTTTTCACCATACCGCTCTTGAATCACGGATAAGTCTTCCAACGCTTTTCTTCCCACGCACCAATCTAAGTCCGATACTAGATCTAGATCTTCTGCGACAGTGACCATTTCCTGGGTATTGAGTATTTTTCCATTGGGAGCTTTAAAACGGCTTAACGCTTCAAACTTAACAATATCCCACGTTTTAACATCGACGATAGGTTGGTAATACACTTCTACAGCGTTGGAGCGAATCAGCTTAACGGCCCACTCTTCTAGCTCCTTACGACGTAATACCTCTCGGTGAATGGCACCATGGTAAAAAGTGATGAGTCCCCGAGCATCATTTTGCTGTTCTAGCATCGCTTGTACAGCGTGCGATACAAGTAATTTAGGGTTGTGTGTATCATGGCCCAGTACCGAGACACCTACTTTGCCGTGAACTATTGCCAAATGGATCTCTTTGCCTGCCTTTTGGTTCAGTGAACTAAAGAAACGTCGGATGGTTTGGTGAATAATTCTCACCTGAGAAGGACCAGGCCGTTTCTCACACTCTAAACAAGCGACAAAGTGGTTGTTACCAATATAACCGACCTGTTGAGCATTGCGATTTCTCGCTAGATGTTCTGACAATACTGACTTGTGCTCAAAATCATCCTCACTATTAAATTTAGGCACAAAAGCGACGACCATACTTATATGCTCTTCGGCTTCGTCCATCCATCGGCTCGCCACTGATTGAGTAAACTGCTGCTCAGTAGGGAGCTGAGTCAAAAGCTCAACCCCACCATGCTCGACATCCGCCACCCGATAGAGGTTTTTAGACAGATCTAAATACCAACCCACATAAAAAATATTTTCGCCTAAAGAGAACTTTTGAACGGTTAAGTCTTGCGGGATCGTGCTGCCTGATTTGGTTTTAATAAGAATAACACCAGACCAAAAACCTGTTCGCGCGACCTCTTTCCAGAGATTTTGATAGTAGTCTTTGCTGTGCTTACCCGAATCCAGTTTGTCGAGATTTTTTCCTGCCAAATCGGGATGCGAGTACCCTGTGTGCTCTTGAAAATAGCTATTGCAAGCAATAACGTTTTTTTCAGAATTGGCGATTACGACACCATGGTGAGGATTATCAAAAAGTTGCTCAAACAATTGACTTACGAAGTCACTGTTTTTGTCAAAAGTGACCAACGGAGCCAAGTGACCGAAAACGCGCCCTTGTTTATCACCATTAAAAGTAAACTCGACATAGCTGATCTTGCCCTGTTCTAGATTTAAGCAACAACTAAATCGTCTCTTTTGAAGTGATTTATGAGCCTCTTCGAACTGTTTAACAAGTGCTGACTGGTCTTGATAGCTCAAGCAAGATAGTAAAAAGTTGTTGGTCAGATTAGGAAAGTCAGACTGAAACAACTGCACACACTCATCGCGCTCTATTGAGAAGTAGTGAGATTTTACCTCCCACTGCCACGCAATAGAATTTAGCTCAGCTTTACCTTTGACATACGATTCAATCGAACCACTGGAATTGAGATCTCCTAACATCAAGACTCACCTAAAAGCACTGTATTGTACGGTATCATTTATAAATTTAGGTTAATCCATGATTATTGATAGTATTATTTTTTATTTGTCACCCCGAGCAAATATTGAATAATCCGTTGGTGTTCAACAATGCCTTTAAATCGTGATTCATCATCAACCAATATCCAAGGCAATGGCGCTCTCATCAACAAGTCTTCCACGTCGGTTAAGGATGTGTGCCAAGACAGCAATGACTTAGGGGGAAGCATCATACGATGAGCTGACTTATACCACATACTGCGCTCTTTACTGGTTTCATGATCGGTGCCCATACTTGGTGTCATATGGAGATTCAGCACAGCTCTATCAATAACACCAACACAATGTTGTGACTCAATCACTGGGACAATATTGATGTTCTCATTGCTAAAATAAATATGTATCAAGGAAAGGGGCTCGCCTGGGTCAATGTGGGGGACTTGTTCCGTCATCAGTTCTGCAATAGTCCCTGCATTGCCTTTTACCACCTCACTGCTTTTTGGTAGCAGGCAATAGTCCTTGGCAACTCTCAACGCTTCAATTGGCAATGGCTTGGAAAAATAATATCCCTGAATGCAATCCACACCCAAACTTCGCAACGTTGCGTATTCATCCCTTGTTTCAACGCCCTCTGCCACTACCTTGAGTTTTAGTTTCTGAGCTAGTTGAATAATGGTGGTCACAACATGATATTGCCGACTAGCAAGGCGAATACCTTGGACAAAGCTTCGATCAATCTTCAACACATCAAAGTAGCTTTTGTTGAGATAGTCAAAAGAGGCAAATCCTGTACCAAAATCGTCGACTGCGATAGAAACTCCGGCTTGTCGAATAGCGGCGAGCAACTTTTCCTGATAACTGTCCCCATCAAAATAAGCACTCTCGGTAAACTCAATCGTCAATTTATCGGGAGCAATGCCACTTTGCTCAATCAACTGAGCACTATGTCGAAGTATCTCGGCAATATCTCGTTTTGAATTGAAAGAGCGATTGACAGACAGACCGACATGCTCCCCAAACAGTTGTTGAAGCTCAGGTAACACAGACATGGCTTTTCGGTTAACAACATCATCCAAGCTGACAATCAGATCAAGGTCTTCAACAACATTGATAAGCTCTTGTGTTGAAGCGTTCGCCGCTTCATTGGCAGGAAAACGACACAAGGCCTCAAATTTATCGATTCGACTCTTTTTAAGATCGATAATTGGTTGGAAATAGACCTCTATTGTCTCTGCGGATATACTTTGTTCAACCCAATTCTCTAGCCGTTTTTTACACTCCACTTGCTCGTGGATCTCACGATCATAGAACGCAATTCTCTTGCTTTCTCCTGAATGTAGCTCCAACAATGACTGCAAAGCATGAGACAGAAGTTGTTTAGGTGATTTAGCATCTGAGTGCAGTACTGATACCCCTGTGAGACCGAATTTTAGCGCTTGAGCAACCGTTCCCTGAGCATGTTTGAAACTGTGAAAGAAGGCCTTTATCGTCTTCCTGATGGAACGAACATTCTCATTACCCTGCGAGTTTTCGACGTTCAATGTCACCGCAAAGCGTCCATCACCGATATAGCTGGCGTAAGGAACCAAGACATTTTCTGCAATATAGCTTGCGAACTGACGTTTAATCTCTTTCTCATTCGCCAACGGAAACTGCGGTTGCAACGCCAGCATTATCAGCAAACCTTCACCTTGGTTATCCCCATACTCCTGCTCTAACTGCTCTAAAAAGCGCTCAGGGGATGGTAATTGAGTCAGTAAATCAACGCCGCCCGTTTCTCGGTCGTCAATTCGGTGCAG
This sequence comes from Vibrio sp. T11.5, assembly GCF_027587155.1. Classification (NCBI taxonomy): domain Bacteria; kingdom Pseudomonadati; phylum Pseudomonadota; class Gammaproteobacteria; order Vibrionales; family Vibrionaceae; genus Vibrio; species Vibrio sp. T11.5. The sequence continues at coordinate 125,413 of NZ_JAPPTP010000005.1, forward strand.
CTGATCAGATAGGTCTGCGCAAAGCCCCAAAAAGTATGATTCTCCATTTCCCGGTTCAATCTTATGAATAGTGAGTTCTTGAGGGAAAACTGAGTTGTCTGCTTTTTTGGTAAGCATAGGACCACTCCAGTGACCATGCCGTTCAATGCTGTGCCAAAGGTCACGGTAATAATCTGCGCTAAGTTTTTCTGCGTTCAGAATATTGGTTTTTAAGCCTTGAATGTCCTCCAGCTGGTGGCCAGTAATTCGCTCAAAATGACGATTGCATGCAAGGATTCGGGTTTCTGAATCTGTCACTAACACGCCATGATGTTTGTTCTCAAAAACAGAGTAAAAAATATCCGCTGCCGCCATTCTCGATGGAATAACCAAACAAGGTGTTACCGCTCCTTTTAGCAAAAACTCACTTTCTGCTTCGATGGTGAATTCTACGTAAGTGAACAAGCTATTGGGAGTCAGCAAACAGCAGTGAAATGAATGCGTTTTGTCGGAAGCCAAGGCTGACTTAAACATAGTGCGAACCATCCGACGCTGAGTCGTCGGTAGCAGCTTGAGCAACTCCTTGGCTGAAATGGTGAGCTTTTGACAGCCAAAAAGCTGTTTCATCGCTTCAGGCTCACAGCTAAACTCTTGAGTAATAAGGTCTAACTGCCAAGTGTAGGTCCGGTATTTTCGCTGACGACTGGCAGAAACACACTCTGTTACAGCTAGATCCGCATCTGTGCCATGCATAAGCACCCACCTCAAGTTTAATATTCATCACCACCCTATAATATTAGCTCCATATGACAGCGTAATCCGTTATATAGCTAACACAACTAAAAACAACCAGATGCATAACTAATAGGACTTCCATTAGGCATAAAAAACCTAGGGATATGTAGAGGTAGATAGTCCGCTCTCAAGCCGCTATAATTCGCGCTCCGTGGAACAGAGAACAAAATATGTACAGCAATATCACCCCTATTCATGAGCACAAAAAATACTGGGCAGAATGCTTTGGTAATGCGCCTTTTCTCCCGACAAGTCGTGAGGAAATGGATGCCCTAGGATGGGACAGCTGTGACATTATTATCGTCACTGGCGATGCGTACGTCGATCACCCAAGTTTTGGTATGGCAATCATCGGTCGCCTGCTTGAAGCTCAAGGGTTTCGTGTGGGGATCATTGCGCAGCCTGAATGGCACAATAAAGAGGCTTTCACTCAGTTAGGTCGACCCAATCTGTTCTTCGGCATCACCGCTGGCAACATGGACTCAATGATCAACCGCTATACCGCTGATCGTAAGCTGCGTCATGATGATGCGTACACACCTAACAATGAAGGCGGTAAACGTCCTGATCGGGCCACATTGGTCTATTCACAGCGCTGTCGTGAAGCCTATAAAGGTGTTCCGCTTGTGCTAGGTGGTATCGAAGCTAGCTTACGTCGCTTAGCTCACTACGATTACTGGTCAGATAAAGTTCGTCGCTCTATTTTGTTTGATGCAAAAGCAGATATCCTACTATTTGGTAACGCAGAGCGCGCACTGGTTGAAGTTGCTCACCGACTGGCTGATGGCGAAGAAATTGGTACAATGACTAACATTCGCGGTACCGTTGTCAGCCTGCCAGCAGAGCCAGAAGGCTACAAAATTATTGACTCTTCACGTATTGAAAAACCGCGTAAAGAAGCTTTTATCCCACCAAACCCATATGCAGTAGAAGAGCAGTGTGACACCAAGGCGAAAACTGAAGAGCCTGAAGCGAAACCTATCGCTATTCGCCCTTCTCGTCATGATGCTGCAACAACTGCGGTTCGTATCCCCCATTTTGAAAAGCTGAATAATGACCGAATTCTCTATGCTCATGCCAGCCGTATTATGCACCTTGAGACTAACCCCTATTCTGGGCGCGCATTAATTCAACGTCACGGTGATCGAGAACTTTGGGTTAACCAAGCTCCGATTCCTCTCTCAACGGAAGAGATGGATTACGTTTTCGGCCTGCCTTACGCACGTGTACCACACCCGAAATATGGTAAAGCCAAGATTCCTGCTTACGATATGATCAAAACCTCCGTGAACATTATGCGTGGCTGTTTTGGTGGCTGTTCTTTCTGTTCTATTACTGAGCACGAAGGTCGTATCATCCAAAACCGTTCTCAAGAGTCGATCATTAACGAGCTTGAGGAGATCCGAGACAAAGTACCTGGCTTCACTGGTACCATTTCCGATCTTGGTGGTCCAACTGCAAATATGTACCGACTCGGTTGTAGCGATCCGAAAGCTGAAGCAAACTGTCGCCGTCCATCATGTGTTTTTCCGGGGATCTGTAACAAGCTGAACACCGACCACAAGCACACTATCGATTTGTATCGCGCAGCACGTAAAGTGGAAGGTGTGAAAAAAGTGATGATAGCTTCTGGCGTTCGTTACGATTTGGCCATCGAATCACCTGAATACGTTAAAGAGCTAGTGACTCACCATGTTGGCGGTTATCTGAAGATTGCACCAGAGCATACAGAAAAAGGTCCACTAAACCTAATGATGAAGCCTGGCATGGGCACTTACGATCGTTTCAAAGAAATGTTTGAAAAGTACAGTGCAGAAGCAGGTAAGAAACAGTATCTGATCCCTTACTTCATCTCCGCGCACCCGGGCACCGAAGATGAAGACATGCTGAACTTAGCGCTATGGCTCAAGAACAACAACTTCGAGTGTGATCAGGTACAAAACTTCTACCCATCACCAATGTGTAACGCCACATCGATGTACTACTCGGAAACCAATCCGCTCAAGCGTGTTAAGTACAAACAACGTGAAGAAGTGCCAGTAGCGAAAGGAGAGCGCCAGCGCCGCTTGCATAAAGCTCTACTGCGTTACCATGATCCAGCTAACTGGCCTTTGATTCGCGAGGCGCTCATCAGCATGGGCAAAAAACACTTAATTGGTGACAAACAGAGCTGTCTGGTACCAGCAGAAGATAGTGAAGCCCAGACTCCCGCTCAGCGTAGAAAGTCTGGTCGTCATGGCTCAAACCGTTTCGCGACTAAACACACAAAAAGTCAGCCAGGATTTGAAAAGATGAACGGCTCTGGACAGAAAAAGCCAAGCAATGGCCGCAACTCAGGCAATAGTGGCAAGCCAACCGGTGGGAGAATTGGTAAGTCGGGTGGTCAAGGAAACAATAAGCCATCAGCAGGTGGAAAACCTGCATCAGGACGTAAACCGAAACGCAGATAACCGATAGGTTCTCAAGTTTTTTGAAATCGCAGCTCAAGCTGCGATTTTTGTTTCTCTGTAGAACCTTTAACTCACCCACTAAAGATAAATCTATTAATTATTTGCACCTTGGTTCATAGGCTCCATACTTAGTTCATTGGAATCCAACTCCCGATGGAGAGATCGAGATGAACGTTCGTCTGTCCCATGCCCTCTATATGGGCTTCTCAATAATCATCATCACCACTCTGATTTTAGCTTTCATCGTTTGGTCTCTTGTTAACAAATCTGCCACCGTTTCACAGGAAATAGAGTCTGATGACGTACCCGGCGTGTTGGCCTATTTCAACGTACTAGATGCAATTGGGAACCTACAAACTAACGCTCTGGAATATCTTAATGGCGATGCAGGACAACGCAATGCTTTTGAAGCGAATGCTAATGAATTCCAGAAACACTATTCGCAATTGCGCTCTCTAGAATCAGCCAAAACGTCTGATATAAATAAAATGGATCGCATCATAGGCTTAGCGAATCAATACATAGACCAAGTCAATCAAAACGTTTTCACTAAATACAACCCTGCCGATGAACAACAAGCGATCCAGAAAATAAACCGACTGACTAAAGACGTCGGTGCTCCATTAGAAGAGCTACTCGATAAGTTGGCAGATAAACGTTTTACCGAAGCTTACAAAAGCACCAACCTGAGCCGTTCTCTCAATCAGGATTTGCCCAGTATCCGCTATTACCTTGAGCTTGTTGACGAAGCTGGCGATATGATCGCTACGCTCAATGCCTACATTATGGGTGATCCAGCCGCACGTGAAACATTTAACAACGATGCCGGTGCCTTTGCCGATTATTTAGATAAGCTTCGTCCTTTAGAGCCAGACCCTCAAGCATCCAGTCAAATCGATGAGGTGGAGCAGTATTACTACGATATTATCCGTATCGCACAAGAAGTGTTTGATGGGTATGATCCTTCAGGAAAACAATCAGCAAACGCATTGGTGGGTGAACTAAAACAATCCATTATCTTGCCGCTTGAAACCTTGCTCAATACATCCGCCACCGAAGAAACCAGCGACTCGATTACAGCGCTAGCAGAATTGAATGACAACATGTCGACTATTATCCTATGGCTAACCGTAAACGTCATAGTGGTGTTGGTGGTGAGCGTTGTCGTAGCTTGGGGCCTATCGAACATGATCCGTCAAAGACTGGACGTAATTGCTGCAAAAGCAAAATCCATCGCCGATGGTGATCTATCAGAACCGCCAATCAACGAAACCAATAAAGACGAATTGGGCGAACTTGCACGAGCCATTGACGCTATGCAGCAATCGCTTAGAAGTGTGTTATCTAACATCACGAGTGTTGCCTCAGAAGTTGCCAGTAACACACAAATGGTCGAGGACACGAGTAAACTTGTTGCTTCTGGTATTGAAGAACAAGCAGACAAAGCCACACTGATCGCTAGCGCCGTCGAAGAAATGACTGTCACTGTCAATCGGGTCGCTGATCAAAGTACTGACGCGGCTGAAAGTTCGCGTCAAGCTGGCGAAGAAGCGACCAACGGTGGTAGGTTGATGCAAGAGACGGTAACTGGCATGAATAGGATCGCCGAAGTTGTTAACGAAACGGCGGAAACGGTCGACAGTTTAGGTAAACGTGGAGAAGAGATCGGTAACGTAATCAAAGTCATCAATGACATCGCCGAACAAACTAACTTGCTCGCGCTCAATGCAGCCATTGAAGCGGCACGAGCTGGTGAACTTGGTCGAGGATTTGCCGTCGTTGCTGATGAGGTTCGAAGTTTAGCGGAGAGAACCTCAAAAGCGACAGAAGAAGTGGGCGGTTTGATCAGCTCAATTCAAAATGAAACTCGTCAGGCTGTTGAGCGTATGAGTGAAGGAACTCACTTGGTCGCAGAAGGCGTGACCCAGTCTAATTCTGCCGGTGATGCCCTGACGCAAATTGTGTCACGTGCTCAAGACGTCAACAAGATGATCGATATGATCGCGACAGCAGGTAACGAACAAGCCACTGCAGCACAGGAGATGTCGCGTGATATCAATACGATAAGCCAAATTGCCGACAACTCAGTACGCACCACTCAAGATGGCGCTCAGGCAGTTAGCCAACTTTATCGAAAAGTAGAAGAGTTGGAACAAGTTGTCGCACGGTTCAGGCTTTAGACAATAAAAAAGCTTAGCCTCACTGGCTAAGCCTTTACTTTCTATCTCCGGATTACGCGTTTGACGCTTCAAATTCCTTCATAAATTCAACCAGAGCTTTTACACCTTCTACGGGCATTGCATTGTAAATGGAAGCACGCATACCACCAACAGCGCGATGACCTTTCAACGACACCAGCCCTTGTTGCTCTGCCTGCTCGATGAACAACGCATCTAACTCTGGCTTAGCCAACTGAAAAGGTACGTTCATACGTGAACGGTTCTGTGGATGTACATTGTTCTCATAAAAATCAGAGCTATCGATGTAGTCGTACAGCATCGCTGCTTTCTCGCGATTAACCTGCTCGATAGAGGCAACCCCGCCTTGATCTTTCAACCACTTGAACACCAAGCCAGACAAGTACCATGCGAAAGTCGGGGGCGTGTTGAACATAGAGTCTTTTTCTGCCAAAGTTTTGTAATTGATAAAACTTGGTAGAAGCTCATGTGCAAGATCGAGCAAGTCATCACGGACAATGGCGATACAAATCCCAGCTGGACCAATGTTCTTTTGCGCACCGGCGTAAATAACGCCATATTGAGAAACGTCTATCTCTCGTGAAAGGATGTTGGAAGACATATCTGCGACGATGGGTTTGTCAGTCTTTGGCAAGTCGGAGATTTCAACACCATCGATGGTTTCGTTTGGGCAAAAATGTACATAAGCCGCTTGAGGGTCAATCTTCCAATCTGATGTGTCTGCGACCGCTAATTGGCCATCTTTTGTAATTTTGGCACTGAAAACATCTACTTCGCAATATTTTCGGGCTTCTTTGATTGCGCTCTCAGCCCAATAGCCAGCGTCGATATATGTTGCTTTTTTCGCTTGGCCTAGCAGGTTCAGAGGAACAGCCGCAAATTGAGCACGTGCGCCACCCTGACAAAACAAAACCTTATAGTTATCTGGAATATTGAGCAACTCACGAAGATCTTGTTCAGCCTCTTCCGCTACCTTGATGAATTCTTTGCTTCTATGGCTAATTTCCATCACGGATGTACCCAGCCCATTCCACTCAATGAATTCAGCCTGTGCTTTTTCCATTACAGCTCTAGGCAGACCTGCTGGGCCTGCACTAAAGTTATAAACATTGTCCATTTCGAGTTTCCTTGCTCACATTTCAATAGAGATTGACAGGATTAATAACACGTTTTCGTACGTATAAAAAGCAACAAAAGAGGTCTTAAGACCTCTTTTTCATGCCAGTGTTAGAAAAACTAACTTATGGTTGCATCATTGCAGGAAGCAAGATTGCCATCAAAGGAATCTTCTGACCATTTTCAAAGACCAGATTACCATCTTTTAATTCGGCACGAATTTGATAGCCTTTGTCATCTTGGCTGATAAACTCCATCGCCATCGCTTCATCGATACCTTGTTTGATAAACGGGTACTGCTCAACTAAGCCGTTAGAAAAAAAGGTGTCAAGGTTACCCGTCAATGCAGGCAGAATCATAGCCGGATTCTGTGTGACGTTGCTGGTTCCTTCTGGCACGGTAATTTTCCATGTACTCTCAAATTGACCCTTATCATCCAAAGTGACCGCCATCTTGTTCATTGAAAGATAGAAACCTTTCGAAAACAATGTCTCAACATCAGGAATCGCAGCTTGGACGTCAGCCGCCGTCAGAACTGGGTTGTTCTGATACATATTCACCAACTGTTCAAAAGAGTGACTGTCTAAATCACCAAATTCTAGATCCACAATGAGATTATCTGCTTCACCTTCCGGCATAAGTAGTTTAGTCGCACTCACAACATGCTGACTATTCACACGTTTTGAAGCATCATCAAGAGAAGAAGAAAATTTGTACTGTCCACTTTTCATTGTAAAAAGTGAGGTTTGACCTGAATCGAATACTGACATATCTGCAATATTGATTTCCTGCTCCCCCAGCCAGAAGCTGTTTTGCTTCCTTCCCTGACCTGAGCCAGTCATATTGGAAAGCAGCATCTTCTCGCCAGTATTAAAATCAATCTCAACTGAGGGAATATTAAGGTCATAGCTTACTTCACCAAGCACAGTAACGTGGCCTTTCAATGTAGAAGGCGTAACAGACACCATTGCGCCGCCATCACCTTCCATCGATTGATGCCAATTATCCATCGCTAGTGTGTAGTCAGTATTTCCGTTTAACTGAGTTATCGTGGTTAATGTTAGAGGGAAAGTTTCGACATTGTCTAAGGTCGACGTCGCTTTCAGACTAATCAATCCATGACTGACATGGCTGTTGACCAAAAATTCAGCAGGCAGACCGTCAAGCTCAAGTTGGCTAGCAAGTTCAGGGTCCGCTACGGTATATCGAGTTTGCACCTCAGATGAAAGGTAACCACGTTCGTAGGAAACGATTTCAGCTTTCAAAGAGCCACTATTAAGATGGGCAATACCATCACTAATAACGTGATGCCCGATTTGGCCAACAGCCAACGGCCAACAAAAAGCCAGAGAGATGGCGCCACCAATAGCGCCGTATTTTTTCAACTGATGCATGTATTTATCTTCACTTAGGTATTTATTGCAGTTTACACCAAAAAACATTGAGTTAAATCAGACTATTGGCTTTATTAACAAATCGTAGGGGAATCTAAAACCTGTGTCTCAGTCAATCTGACAATTCCTTGTTAGAGTGAAATCAGATCAGTGGGTTAAGAAAGAGACAAACGGAAATCGTGAATCATTACGCCTTACTTTGTTTAGACAACAATCCTATCAGCATAGAGCAACTACGACGAGAGCTCGGTCAATTTTCTGCTAGGTTCGATGTTCATACCGCTGACACACTTCAAGATGCTCATGCGGTGCTTGATTATTGCCAAGAAAGTCAACAACCCGTGGCACTCGTTCTCGCTAGCCATCATGAAAGCTTTAACGGCGCCGATTTCTTGGTTCAGCTCGATAAAAACCCTCACACAAAAAGCGCTCGTAAAATCTTACTCAGTTGCGGACAAGACATCCAAGCGATCTTGTCCGCTGTCAATGAAGGGCGGCTCGATCATTGTTTGACCAAACCACTGCAAGATAACTTAGTGTATACCACAGTAAAAAAAGAACTGACGACATTCGTTCTAGAAAATGACAAAGACAATCTGCTCGCCTACAGTGAAACTCTCGACCAGCAGCGCTTGCTTCGATCGCATATTGAACTACAGATGCGCAGCTATCGAGAAGGTTTCATCACAGACCAACACACCTTGTCAGACCATGAGCTGGCAGAACAAGTTATCTCTGCTCTTTATGAGTTTTTTTTAGATACTGATGATACTGGTGCATGTAGGACATACTCCTCACAACACTTGCTCACCGAAGAAGGAGAAGAAAATCGATTCCTTTGGTTCATCACTCAAGGCGAAGTCGCTCTATATAAGAAAGATGACCAAGGTGTGCAACGGGAAGTCGTTCGTCATACAAAAGGTAATCTAGTTGGCGGGATGTCATTTGTGACAGGCGAGCCCTCTTTTTCTACTGCCATAACGTTGAAAAAGACTGAAGTTATTAAACTCGATAGAGATGTGTTCGCAAAAGTCATGCATTCAAATACGGCTTTGCTGCCACTCTTTACCAACCTTCTTTTGCGACATTTTAATCGCCGCTTGCAACGTAGTATCAATACAAAGCTTGAACTGCAGAAAACCCTTGAGTCACTGAAATCCGCGCACCAGCAATTGCTCGAAAGGGAAAAGATGGCCATGCTAGGCCAACTAGTGGCGGGAGTTGCCCATGAGCTCAATAACCCGATAGCGGCTATTTTGCGCGGTACGGAGACCATGACGACTACCATTAAAACGCTAGTAGACGACAATAAGTACCAACCGTTGACTGAGTTAGGAGCCAATATTTTCTCAGATTCGCTTACATCGAAGCCAAGGTCGACTTCAGAAGAACGTCAACTGGCTAGAAGCATTGAATCTCTGGTTGGAGACCGGCGTATTGCTAAAAAACTCGTGAAGCTTGGGTTAGAAGAGAACCAAAGATGGCTAACCCATCTTAGCCACACCCCGACAAAAGCGCTTGAAGAGCTGGCGGCTCTCGAAAAATATTACTTAGCAGGCGCTACGTTACGATCTATCAATGTTTGTGCCCTGCGTATTGCTGATATGGTCAAAAGTCTAAAAGGTTACGCACGCCCCGACGATGAAACCTTTCGTTTATCCGATATCCATGAAGGTATCGAAGATACTCTCGTGATCTTCGAGAACAAATTAAAGGTGCATAAGGTAGAAAAAGAGTATTGTGAAATACCACCAATACTCTGTATGCCTGCAGCTCTCCAGCAAGTCTGGACTAACCTGATTTCCAACGCTATTGATGCACTACCAGACAAGGGGAAGCTACAAATCCGCTCGGAAACTCGATGCTTGCACGGAAACAAATGGTTGGTGGTATCATTTCAAGACAATGGGATAGGCATACCAAAACACCTACAGCGTCAAATTTTTACCCTCAATTTTACCACCAAAAAGGAAGGGAACTTCGGATTAGGTATCGGTTTATCGATTAGCGAACGAATAGTGCACCACCACGGGGGCCGAATTGATGTTCAGTCTCAAGCAGGAAAGTATACGCGGATGTCCGTTTGGTTACCCTTTAAAACGCAGCAATCATCATGAGGAAAAAACATGACTAAATATCTGATCTTATGTGTCGATGATGAGCGAGAAGTACTAGATAGCGTTATTCAAGACCTTCACTGCTTTGAAGAGCACTTCATGCTCGAAGCCGCAGAATCGGTTAGCGAAGCAAAATCAATTATCGAAGAAATAGAGCAAGAAGGCGGACAGCTCGCACTCATTCTTTGTGACCACGTCATGCCAGAACAAACCGGTATCAGCTTTTTGATCGAGCTGAACGATAGCGCTTCAACTCAACCAGCTCGAAAGGTGTTATTAACTGGCCAAGCTGGATTGGAAGATACGGTAGAGGCTGTGAATCACTCTAGCCTCCACTTTTACATGGCCAAACCTTGGCGAGGGGAGAGCTTACGTGATGTCATCAAAAAGCAGCTTACCTTTTACATGATAGAGAACAACGCTGATTTACTGCCTTGGGCCGCCATTCTCGATACAGAAAAAATCTTAGATGCTGTCGCAAAAAACCGAGTCAATTTTGGGGAATAGATCACTAAATCATGTGTATTTTGGCATATTGATTGCTTAAATATGTAAATAGCGACAAAACAATGGCATTTTTGGTAGTGTAGTACGACGGCAATGCATTATGATATCCCAATATGGCAGCGCTCCGTCGCACCTAACCAAGGAAATTAACAAAAATAGGTTTTTCTTTCGTATGCGTAAAACAATCTTAGCTGCAGCACTAGTGCTAGCATCTGGTCAAACTCTTGCAGAGACCGACCCAAACAGCCCAACCGTAATGAGTAACTTCAGCTACGATTACTTAGAAGCTCGTATTGGTGCAAGTCCTGTGACCTTTGGCGCAGCTGTAAGCAAATCTATCCACCCTAACGCTCACGTTATTGGTCGAGTTGACTCAGAGTTCGAAGGTGACTACGACACAGCAGCTGGTTTTGGCTTCCATGCGCCAATTAACAATTGGGCTGACTTCACAGGTGAAATGTTGTTCCGCCTAGTTGATTTTGGTGGTAAAGGTGGCAAAGGGACCGATTCAGGTATGGAACTCAACCTTGGTGTACGTCAATGGTTAGGTCCACAGCTCGAAGTAGGTGGTAAAGCCGGTTATGTCTCTATTGAAGACAATGATGATTGGATTGGTTCAGCGTATGTTCGTTTCCATTCAACTGAACTCTTTTCTATTGGTGGTGAAGCACGCATCAATGACTTCTATGGCGATCAGTTAATGTTCACTACTCGCTTTAAGTTCTAACAAAGCATCAGATACTAAAAAGCCGAGGGTCAACCTCGGCTTTTTTAATTCAATCTATAATCTTTAGCCTTACATACAGCTCGCCAATAATTGGCGCTTACGCGGCTCTTGAATTAACTTCCAATGCACACCATCAATAGCACCCGCAAATTTCCACAGCAGCTTGATGTCAACGTCATTGCCATAAATGGCTTTAACTCTTGAAAAAACTTTCGGAGCACCCAGCTTCAGAAAGGTATCAACGTCATCGACACCCGCTTTCTTTACCATACGCTCTAAAGTCAATTGCATGTTGGGTAAATCACGTAAACGACGACTTGATGATGATTTCTTGTGGTATCGTTGAGAAACCGAAAACTTAATAGAATGCTCTACAATCTCATCCAATAACTCACCTTGTTGACCAACTAGCCGAGTAATATCGTAGTAATTGACTGTTGCTGTTGTCTGTTTCTTCACATGACGGTACTTAATACAACCCAGTGTCGCCAATTTGTCGTCTAAATGCTCTCCACCTCGAATAAACACTTTATCAGCACTCATGAGCGCGAACATAGCTTCTTGCTTGAAGAGACCTGTCCCGCCAAACATTGAACGTCTTTGGAAACTGCCAAACTTGTTGACATAATTAATAAATTGTTGCTCTGTCATATCCATTGATCCTTCTAATCTAGAAAACCCCGATTATTTTCGATCACCAGATAGCAGCAGCTATAAGCGAAAAAATGTCAATCAGCCGGAAAAACTACGGTTTATATTTTTATCAGCATACCGACTGCAATGACTAATAAATGATAGTTAACGCAAAAAAATAAGTCTATGCACAGCTCACACCAACAAAACTAAATTCATAGATATTCGGGAGTAACATCACACATGCAAAAATTCCATACTTAACTAGCCAAAATACACCGAGTAAGAACTCGCATTTAACTTATCAATAATTTGCATAGCAATAGTAAGGGAAGTTAAACTGTCAGCAGTAGAATCTATAGCAGATCATGCATGAACCATCTATCCTTTTATTGGCTTCCAGAAAACAACGAACTTTTAGTTAAAGGCATCGAGTCTGAGTTCTCAACGTTAGTTGAATACGCCATTAACTCGGGCAAAATTACTCTGCCACCGATCTCCGATGTCGTTTTGAAAATCCAAAAATTATGTACTCAAGACTCAACCACAGTGTTAGATGTTGCGGATAGTCTTCTTGAAGATCCAGGCCTTGCTGCTATCGTCATTCGTGTGGCGAACTCTGTGATATTCAATCGTCGTAACATCACCTGTACTGACCTAGTCACTGCGGTTTCTCGCCTAGGCATTCTCCGAGTCAGAGATATAGTGACCGCCCAGGCAATTGAGCAACTTAAGCACTCTGTCAACTTAAGCCGTAGCTGCAATGAAGTGCTGATAAACAGTGCTCACAATTCGCGAGAACTGGCTGCCACTATGGTTATGGTCGTGAAAGGCTTCAAAGATGCCAACGACCCAAGATACAGTAATCTCGAAACCGACAAAGCCCTATTGACAGGCCTACTGGCCGACATCGGCCTGTTTTGTATCGTGAACGAATACTACATGTATCTTGAGCAAGGAAATTATCTCGATGAGGATATTGCTTTCCAAATTTTCAACAACCAATGCTCCAATGCGAGCCGACTCGTCCTTGAACATTGGGGGTTTGATAGCGACTTTCTTGAAGTAGCAACCAATCAAGCCACTCAAAGACAGAGTGTTGATGTCAGCTATCTCGACATCGCTCGAATCGCCAATCATATTCTGATGTTCCGTAGACAAGATGACAAAATCGACGAGCACACCGTTGAATTTGACCTAACTGGTGCCGATATACTGTACAAACTCAGTAATTTAAGTGATATTGAGTTCAATACACAAATCAGTGACTTAATTAGCGCAAGCGGACTGTAGCGCTATACGTACCAGAACACAGGAAGCCACATGTTTTCAGGGATGATATTCATCTTTGCCCCACTCGTTGTCGGGTATATGATATCGATTTCCAAGCCATCGGTTCTAGACAAAATTAACGCCACGACTTCTAACCTTATCTATGTCATTCTGGCATTAATGGGGCTGAGCCTCGCGGCACTCGATAATCTGGGCCAAAACCTACAGCTTATCCTTCAATATGTCGCCATTTTCTTTGTTTGTATCAGTTTGAGTAACTTAGCAGCGCTCCCATTTGTCGACAAACTTCTGCCTATTGAAACAGACGCAAAGCAAACCAAGCTGCCTTTATCTAGTATGGCCTTGGAATCTGCCAAGCTGATCATGGTTGTTGGCGGCGGATTAATAGCGGGCTTGATGCTTCCTATTGATTTAAGTTGGGTAGACACAGCCAGTGAATGGATTCTGTTTGCGTTGCTATTTTTCATTGGAATTCAGCTACGCAACAGTGGCCTCACGCTTCGCCAAATACTGCTGAACAAGCATGGCATGATCATCGCCCTATTGATTCTTGCAACATCGATGCTCGGCGGCGCAATTGCAGCCATGATTTTAGACATCGATCTTTACCGTGGCTTGGCAATGGCATCAGGATTTGGCTGGTATTCTTTAGCGGGAATTCTGATGGGTGATGCTTTCGGCCCTGTCTATGGTGGAGCCTCATTTATGATTGAACTACTACGTGAACTGGTTGCCTTAGTATTGATTCCACTCGCTATCCGCACTAAGCCCTGTACTGCGATTGGCTATGCTGGTGCAACGGCGATGGACTTTACGTTACCCGTGATCCAAACCACTGGTGGGGTACGTTGCGTACCAATTGCAATAGTGAGTGGATTTATATTAAGCCTTTTAGTGCCCGTATTGATGCTTTTCTTTGTCTCTCTTGTAGGCTAGATCGCATGATTTTATCTTCAGATTCACTATATTAGGGCTCAACCACACATTATAATTTAGCTCTTGCTAATTTAGTGCGGTTATAATAACTATTCTTCAAAAGGAAACATTATGACACGTCTACTGATTGCATTGCTGCTGGGAGCGACCTCGACAATGGTTGCTGCCGCTGATAATGCATGTTTGTCCAAGAAATACGACGCCTATGTTGATGCTTCTCTACACTGGTACGAAGATCTCGCAAAGCTTACTTCTGAGCAATACCCTGACCTTAAAGAAGTTAGCGAGTGGTTTCTGGAAGGTCGAAAAAACCATTTTGAGTTGAATCGCGCTGCGGTCCACTATTACCTTGAAAACGACCCATCTAAGATCGCAACCAGTCAACCTGTAGAAGCTTGGCTACAGCTAGAGCAAAGAGACATCAAAACTTTGTCTTCACGCAGCGATGAATTGGGCAGATTAGCCCAAGTTACTTTCAGTGATCGTCAATCTAAACCTCATGACAAGAACTACGACCTTCGCTCCGCATTTGCCGATCTATTGAGTCATCCAACTAAAATAGATGGCGCACTCAAGCGCTACAATGCAGCGATTAAAGATCTAGAAACTATTTCATGTGATACCTAGTGCACATTACCGCTGGACCTTTGGCTCAGCGGTAATGCCCCAATCACAGTATCTAAGTTCAAACAATTAAGACGGGACTTTGCGCCCGTTTTCGTTTAGATTGTCCCGCTGCAACAAAAAAGATAAGAGCAACGTAGCTGTATGGTATCGGAACACAAGACGGCTGACGTGAGTTTCGAGAGTTTACTCCGAATCTTCACAGTCCCAGAAGGGCCAGACTCAACACTAACCAAAATTGAAGAGAAGTTATCGCGAAACCTGAATCAGTTTTTGCGAGAACACATTGTCGCGGAAGAAAAACCACTTAGGGAAATCGAGAAAGATTTCTCTAACGCAACGCTTCCTGAGCAGCCAGAGTTCGTATCCGAACATACCCAACACTTGCTTGACACTCTAGTTTCCCAATCGGTGCATACCTCAGCACCAAGTTTTATTGGGCATATGACCTCAGCATTGCCCTACTTCTTGATGCCGCTCTCAAAGATCATGATCGCGCTCAACCAAAACTTGGTGAAAATCGAGACATCTAAAGCCTTCACTCCTCTTGAACGCCAAGTTCTCGGCATGCTTCATCGTTTAGTTTATGGTCGAAAGGATGAGTTTTACTCTCAATGGATGCACAGCGCAAATCATTCACTGGGTGCTTTTTGCTCAGGGGGAACCATCGCTAACATCACCGCTCTATGGGTGGCAAGAAACAATGCTCTGAGAGCTCAAGGCAACTTTAAAGGTGTTGAGAAAGAGGGCCTGTTCAAAGCGATGAAACATTACCGCTACGAAGGTTTAGCGGTTTTGGTATCGGAACGCGGTCATTATTCCTTAAAAAAGGCGGCTGACGTACTTGGCATTGGTCAGGAAGGTCTAGTCGCCATCAAAACAGATGCCAACAACCGTATTTGCCCTGACGCGCTGCAGGAGAAAATATCTCAGCTAAAACAACAAAACATCAAGCCTTTTGCAGTGGTTGGTGTTGCAGGTACGACGGAAACGGGCTCGATCGACCCAATCGCAGATATTGCTGCTATTTGCCAGCGTGAAAGCTGTCATTTCCACATTGATGCTGCTTGGGGCGGTGCGACGCTTATGTCTAACAATTATCGCCACCTGTTGGATGGCGTAGAGCTTGCCGATTCCATCACCATTGATGCCCACAAGCAGCTCTACATTCCTATGGGTGCTGGTATGGTGCTGTTCAAGGATCCAGAGGCAATGAAATCCATAGAACACCATGCGCAATATATTTTGCGCAAGGGATCTAAGGATCTTGGCAGCCATACACTTGAAGGTTCTCGATCTGGGATGGCGATGTTGGTTTATGCCGCGATGCACATTATCAGCCGACCGGGTTACGAATTGCTGATTGATCAAAGTATCGAGAAAGCGAGGTACTTTGCCAATCTCATTAAGCAACAGGATGATTTCGAATTGGTTTCTGAGCCAGAGCTATGTCTGCTCACCTATCGTTATATTCCTGCAGATATTCGCAATGCTCTAGAAAAAGCAAATCTTGAGCAAAAGTCTGAACTTAATGACTTGCTGAATGAGTTGACTCAGTTCATCCAGAAACGACAGCGGGAGACAGGTAAATCCTTTGTTTCTCGAACTCGATTAAACCCTGACCACTGGGGCAGATTAAATACGATAGTTTTCCGAGTTGTGTTGGCTAATCCTCTGACAGGGGTGGACATTTTGAGTATGGTTCTGGATGAACAAAGAGAAATTGCTCAACAAGCCCCGAACCTGATGGCCAAAATCAAATCAAAAGCTCAACAAATCAAAGAAATCTGAAAATTTCTTTCGTAAAAGCTGTAATTTGGCGAACATTGATAGCCTAAACTCTCGGGAACCTTTGCATATTTTCATCATTTATGTAGTTTTGGTAAAGGTTAGTTTGAGGCTTGTCATATTCTCACCAATTGAACTGTATAAAAATTACTGGAAACCTTTTTCTTAGGTTTATACTGGAGCCATGGCGCTGGATAGTGATTGCCTTTAGGTGACGACTTGTAACCTTTCAACCAACAGGTATATCCAGTGAGTTGTTCTCTATACCCCACGTGAACACTATGAATACATTAGAAAAAATTCAAAAAAACCTAGAGAATTTTAGCAAATCTGAACGTAAAGTTGCCGAAGTTATTATGGCATCACCTCAGACTGCTATTCACTCTAGTATTGCCACTCTAGCCAAAATGGCGGATGTCAGTGAGCCAACAGTTAACCGTTTTTGCCGGCGTCTGGATACCAAAGGTTTCCCCGACTTTAAACTTCACTTGGCACAGAGCCTCGCAAACGGTACACCTTATGTAAACCGTAACGTTGAAGAAGACGACGGGCCTGACGCTTATACGCACAAGATTTTTGAGTCAACTATGGCCTGTCTCGATGTGGCAAAAAATAGCCTAGATTCAATGCAGATAAACCGTGCTGTCGATTTGCTTACCCAAGCAAAACGTATTTCGTTTTTTGGTCTTGGTGCTTCATCTGCTGTTGCTCGCGACGCACAAAACAAATTTATTCGCTTCAATATTCCCATCACCTGTTTTGAAGATATAGTTATGCAGCGTATGAGTTGTATCAACTGTACAGACAACGATGTCATTGTATTGATCTCTCATACTGGCCGAACTAAGAGTCAGGTAGAAATTGCAAACTTAGCACGTGAAAATGGTGCAACGGTTATTGCTATTACCGCTAAAGACTCTCCACTGGATAAGGCTAGTTCCCTTTCAATCTCCTTGGATGTCCCCGAAGATACGGATGTATACATGCCGATGGCAAGCCGTGTTGTACAGATGACCGTGATTGATGTACTAGCGACAGGTTTTACACTTCGTCGTGGCTCAGGCTTCAGAGAGAATTTAAAACGCGTAAAAGACGCACTAAAAGATTCTCGATACGACAAACTATCCCAATTTTAAAAAAGGAGCCGCAGGCTCCTTTTTTACTCACCAAATTAAGAACTTTGCAATTTCGTTTCTGGGCGCTCATCGCTACTACCTATAACACGAGCAATCGCATCTACTTGAGCAATACTCTCCTGGGCACAATCGTTCTGACAACGACAAACTTGCTTAAGAATATAAATCAATCGATCTTGAGTCAGAGGCAAAGGATTCCCTTTAATCGCTATCGACTTAAGTGCATTTAATGCAACTTCTTCAAATGAAGTACTGCAGACACCAAATTCGTTTAGCATGGGTAAGCGCAGTTTCTCCAGCATCATATTAACCCAAAGAACCGCATCTTCGCGTCTTGCATTGGTTCGCCTTGTCAGAATTCTGGCTATGTTACTGTAGCGTTCAAGGACATCATGCCTACCCATTCTTTTTGCAGCTTTGATGTTTTCTGACATCACATGTGGCGCCAAACGAGCACTAATCACACTGTACGGCGCTCTCAGCTTGCCACCAAGCGCCGAAGCTAGGCCATGGGCAGCTCCCAACTTGGCATTCGAACTCGCCATTCCACCTAACAGGGCAGCGAAAGACAAATCAGAGCGGGCCTGCGGATTGTCGTCAAGACAGCCAGAAAGAATCGAGGAGCTTAATCTACGAAGCCCCTCCTCACATATCATATCGGTGAGTGGGTTTGGTTCACCACAGACATAAGCTTCCATTAATAGTGTAAAGGCATCCATCGCCCCTCTACCTGACTTATAAATATCAGTGCCATAGGTTAGCGTCGGATCGACGATTGCAACATCCGCAAGTATTTCAGGACTTCGCAAACTCACTTTGACTTGATCTTGACCTGAACGCAAAACCGCGTTTCGAGTCACTTCTGACCCTGTACTAGCCGTGGTAGGAATCGCGATAAATGGAATCGGTTTGGCCTTGAGAGGCACACTGCGTCCTACTACTTCAACATAGTCATATACGTCGCCTTGATTAGGAATAATAGCCGCTAATGCTTTACCCATGTCCAAAACACTTCCGCCACCTATTGCCACCACCATATCGGGTTTGAATTTGCGTCCGACTAACGCTGTCTCTTCGATCATTGTGATGTTTGGCTCACCGGATATCGCAACATGTTGGTAGCGCATCGATTGAGATTTGAGGTAATCAACTAAAACTTGTGCTCTCACTAAGCTTTGGCCAGAGACAAGTAAAACGCTGTAACCATATTGATTGAGAATTGAAAGCGAGGACTTTAGGGAACCTTCACCAAAAATAATTCGAGTGGAGGTCATAAACTGGAACATATCTAAGACTCCTTTCTTAAAATTAGTTGTCAATTTTCAGAAACTTAGAAAGAAAACCAAAGTACAAAATTAAAAATAGCGACTAAAAGGCGACGGATTTCTAACTACGTTCATCACACGTCACAGCACACCATGATTTTAGTTTAGTTTTATTGTCTTATGTCATCAGGTTAGCCTTCTTGGAAAGTGACTTATCAAAAGTACGACTTACAGCGCATACTTTGAGTATTGACTTGTTACTAAGTGGTTTACGGCATTGTTATCTTTGATGCCATCGAGCTAGCAGGCCGGATTGTCGAAGAGAGGTTTGATCTTATTCGATCATCACCTTATCTCAACCAAATAAATGACTGGTTGGGCAGGTTAAACATTACAACGTTGACACGCCTGCCGATGATTGATGGACTTAACGAATTGAATCAGTGGCGTAAATGCTGGGAGCATGACTGTCTTATGAATATCAGATGATGACTCCCAACCAGCTTTAAGGTAACGGTTAAAGTACCAAGGCACCTTCATACTTTGGATTTTTGGTGAATACTCTGGTGTTTCGATTGTAATGACCAAATACCATTTCTGCATTTATCCAGTTAGCAACGTTTATTTCACACTGAACGGGTTCAACATGATATCGGTCTACTGGATTTGGCGCTGCGAGACCACTCTTATTCACATCATAGGCAAAAGGATGTCGGCTAAGGTCAATAACGTAGACGTCTGTCGGGCACCAATTCGCCGCATAGTCGTAGTCAGTCGTGGTCGATATGCCAACTTTCCCTGTGTGTCCTCCAGCAAACTTTCCTGAAAACTTCTCCCAATCAACGTTTTGCTCATTTTGTTGGGTAAATCCGTTATCGAAAAAGTACTGCATTCTGTTATTCGCCCATCCTGGGTCGCCCCTGTAAACAATACCACGGTATAAAGCAGTTCCTCTTAACGCTCCTTTTTGAAAAGAGCGGCATGACCAATGCTTATCAATCAAACTACGAATTACATATTCATCAACAATATTATTCGTTCTTCTTGAGGACTTTCTCCAGCGAGAGAATAAACCCATAAAAACCTCCATACAAAACGGGACAAATTGCGATCCAGTAATCAATAATAAATATCATCCACGCTAAATAATCAAACTTTATTATGCGTTAGTTGTTTTATTGAGAAGTTATACCGTGAGAGTGGCAAAAACCAAGCTTGCGGCATCTACTTTGAACTCAGAAGAGAATGTACGTCGTCGTTTTGTCATTGAACACCTAATTTGGTGTCAAGGATAATTAAACCACTACATAAGGCTCAGCAAAGAGAGCCTTTGTTCAAATGAACCTAGTTGATAAGCTGTCAACCTCCTTGGTAAATCATAACTATCAAAACCATTACTACTGGAGCACATATCGCTGTAAAAATGCCACATAATGCAAGCGCTAGAGAACTATACGCAGCATCTTCGGGACTTTTATCTAAAGCTTGAGCGGTACCTAGCGCATGAGCAGCGGCCCCTATTGTGAGACCCCTCGCTATTTTTCCTTTAATCTTCAGAAAATGGAAAATTGGGTAAGCGGCCATTGCACCTACTAGGCCTGCAAACAAAACAAGGATAGCGCTAACAGCAACATCACCATCTAATCGGTTGGTTGTTGCCATTGCGATTGGAACAGTTACTGACTTGGTTAAGACACTAACCACTAGTGAAACATCTGCACCAAGTGATAATGCTATTATTCCGCCTGACAACATCGAAAACAAGGCCCCTAAAAAACAAGAACCTAATATTAATAGTGCCTTTTTTTTTATTATACTTAGCTGACAGAATATTGGGTAAGCCATCACTACTATTGCTGGCTGTAACAAATAACTCAATATTAGATTGTCCTCGTAATATTCTGAATACGGTACATCCAATACAAGTAAGACGGCAATGACAAATGAAACACCCAACAACAGAGGATTAAGAAGTGGGTGTCCGAACCTCTTACATATCTTTACTGCGGTGACATAGGTAATCAAAGTTACAATTAACCACATTACTTTTTATCTCGTTCTAATATATTGATTAAAAATGCCATGACAATTAGCGTCAGTAAGGTTCCACCAAACACACTAGCTAAAAGTATGCTCAAGTTCGACTCAACTATGTCCCATTTAATCATTAACCCGACAGATACTGGTGTAATCAACAATGGAATATGTCTTACTAGTAAATTGCTAGTGAATGACATTCGATTAGAATCGCATATTCCTGTCGCCAAGAAAACCAGTAATACCATCATTCCAATAATACCTTCAGGTATCGGCATATCACTGACAGAAATAACAACGTGACCAAACACTAATGACACCAAAACCCAAATGATTGAATAGAGGATATTTTTCAATACTACATTCCTAATATTTGAACATTCAAGGCAAAGAATCTATCATCGTTGTCGCACAAATTTAAACGCATCATGGCCGCTTATCTAACATACGACACAAAACTTACATGAAACAAAATTGATCTTCAAAAACATCCATCTGGCCCAAACCTGTCAAATAGAGGTTTGAGTCATATTTTCTTCATTAGATTCTATGATTCTATGATTCTATGATTCTATGATTCTATGATTCTATGTGCCATAGTCTCAGGTTAACTATAACGTGACCAAAATTAAGATTCAGACACTGACAGGTATCTCTTCTCATTGTTTGGTAGGTAGCGCTCTCAGTTTTAATTTCAAATCCAGGGCAGTTGAACATTAAACCACTACAGAGCAGCATAGACGAAGTAAAAATTGAGATGATAAATTTAGTCAGTGAGGTTATATAGTAAGCCCTCGAGCTAAAGATACTATACCTACTGTTTGGCAAACTTGCACAGAATCCGAGCAAAAACACCTCAATAGATTTTACCTATCAAAGCAACAGGCAATTGCGACTTTATTTCCGACTTTGATTCGGGCATAGTTGCACGTAACAAAATGAAGGAGAAAAACAATATGTTCGTAGTTATCTTTGGTCGCCCAGCTTGCCCATATTGTGTGCGCGCAAAAGAGCACGCCGAAACACTAAAAGCAAAACGTGACGACTTCAACTACCGCTACGTTGATATCCACGCGGAAGGTATCTCAAAAGCTGACCTCGAAAAAACAGTAGGTAAGCCAGTTGAAACTGTGCCTCAAATCTTCGTAGATCAAGACCACATCGGTGGCTGTGATGACTTCGAAGCGTACGCCAAAGAGCATCTGGGTCTTTTCGACGAGTAAGCGTTCCGAATTGAAAAAAAGCCGCTGTTATAAGCGGCTTTTTTTTGCTTTAAATTAAATCAATATTGTAATTTCTTACCCTAAGTCAGCGAATAGTAAATTATCATATTTTTCACTTATCATTTTTCTATATTCAGATACAATTCGCACACTTAACTTATCCTCTGGCACTGACATAAGAGCTGCCCCGTGAACATCGACGTTGTAAATTTGCTTGAGCAAAACCCCATCCTCCTCATTTTTGTAGTTCTCGCTATTGGCTTAGCTATTGGAAAAATTCGTTTTGGAAATCTCCAGCTTGGCAACTCAATAGGCGTTTTACTTACCTCTCTAATCATGGGACACCTTGGCTTTACATTTAATGCCGATGCTTTAACCATTGGGTTTATGCTCTTCATTTACTGTGTTGGTATCGAGGCAGGGCCAAACTTCTTCGGTATTTTCTTCAGAGATGGTAAACACTACTTCATCCTAAGCATGGTGGTGCTTACAACCGCTGTATGTATCACTTATTTCGCTAGCCACAGCATGGGATTAGATTTTGGCTTGTCGGCAGGGATGATGGCAGGAGCCCTCACAGCAACCCCTGTATTAGTAGGCGCGCAAGATGCTCTCAACTCCGGCTTAGCCACCACTCCACGTGGTATGGATTTTTCACAGGTTATTGAAAACTTGTCCGTTGGCTACGCTATGGCGTATCTGATTGGCTTGATTAGTATGATCACATTCGCCAAGCTGCTACCAAAACTTCAAAAGCAAAACCTATCCGATTCCGCTCAGCAAATTGCTCAGGAGCGTGGGTTAGGTAGTACCGGGCAGCGAAAGGTCTATTTGCCAATCATTCGAGCTTATCGCGTCGGTCAAGAATTGATCGATTGGATTGATGGCAAGAACCTACGGGAGCTTGGCATCTATCGACAGACTGGCTGCTATATCGAGCGTATTCGTCGAAACGGCATACTTGCCCACCCAGATGGAGATGCGATTCTCCAACAAGGTGATGAAATTGCACTGGTTGGTTTCCCCGATAGCCATGCGCGACTAGACCCTAGTTTTAGGAACGGTAAAGAAGTTTTCGATCGCAATCTTTTAGATTTACGGATTATCGAAGAAGAGATCGTCGTAAAAAGTGACTCTATTGCAGGCAAACGCCTGTCAGATCTTAACTTATCCGAATATGGCTGTTTTCTTAACCGAGTAGTACGCGCGCAGATAGAAATGCCGATGGATCTAGACATCGTTCTAGCTAAAGGCGATGTACTGCAGGTCAGTGGAGAAAAGAGTCGCGTTCACGGCTTAGCAGAAAAAATCGGTTTCATCTCCATTCACAGTCAGATGGCAGACCTACTGGCTTTCTGCAGCTTCTTCATCCTTGGCATTATGTTTGGCCTTATCACCATGACCTTTGGACAAGTTTCGTTTGGCTTAGGTAACGCGGTTGGCCTTCTACTATCTGGTATCACGCTAGGCTTCTTACGAGCTAATCACCCTACGTTCGGCTATGTTCCTCAGGGCGCACTAAATATGGTTAAAGATCTCGGATTGATGTTCTTTATGGTCGGGATTGGCTTAAGTGCAGGCGGTAAGATGTTTGAACACTTAGCACAGGTCGGCCCACAGGTTATTGGTCTGTCATTCCTTGTGAGCGTGGTTCCTGTCGCCCTTGCTTACCTTGTAGGTGCCTATATTTTGAAGATGAACCGAGCACTACTATTCGGTGCCATTATCGGTGCTAGAACTTGCGCCCCAGCGATGGATATCGTTAACGACTATGCCAAGTCGACCATTCCGGCACTCGGCTATGCGGGCACTTACGCTATCGCGAATATTCTGATGACACTTGCGGGAACCGTGTTGATTATCCTCAGTTAAAGGATACCTAGACAAAAAAAGGCTTCCAATTGGAAGCCTTTTTAGATTTTGAAGCTCGATCAGCTAAGCGGTCTTAAGTACGCGAGGAACCGCTTCTCGGCTAACTTGAAGCACCAGAGAATCATAAACGTCAGTGCCATGTAGAAAAGACCTGCAGTGAGGAAAGATTCGAACGGAGCGTAATAGCGAGAGTTTACCAAGCGAGCAGCCCCCGTAAGGTCAACAATCGTGACGATACCTGCAACGGCACTACCGTGAAGCATAAAAATGACTTCATTACTGTACGCTGGTAATGCACGACGTAGTGCACTCGGCAAAATGATACGGCGATAGGTCATAAACGTTCCCATACCATAGGCTTTAGCGGCTTCGACCTCGCCTTTTGGTAAACCATTTATCGCACCTCGGATAATTTCTGCTGTATACGCTGAGGTGTTAAGCACAAACGCCACAAGCGCACAGAACCATGCGTTCTCCCACAAAGTATCCTTCACTGGGAAAAACTGATCCATACCATAGTAAATTAGGTAAAGCTGAACCAGTAATGGTGTGCCTCGGAAAAAGTAGATAAATGCCCAACTCGGCCCATTTATAAAGTAATTAGTACTATTGCGCGCTACACCTAGAGGGATTGCGACACACAAGCCAATGATCAAAGCTAAGCCCACCAGCCATACCGTCCTCCAGAGCCCATCAAGATAAATCGGTAAACTTTCGATAATCAGTGAAAAGTCCATTTCTTACCTCGCATGAATACTAAATTTGCGTTCGACTAGCTTGAGTAGACCTGTTGAAACGCTGGTGAAGAAAAGGAAAATGATCGCTACAGCCATATAGAAAGTGAATGGCATTTTTGTTGAACCTGCAGCGAGAGAGCTCATACGCACCATATCTTCCAAACCAATAATGGAAACTAATGCAGTCGTCTTAAGCAGCACCAACCAGTTGTTACCAAAACCAGGCAGTGCATGGCGAATCATCTGCGGCAATAATATACGTCGGAATGCCAACACTGGGCTCATACCGTATGCTTTGGCCGCCTCCAGTTCACCTTTATCTACCGCCATAATTGCGCCACGGAACGTTTCCGCCATATAGGCACCGAAAATAAAGCCAATGGTCAAAACACCTGCAATGAATGGGCTCACATCAATGTAATCTGGTAGATAAGACGTCCACTCATGATTTGGGTCACTTGAAGCAAACCACTCATTCAATGATTCATTGATGGCGTACAAGCTGTTGTTAAGAAGAATTTGTCCGCCGAAGAAAATCAGCATCATTAAAACTAAATCGGGAATACCACGGATCACTGTGGTGTAAAGGGTTGCAATTGCGCGTGCCCAGCGGTATGGCGCCATCTTTGCCAATGCGCCCAGCATGCCTAAAACCATCGCAAGCAGCAGTGAAAGTAGCGCTACTTCTATGGTCACTATGGCCCCTTTAAATATAGAGGCTTCGTATCCTTGTAAATCTAGCATAGGTGAGTTCCTGATCCCTAAACTCAAAGCTTGCTTACTGACTCAATAGCAATCAACAAGCCATAGATATAATTCGACCGCTGGCGACTTCTAGGAACTAGAACCAGCGGTCGCTTTCTGATACTTACTGACCGTAAACGTCGTAGTTGAAGTACTGAGCAGCAATCTCTTGGTAAACACCTTTCTCACGTAGAGATAGGATGGCAGCGTCTAGCTTCTTCGTCAGATCTTTGTCTTGCTTACGCACTGCGATACCAAAACCTTCACCGAACCATTTTGGATCCGTTAGTGACGGGCCGACAAATTCGTAAGCTTCACCACCTGCTTTATTGAGTACGCCTTCTTCCAGTGCAGATGCATCACCAAGAACAGCGGCAACACGACCGCTTGCTAGATCAAGATACGCCTCGTCGAAAGAACCGTAACGTACGATCTCAACTTTGTCACCGTAGTTGTCAGTTAAGTACTTATCGTGAGTGGTTGCACGTTGAACCGCGATTTTTTTACCATCTAGGTTGTCAAAATCTAGACCTGCGCCTTTTTTCGCGATGAATTTGTTAGGGATCAGAGCGTATTTGCCCGTGAAATCCACTTTCTTCTTGCGCTCTTCAGTAATAGACATTGCTGCAATAATGGCATCATACTTACGCGCCAGTAGAGAAGGGATAATGCCATCCCAGTCTTGTGCAACAATCTTACACTTAACCTGCATTTCCTTACATAGAGCATTTGCCATGTCTACGTCGAAGCCTTTAAGAGAACCATCCGCTTCAGTCCAGCTAAATGGAGGATATGCACCTTCAATACCAAAGCGAACTGTCTTCCAATCTTTCGCTTGAGCTACACCTGTTGCTGCTGTAGCAGCTAAAGCTGCAACTAGTAACCACTTTTTCATTTCCATACTCCTGTGATTGTGATTTTTATCTTATAAATTGTGTCTGTCTTTAACTCGTTTAAGTGCAAGCTTAATAAATAGATGAGATGAACTGCTGCAGACGTTCTGAGTCCGGATTAGTGAAGAGCTTAGCAGGGTCTCCCTGCTCTTCCACTAGACCTTGGTGCAAGAACATGACGTGGTTAGAAACATCGCGTGCAAACGCCATTTCATGCGTTACAACTAGCATAGTTCGACCTTCTTCAGCGAGATCTCGCATTACACCTAACACTTCACCGACCAACTCAGGATCAAGTGCAGAGGTAGGCTCATCGAATAGCATAACTTCGGGGTCGACAGCCAATGCACGCGCAATCGCTGCACGTTGTTGCTGTCCACCAGATAAGTGTCCTGGGTAGTAATCTTTACGCTCATAAAGTCCTACTTTCTTGAGCAACAATTCAGCGTTTTCCAAAGCCTGAGCTTTTGGTACGCCTAACACATGCACAGGGGCCTCTATAACATTTTCAAGCACCGTCATATGAGACCAGAGGTTGAAACCTTGGAATACCATTGCAAGTCTGGAACGGATACGCTGTACTTGTCTTTCGTTGGCAGGAACGGCCTCACCGAGGCGATTGTTTTTCATTTGGATCAACTCACCATTAACCCAAATTTCACCTTCAGTCGGTGTTTCAAGAAGGTTGATACATCTTAGGAAGGTACTTTTACCTGAACCTGATGAACCAATAATGGAGATAACATCACCTTTGTGTGCCTCAAGCGAGATACCTTTAAGGACTTCATTTTGTCCGAATGTTTTGTGCAGTTCCTTAATGTCCAGCGCCGGTACATCATTCATGCGCTAATACTCCCTGTTTTTATTATAATTGCCGACTTAACAAACGGCTTTATCGCCGGCGAATTGCTGGGTTCCACCCACATTTTGCTACAAACTAGCACTCCCCAGACTAACATGCAACAAATTATTAACCTTCAATTTAGGGATATATAGCCACTTTATATGACTAAACATTCATTTTATAGAGTAATTCGCTCCATAATACGCATAAATCATTTTAACAAACATATTATCTATCGATGTAGCAATTTAACATTTTTATAAAAACCAGATCTATCTCAACAATTCTCTCAATAGTGTCCATTCGATCTCGCTTGTCCCTCCAAACAGAAGTTATAAAACTCACAATGTGAAAATAATTTTCACTTTATATTTCAACGACTCGCTTATACGGCCTTAGCTGTGTAGTTTTCTTTCACATTCTTTCATAAAGTGATCTAAATCAATCACTCCTTTAGGGGGGCGAGTTACACTCGCGTCAAAGATAAAAGCCTCAATAAGCAAATTTTTGTCTTTTCTATCGTCTATGCTTAAGCACGTGAAAGACGCTCTACAGACGATAGCTCAAGGACCAAAATGCAGGACGCTGAGTCAGGTTTTTATAAGATCGCCAAACCACAATAACTAACGGCGACTCTTCGAAGAATCATTAACTTTTAGAATTATGAGGAATCTATGTCAGACGCAGTCAATAAGTCGCACTCTGATTCGGATATCGAAAACAAGAGCTATCGTGAGCTGCACCGTCCAGCTTCCGAATTTGAGAGCCGTTCAGATTATCTAGATCATGAACTTCAGATCATGAAGCCTCGTCGCTTCGGTTTAAACTTACCCGGTCGTGACTTCCGTTTCGAGCTCGAAGACTTAGTACCCGCACTAGCTGGGACTATCGGCATTATCGCAATGTACTCCGCGGTAATGCTGTCTTGGGCTGAGGGCCTGACCGCAGCTTGGGATCACATCAACCTAGGCAAAGACTTCGCCATTGAGGTAGCACGAGTAGAAATGCTCATCCCAGCCCTTCTATTCTGTGTATTGGCATCTGGTTTTATCAACCCGAAAGCAAACCTCGCAGGTAACCACGGGCCAATGATCCCTCTTATCGGCACCATCGCATTAGCTGGCGCACACCCTCTTGCCTTGGCTATCCTGATCGGTGTTTTCGGTCTACTGCTCAGCTTCCTGAAAGGTGGCTCCAAGTTAGTTAACCTCACATCACAAGGTACTGCAGGTGGATTGCTGATATTCTTAGGCCTCACCGGTACGATGAGTCAGATAAATTCGATCCAAGCTTGGGCTGTAGGTCTTCAATCAGACACAATTGCTGCGGGCAGCATGGGTTATGTAGGCCTGATTGTCTTGGCCGTCACCATTGCGCTTTATGCGTTCTTGGCAAAAGTTAATAAACGTTGGCTTGCTATTCCCGTTTGTGCATTTACAGGCTTAGCGATTGCACTCCTGCTTGGGGCTGGCTTCGACATTAAATTCGTTACAGAAACAGGCTTACCGAACCTGAACCCGGTTTACTGGTGGGGTAGTACTGAAGAAGGCTGGATGCTTGGGCTACCAAACATGGAGCACTTTATTGCATCACTACCTTTCGCCATTCTCGCTGTCGCCATGTGGTCACCTGATTTCTTAGGTCATCGTATCTTCCAAGAACTAAACTATCCTAAGAAGACGGAAAAAGTACTGATGGACGTGGACGACACCATGACCATGTGTTCTGTTCGTCAGATGGTGGGTACTGCCGTGGGTGGCGGTAATATTACCTCATCATGGGGCACTTACATGATCCCGGCAGCAATTGCGAAGCGCCCTATCCCAGGCGGTGCAATCCTTCTTGGTCTATTAGTGATGATCATCGCTATCCTTGGTTTCCCTATGGACATCGCAGTGTGGCCACCTGTCATGCGTGTCGCATTATTAGTTGGTGTATCGTTACCTCTACTTGAAGCCGGCATGCAGATGGTGAAAGACTCGAAAGATTCCCAAGCAGCTGGCATTTGTATCTTTGGTTCCGCTGTCGTTAACCCCGTACTTGCTTGGGCCTTAACCATGCTGCTGGATAATAATGGCTTGATTGGTGATAAAGAACGCGCATCTCGCTTGTCTTTCGTCGATAAAATCATCATTCCAGTTGGCGTATTGGTTATTTGTCTGATTGCTATGTTGGCGGTCGGTATGCTTGAAGGTCAATACGGCATTAAAGCCTGGCTGTAGAAATTAAAATAATTTGTGGGTGGCAAGCTATGTCACCCTCTTTTTATCAACTTTATTGAGGATTTATTGATTTAGTTTAAGGTTTGCAACTTTTTTTTAGTTTAACCTTGAAACCAAGTTAATAAGAAATCATCAAAAACTTAGTGGCAATATTTATAGTTTAAAACACGCTCAGAAATCGATTTTAGAGACTATACATATTGTTATTCATTAAGAGTGTACCGCTCCTGAAAAGGAAAACTAACGAGCTCAATAGTTAGAAAGGTACGTGTTTTTTCTACTAAAAAGGTAGGTATGTCATGGCAGAGCAATTTGCTAAAGCTTGGGAAGGTTTTGCTGAGGGTGACTGGCAAAACGAAGTAAACGTTCGTGATTTCATTCAAAAGAACTATGCACCTTATGAAGGCGACGAATCTTTCCTTGTTTCTGAAGGTACTGAAGCAACGAATAAGCTTTGGGAAAAGGTAATGGAAGGTATTAAACAGGAAAACGCGACTCACGCACCTGTTGATTTTGATACTTCAGTTATCTCTACCATCACTGCTCACGATGCAGGCTACATCAACAAAGATCTAGAAACGATCGTTGGTCTTCAAACTGACGCCCCGCTAAAACGCGCTATCATCCCTAACGGTGGTATTCGTATGGTGGAAGGTTCTTGCAAGGTTTACGGTCGTGAACTTGATCCTAAGATCAAAGAAATCTACACAGATTACCGTAAAACACACAACGCGGGTGTTTTCGATATCTACACTCCAGACATCCTAAAATGTCGTAAATCTGGTGTTCTGACTGGTCTTCCAGATGCGTACGGTCGTGGTCGTATCATTGGTGACTACCGCCGTGTAGCTCTATACGGTATCGACTTCCTAATTAAAGACAAGCTAGCTCAATTCGCTTCTCTACAAGAGAAATTTGAGAATGGCGAAGATCTTCAAATGACTATGCAGCTTCGTGAAGAAATCGCTGAGCAGCACCGTGCACTTGGCCAAATGAAAGTGATGGCTGAAAAATACGGTTGTGACATCTCTCGTCCTGCTGAAACTGCTCAAGAAGCTATCCAGTGGACTTACTTCGGTTACCTAGCTGCTGTTAAGTCTCAAAACGGCGCGGCTATGTCTCTAGGTCGTACTTCTACGTTCCTAGATATCTTCATCGAGCGTGATATCGCTGCAGGTAAGATCACTGAAGAACAAGCTCAGGAAATGATCGACCACTTCGTAATGAAACTGCGTATGGTTCGTTTCCTACGTACTCCTGAGTACGATGACCTATTCTCTGGCGATCCAATTTGGGCAACAGAATCTATGGGTGGTATGGGTCTTGACGGTCGTACGCTAGTGACTCGTACTAACTTCCGTTTCCTAAACTCTCTATACACTATGGGTCCTTCTCCAGAGCCGAACATCACTGTTCTATGGTCTGAGCAGCTACCAGAAGGCTTCAAGAAGTTCTGTGCGAAAGTCTCTATCGATACTTCTTCAATCCAGTACGAAAATGACGATCTTATGCGCCCAGACATGGAGTCAGACGACTACGCAATCGCTTGTTGTGTATCTCCAATGGTTGTTGGTAAGCAAATGCAGTTCTTCGGTGCTCGTGCTAACCTTGCGAAAACTATGCTTTATGCAATCAACGGTGGTGTTGATGAGAAGCTGAAGATGCAAGTTGGTCCAGAAATGCCTAAGATCACTTCAGAAGTACTAGACTTCGACGAAGTGTGGAACAACCTAGACCACTTCATGGATTGGCTAGCGAAGCAGTATGTTGCTGCCCTAAACAGCATCCACTTCATGCACGACAAGTACTCTTACGAGTCTGCGCTTATGGCTCTGCATGATCGTGACGTTTACCGCACCATGGCTTGTGGTATTGCAGGTCTATCTATTGCGGCTGACTCACTATCTGCAATTAAACATGCGAAAGTGAAACCGATCCGTGATGAAGATGGTGTTGCAATCGACTTCGAAATCGAGGGCGATTACCCTAAATTTGGTAACAACGATGCTCGTGTAGATGACATTGCTTGTGAGCTAGTAGAAGTGTTCATGAACAAGATCCGTAAGCTTAACACTTACCGCGATGCTGTTCCTACTCAGTCTATCCTTACGATTACATCTAACGTTGTATACGGTAAGAAAACAGGTAATACACCAGACGGTCGTCGCGCGGGTGCTCCGTTTGCTCCAGGTGCAAACCCAATGCACGGTCGTGATGAAAAAGGGGCAGTTGCGTCTCTAACCTCTGTCGGTAAATTGCCGTTTGCTCACGCGAAAGATGGTATTTCTTATACCTTCTCTATCGTGCCAAACGCACTGGGTAAAGAAGAGACTTCACAGCGTGCTAACCTTGCTGGTCTGATGGATGGTTACTTCCACCACGAAGCAGGTATCGAAGGTGGTCAGCATCTAAACGTCAACGTACTTAACCGCGATACTCTAGAAGACGCTGTTAAGCACCCAGAGAAATACCCGCAGCTCACTATTCGTGTTTCTGGTTACGCTGTACGTTTTAACTCTCTAACGGCAGAACAGCAGCAAGACGTTATCGCACGTACTTTCACCGAATCACTATAAGATTGCTTGATTGACTTGAAAGCCCCGCTTCATTGAGCGGGGCTTTTTTATTGCCAAGCAAAACAAAAGTTAGACTCAAGCCACATTTATATTTCAATTTTGTTTCTTTGCTCTCTGATGAATAAGATATGGAGTAATATCTAGACTCCATTCAGAAATGATGTATTTAAATGAACCTATTACGCACTCTTCCCTTGATATTGTTGGCCTCAACTGCTGTTGCTTCCGAGCGTTCGACTGTCTCGTTCTCAATTGACAATGATGGCGTATTTGGTGTCGATCAGGATTATACCAACGGACTGTTTCTCACCTATACCTCTGGCGCTATTACTCCCAACTGGTTAACCAACCCAATGAGCTTATCATTCTGGGGGGGCGCTTCTCTAGACAAATACGAATTCACACTTGGCCACAAAATG
This sequence comes from Vibrio sp. T11.5, assembly GCF_027587155.1. Lineage (NCBI taxonomy): Bacteria > Pseudomonadati > Pseudomonadota > Gammaproteobacteria > Vibrionales > Vibrionaceae > Vibrio > Vibrio sp. T11.5. The sequence goes on from NZ_JAPPTP010000005.1 coordinate 157,938, forward strand.
TATACACCGTCCGATATTGAGGCCACCAAACCAATAATCAACGATAGGCCTTATGCAGGATACCTGCACGCTGAGTTTAACTACATCAGTCTTCATCCTCAGCAGGCACAGCGTTTCAATCTGACATTGGGTACAACAGGTGAGAGTTCACTTGCCGATCAAGCACAAGATATCGTCCACGGTATTACCGGTTCCGACGAACCTCGCGGTTGGGCCTATCAGGTAGATGATGAATTTGTCGGCAGCCTTGGCTACCTTAGTCACTTCAATCTTTGGCGCGATCGAGCCATTGCTAATACCGATTGGGAAATCTCAAACGTTTCTGAAGTGAATGCCGGCAATTTCCGCAGTGATGTTTCAACGGGCTTTATGCTCCGTTGGGGCAAGGACTTGGCAGGAAATATGGGAGCAGCAAACATTGATAATGAAAACCCATTCCGCGCAGGTATGCTGGGGGCGTCACAAGCTGGTTGGTTTATCTTTGGGGGTATTGAAGCTCGCTATCGATTTAACGATATTACCATTGAAGGGGACCGGCCAGGTGTCGTTGATTATGCTCAACGCAACGGTGAAAACCCGAGTATCTATGATGTGACGCTAGAAGAAAAGCAAGCCAGCGCAGTGGCTGGCTTTGCTTGGTATAACCAACATTTTGGCGCGACCATTACGGCGACAGCAAAAACTCCTGACTACAAAGAAGCAAAAGATTCAATGTACGGTACGGGTGGCCTCGCATTGTATGCATTCTTCTAAATAGTAAACCTCTGGCAGTCATTGTTCAGGCTGCCAGCCCTTTGTTCTACTACCTCACTGATGGAACGCAGTTGTTCATTGTTTTCTTCTAGTTCTTTCATGGCACTCGAAATCTGAGTCATGCTGTCAGCCATTGATTGGCTGGTCGTTGCCAACTCTTTGATGGAAGCAAAGATGACATCAGTCTGATGAGAAGCTTCATCGGCTTTTTCTGTAATAGTACGTAGCGCCTGCATCGCCTCATGACCTTTTTCCTGCCCGGTTCGCATCGATGTTTCAGATTGACCAATGTACTGGATAACTTCAGAACTTTCTTTCTTCATTGTGTCTATGGTTTCAGAAATCTCTGCTACTGCATCCACGGTTCTCACCGCCAAACTACGGACTTCATCTGCCACGACAGCAAATCCACGCCCCTGCTCACCTGCTCGTGCCGCTTCAATCGCCGCATTCAAAGCCAAAAGGTTGGTTTGCTCGGCGATACCATTAATAATATCCATCACCGAGTCAACTTTCGAAGATGCTTCTTCCAACTGCTGAATATGCCCCGCCGCAGATGTGAGTATGGTACTCACCTCTTCAAGCGAACCAATCGCAGCTCCAATAATTTGCGCCCCTTTCTCTGCCGATTCCGTAGAGGAGCGGCTGATTTCTGATACAAATTCCAGTGAATTGGACACCTCTTGTGTCGTCACACTCACTTCTTCTGTCGCTGAAGCTAATACCTGAGTCTGCCCCAACACTTCAGACTGATGATGAGCCAACCTGTCGAGACCTTGATTAAGTTCGACAGCATTTCCAGACAAAGCCTGACCGCTGGATTGTACACCTGAGACCAGTTCACCCAAATTTTCACAACTATCATTAATGCTGAGCGCCAATTGGTTGAATTCGTCATTGCGGTTTGCCGTCAATGTCATACGTTTCGACAAGTCACCAGCCGATACATTGTGTAAAATCTCACGAGTCTTGTTCAGAGAGCGCGACAGGGAGGTACTCTGCATAATGAAAATGGCAATGGTCAACACAGCCAGAACAATACAGGCGACTAAGATGGACCATAATGTTTGCTCTGAGGACTTCTCAGCAGAAAGCTGATACTGAGAACTGATTCCACTCAGCTCGCTTGTTACTGCCGCAATCAGTTGGGTCAACTGCATTTTGGTTGAAATTAGCTGCTGTTCAACACTACCCAATTCCTTAGAAAGCTCACTCACTCGAACGAATGTCGCTTTGTATTGCTCTATCTCTTTTTCATATAAATCCAACATGGCATAAACGTTGGACATACTTTCAAAAGCCCCCATGGCACGATTGAACAGTTTCAGATTTTCTTCGTTCGGTTGGAGTAAATAATTCTGCTGTGATTTAACCATGGCCTGAAAATCAGAGTTGAGCGTCACCATCCCAGTTTCAGCAATTTTCTGTTCGATAATATTAGCGAGCTTTTTTAACTCCCCCAACTTACCCTCGTCGATGTTAAAACCGAGTTCTTGCTTGAGCTCTAACCAAGGATTAACTGCCGCTTGAAAGTCTCCGATACTTTGCTTCAATCCTGTGGAATAACTCTTTAGATTTAAAACATTGAGAAAAGCAACATCATTGGTAACCGCTTCTACAATATCGCTGATATCTTGTTTTGCCTTCGCAACCTGAGCGCCCTCTAGGTTGTCCAACTCGCTACTCAAGGTCAGAATTTTACTTTGGGTCTGATAAATTGAAATGGAACCAGAAGAGACATCACCGCTGGAATGATACTGTTCACTCATTTGAGTGAGTCTGGAAGAGGTAAACACTGCGAGCATGACAAATCCCATTGTCAGTACAATTAAAAACAGTGTGACTTTCTGTTTTTGTGATAGCGCAAGCATATCCATAAGAAATCCTTAAACATCAGTCGGATGCAACTAAAACTTGCCTAGCCAGTTTGTTTATTAATTATTATAAAAACCTTATTTGGCAACATTTTTATAACATACATTTTAGTCTATGTGCGCTTTTTTTATTAGTCAGTAAAATCTTGAGTATAAAAACCTGAAATGCTATTTAAACCCTACTTTTTGTAATAAAATAACGAACAAATCACTAATTAGAGATGTGCACATGTCAGCAACCGGTCGTATCCATTCTTTCGAGTCCTGTGGAACAGTTGATGGCCCAGGAATTCGGTTTATTGTCTTTATGCAGGGATGTTTAATGCGATGCATGTATTGTCACAATCGCGATACGTGGGACACTCATGGTGGTAAGGAAGTGACCGTTGAAGAAATCATTAACGAAGCCAAAAGCTATCGTCACTTTATGAATGCTTCTGGCGGTGGAGTCACTTGTTCAGGTGGTGAAGCGATGCTACAGCCCGAGTTTGTGCGCGATTTCTTTCGCTCTGCCAAAGCAGAAGGTATCCACACTTGCCTCGACACAAATGGCTACATTCGCAAACACACTGAGGTCATCGATGAAGTGCTTGAGGCGACAGACCTGGTGATGCTCGATCTAAAGCACATGAAAGATGAGGTTCACCATGACTTTATCGGTGTGTCCAATCGACGCACCATAGACTTTGCCCGCTACTTGCACCGTATCGGACAAAAGACTTGGATTCGCTACGTCGTAGTACCCGGATATACTGATGATGATGAATCTGCGCATATGCTTGGCGAGTTCATCAAAGATATGGACAATATTGAAAAGCTTGAACTGTTACCATATCACAAGTTGGGAGCCCACAAATGGGAAGCGCTCGGTCTGGATTATCCTCTGGAAGGCGTCAATCCACCGTCGAAAGAAACCATGGATAATATCGTCTCGATCCTTGAGCGGTATCACTCAAATGTAAAATATTGATACCATCTGGCGAACATTTCAGAAAAAATACCAACCGGACCGAGGTTGGTATTTTTTTGAGAGGCTATTGTGCTGCTTTCCGAACTTTTCGCATTACTCGTTATACTGCTCTCAATGAGTTTTATATGGAAAGACGTATTGCGAGTATTACTTCCAAAACTCATGGCAGAACGAGGCTTTCAACACCTTACATTTGCAGCTATCTTTGCTCTGTTCGCTTTGTGGTCAGCACAAGCAGGCGTTAAAGAAGGTTTATCCATCCACTTTTTAGCCTTGACGTCCGCAACGTTAATGTATGGCTGGCGAAGTGCTTACGCGCTTTCAATCGTCGTTTCGTTATTGCTTGCCTCTTTTGGCCAGTTAACCTTCAGCCAATTGCCAGAATACATTCTTTTCTCCTGCTTGATTCCTATATTAGTCAGCTACTCTGTTTTTCTGCTGAGTTATCAATACTTACCGAGGAACATCTTTGTATTCATCTTCATTGCCGGATTCTTCAACGGGGCTTTTACAGGCAGTGTTCACCTCACCATTAACTCTATCTACCATATTGTTCAGGGTACCCACGATTGGCTAACCATATTCGACAATTATATGGTGTTTATTCCTCTGCTGGCTTTCCCTGAAGGCTTGCTCAACGGGATGACGATGGCAATGTTTGCGGTGTTCAAACCGGAGTGGTTGCGCGTTTTCTCCGACCGTGATTACATCTATAACCACTACCATAAGAAGTGATTATTCAAACTGAAATTTCTTTATATTTTTAACGATAAACATGTGTTGAGATCATGTTTCAGTGCGTAATGAAAAGATAACCTAAGCACATTAAAGATGTATTAGATTGTTTTAGTGAGGCCACTATGGAAATGACCAACGCTCAGCGCTTGATCCTATCTAACCAGTACTATTTGATGTCTCAAATGGACCCAGAAAATGCGGCAAAATACCGTCGTTTACAAACGATCGTTGAACGCGGCTACGGGCTTCAGATTCGAGAGCTAGATAAAGAGTTTGGCTGTTTACAAGAAACAGAGTGTCGAGAAATTATTGATATAATGGAAATGTTCCACGCAATGCAAGAGTCGTGCAAAATGCTATCTCAAACGGAACAAGCCGACGTCGATCAACGCCGCCTGATGTTCTTGGGATTCGACATTGCCACAGAAGCCCAGCATGTTAATTACGTACGATTCCTTGTCGACTCTGAAGGTTTATACCCACAGTTTGACAAAGCTGACCATCATTTTAACGCCCAGATGCCAATGCTGGAGAAGTACCGACGTATGCTGAACACCTGGCGTGCCTGCCCTCGTCAATACCATCTGTGCAACACCGAACTGAAACAGATTTTCAATGCGTAGCCATTACGCAAAACACTAAAAAGGGTTACGCAAAAGTAACCCTTTTTTACTCCTACTCTCTTTCATCAAAATACGTAAGCGATACCAATGTTAGCGGACGTTGACACACCACTTTCAATAAGTGGGGAGCTTTCAATCGCTCCTTCTAGGTTGGTATAGCGAACTCCACCCGTAAATCGAACACTCGGCGTAATATGCACATAAGCAGAAACACCAATGAAATACTGGCCATCCCAATCTGCTTCAAATGCCCTAAAAGTCGTGTCATATATCTGTGCTCGTGCCGCTTCTGCCTCACTGACACCGTATAAATGGTCATTGATTTTGTCGCTGTTGTACGCATATCCAATGGAAGGAGTTACTCCCCACCCTTTTTGACGAAAAGGTAACCGCCAAGCAGCTTCAGCGTATAGACCATTATGCCTGCCAGCTAGATCCGTACCAGCGGTAGCCTCAAGTACGCCCGCTAACGTAATTAACTGGTAGCTGACTCCGCCTAAAACTGTGGCTTTGCGTTGGTCCATTTGCTGGATAGCACGGTTATCAGAATCACTCGGTTTTAACGTTCTTGGGTCATAAGCCACGCGGAAGATGATGTTTTGTGGCGAACCGGCGGGGAACCAACGATAGCCAGCATTAAAGCCACGCAAAAACAAGTGTTCACCTTCATAACCCACTAAAGGGATCACCGTTTCATTAGACGGCGTATCTCTGTACACAGCAGGGGAATAAGAAGCTGCGACACCCAAAGACCATTGAGAAATCTTTGCATTAACAACCGGAGGGGTGAGCAAAGCCGTGGTCATTACAAGTTTAAGCCAAGAGGTTTTCAATTTTCGCACCTAAGTTATGGGAGGGATTGACATCCGAACATATTATATGGAATGACACACCTTAAAACAATATCTCTCTAACCAATTAATCACCTGTTTTTATGAGCATTAACTATACCAGTAAGAAAACACATTCATACTGAAGATATCAACTTATTTGCACTTTGAGCCGCTCAATTTCAGCCAATAGCCGACAATCGGTCAAACATCACAATTTGCAAATAAACACATATTTTTTAAGCAGAATTCTAAAAACCAACTAGTCTTAACTAGGAAAGGATTTGTTTTTTCTATGCGGGTTGATTGTCTACAAAGACAAGTTCAGAGGGGAATTCATTATGAGTATTTTCGACCATTACCAAGCGCGCTACGAAGCTGCCAAGGATGAAGAATTATCTTTACAGGAATTCTTGACGCTATGTAAAGATGATAAAAGTGCTTACGCTAATGCTGCAGAGCGTTTGCTGATGGCTATCGGCGAACCAGAGCTAATCGATACTGCGCAAGATCCATGCTTAAGCCGAATTTTTTCAAATCGGGTCATTTCCCGATACGAAACCTTCAAAGATTTCTACGGTATGGAAGAAGCGATTGAACAAATCGTTTCCTACCTAAAACACGCAGCACAAGGTTTAGAAGAACGTAAACAGATCCTTTATTTACTTGGACCTGTGGGCGGCGGTAAATCTTCGCTGGCTGAAAAGCTCAAGGCGCTTATGCAACAAGTGCCTATTTACGTGCTCTCTGCGAACGGTGAACGAAGCCCAGTAAACGACCATCCATTCTGCTTGTTCGACGTCGGTGAAGATGGTGAACTGCTCAAACGAGAATACGACATCGAGAAGCGCTATTTACGTTCGATTATGTCGCCATGGGCAGCCAAACGTCTCCATGAGTTCGGTGGCGACATTACTAAGTTTAAAGTCGTGAAAGTTCGTCCTTCTATTTTGGATCAGGTCGCCATTGCGAAAACAGAACCAGGAGATGAGAACAACCAAGACATTTCCTCATTGGTGGGTAAAGTCGATATTCGTCAGCTTGAACATTATTCTCAGGACGACCCAGATGCATACAGCTACTCCGGTGCCCTGTGCCGTGCCAACCAAGGTTTGATGGAATTCGTTGAGATGTTTAAGGCACCAATAAAAGTGCTCCATCCTTTATTAACCGCAACTCAAGAAGGAAATTACAACGGTACCGAAGGCCTTTCAGCCTTGCCTTTCGATGGTATGATACTGGCTCACTCAAACGAGTCAGAATGGCAAACTTTCCGCAATAACAAGAACAATGAAGCCTTCCTCGATCGCGTTTACATCGTCAAAGTGCCTTACTGTTTGCGAGTTGCAGAAGAAGTGAAGATCTACCAAAAACTATTGGATCACTCTGAACTGGCAAAAGCACCGTGCTCTCCTAGTACGCTTGAGCTGCTGTCTCAATTCAGTATTCTATCGCGCCTTAAAGAACCTGAAAACTCATCTATCTTCTCCAAGATGCGCGTTTACGACGGTGAAACTCTGAAAGATACCGATCCTAAAGCGAAAAGTTACCAAGAGTATCGAGATTTCGCTGGCGTTGATGAAGGTATGTCGGGTCTATCCACCCGTTTCGCGTTTAAGATCTTGTCTCGAGTCTTCAACTTCGATCAAACCGAAGTCGCAGCAAACCCAGTTCACTTGTTCTACGTTATTGAGCAACAAATCGAACGTGAGCAGTTCCCTCAGGAAACCGCCGAGAAGTATTTGGAATTTTTGAAGGGTTATCTGGTTCCGCGCTATGTCGAGTTCATCGGAAAAGAAATTCAAACCGCTTACCTTGAGTCTTACTCTGAATATGGTCAAAACATCTTTGACCGCTACGTCACGTACGCTGATTTCTGGATTCAAGATCAGGAATATCGTGACCCAGAGACAGGCCAGCTATTTGACCGTTCAGCGTTAAACAACGAACTTGAGAAAATAGAAAAAACAGCAGGCATCAGTAACCCTAAAGATTTTCGTAATGAGATAGTCAACTTTGTTCTTCGTGCGCGTGCTAATAACAACGGGCAAAACCCAGTTTGGACTAGTTATGAAAAGCTTCGTACTGTGATTGAGAAGAAAATGTTCTCAAATACGGAAGAACTATTACCCGTTATCTCCTTCAATGCGAAAACCTCTTCTGAGGATCAGAAGAAACACGACGACTTTGTCGCTCGTATGATGGAGAAAGGCTATACCGAGAAGCAAGTCCGCCTGCTATCGGAATGGTATTTACGAGTACGTAAATCATCTTAATAGCTAAGACAACCTTCCTCTGAACGATAGAGGAAAGCCAATGAATTACCTGCCAGAGTGAATCTCTGGCAGGAGATTGGATGCGAACAAGATGCATGCGCTTAATAAGTGCATGTACCACAAGAGGGGTGACTCATGGCGCAATTTATTGACCGACGACTGAACGGGAAGAATAAGAGCGCGGTAAACCGTCAGCGTTTCTTACGTCGTCACAAAGAACAAATCAAAGAATCTGTCGCAGACGCAGTCAATCGCCGTTCAATCACGAATACAGAAACGGGCGAGGATGTCGCGATTCCTCATAAAGACATCAAAGAGCCTATTTTTCACCAAGGGAAAGGGGGGATGAAAGAGCGAGTCCACCCAGGTAACGATCAGTTTATTACTGGTGATAAAATCGAACGTCCAAAAGGCGGAGGCCAAGGCGGCGGATCCGGTGAAGGCGACGCTAGCCCAGATGGCGAAGGCCAAGATGAATTTGTTTTTCAGATTTCAAAAGATGAGTATCTGGATATCCTGTTCGAAGACTTAGAGCTGCCGAATTTAGAAAAAAGTCAAATCAACAAAATTACAGAGTGGAAAACTCACCGCGCTGGTTATCAAACCGCAGGTGTGCCCGCTAACATCGCCATTGTAAAGTCTCTACAGCAATCTCTTGCACGTCGAACAGCGATGACCGCGGGTAAAAAACGTATGTTGAGAGAATTAGAAGAAGAGCTCGATCAAGTAAAAATGAGTGAGCCAGCTCAGCTACTAGAAGAAAAAAGACTCAAAAAGGAGATTAAGGACCTTAGAAGAAAGATCGACACGGTTCCCTTCATCGATACCTTCGACTTAAGATTTAAAAACTACGAACGCCGCCCTATTCCATCCAGTCAAGCTGTCATGTTTTGTTTGATGGATGTATCAGGGTCGATGGATCAAGCAACAAAAGATATCGCTAAGCGTTTCTACGTACTCCTCTACTTATTCTTAACTCGCACTTACGAGAACGTTGATGTTGTATTCATTCGCCATCACACTCAAGCAAAAGAAGTAGACGAACATGAGTTCTTCTACTCACAAGAAACGGGCGGGACTATCGTTTCAAGCGCTCTAAAACTAATGAAGGAAATCGTTGAAGATCGCTATCCTGTCGGTGAATGGAATATTTATGCCGCGCAAGCGTCCGACGGCGATAACTGGGCCGATGATTCTCCACGTTGTCGTGAGTTACTCACCAAAAACCTATTACCCAATTGTCAGTACTACTCCTACATCGAAATCACTCGCCGCTCTCATCAGACCCTATGGCATGAGTACGAGAAGCTGGAAGATGCCTTTGACAACTTCGCAATGAAAAACATTCGTAGTGTTGAAGACATATTCCCAGTATTCCGAGAGCTATTCAAAAAAGAAACCGCTTAGGGAGGCTGCTATGGCAACGAAAACGAAAAAGGCAACCAAGAAGAAGACGCTGCCAGATGGCCCAGATTGGACATTTGATCTTCTCGAACGTTATCACATTGAAATCAAGCGAGTGGCTGAGCTCTATCGTTTAGATACTTATCCAAACCAGATCGAAGTCATTACTTCCGAACAAATGATGGATGCCTACTCAAGCATTGGTATGCCAATCAATTACAATCACTGGTCATTTGGCAAAAAGTTTATTCAGACCGAACAAGGCTACAAACACGGTCAAATGGGTTTAGCCTATGAGATCGTTATTAATTCCGACCCTTGTATCGCATACCTGATGGAAGAGAATACGGTCACCATGCAGGCATTGGTAATGGCACACGCCTGTTATGGTCACAACTCATTTTTTAAGGGCAATTATCTGTTCCAAACCTGGACCGACGCCAGCTCTATCATTGATTATCTATTGTTTGCCAAAAAATACATTGCAGATTGCGAGCAAAAATATGGCGTCAAAGAGGTGGAGGAGCTCCTGGATTCCTGCCACGCTTTGATGAACTTTGGCGTAGACCGATATAAACGCCCGGAGAAGATCTCCATCGCAGAAGAGAAAATGCGTCAGGAGGAACGAGAAGCTTATCTCCAATCCCAAGTGAACGATCTATGGAGAACCGTCCCTAAAGGTAAAGTTGAACAAGAAGAAGCAAAGGTTCGTTTCCCTTCTGAGCCTCAGGAAAATATTTTATATTTCATTGAAAAGCATGCGCCACTGCTTGAGTCATGGCAACGAGAAATAGTACGTATCGTGCGTAAAATCAGTCAGTACTTCTACCCTCAAAAACAAACTCAGGTAATGAACGAAGGTTGGGCGACATTTTGGCACTACACCATCCTCAACCATATGTATGATGAAGGATTGGTGACCGAACGTTTCATTCTTGAGTTTCTACACAGCCATACGAGCGTTGTCGCGCAGCCTGCTTACAACAGTCCTTACTTCAGCGGCATCAACCCTTATGCACTTGGGTTTGCAATGTTCCGTGATATTCGTAGGATTTGTGAAGAGCCGACGGATGAAGACAAAGAGTGGTTCCCAGAGCTAGCGGGCACCGATTGGTTGGAAGCCGTTCATTTTGCGATGAAAAATTTTAAGGATGAAAGCTTCATCAGCCAGTACCTCTCTCCTAAGCTAATGCGTGACTTTAAACTCTTTGCCATTACTGACGACGACAGGAAAAACTATATCGAAGTCACGGCTATCCACAATGATATCGGTTACCGGAGCATCAGAGAGAAGCTTGCTGGTCAATACAATCTCAGTAGTTTAGAACCTAATATTCAAGTGTTTAATGTTGATGTGCGAGGTGACCGCTCACTGACTCTTCAATATGTCCCACATGATCGTATTCCGCTCGATAATAGCTACGACGAAGTGCTGAAGCATCTCTACCGACTATGGGGATTCGACGTCATTTTAGAAGAAGTTAAAGAGTCAGGGCGACGCGAGATTCTCGGTACATGTCCAAAACGCAACGACTACGATGGCAAGATATAGCAATAAAAAAGGCCCTAACGGGCCTTTTTTATTGATTGGCAACGAGCTTTCTCACTGCTTCTAAGTCTTCTAGTGTATCAACGCCAGCAGGTGGAACCTGCTCCGCCACCTCAACATGAATTTTTTCACCGTACCACAGCACTCGAAGTTGCTCTAATCTTTCGATTTTCTCTAAGGCCGTTGGCGCCCAGTTTATATAAGTATTCACAAATCCAGCGCGATAAGCATAGATACCGATGTGGCGCATCAATGGTTGGGCAATCACTTTACCGCCATTGGCAAAATGGTCTCGATCCCAAGGGATAGTCGCTCGACTAAAGTACATCGCATAACCGTCTTTATCTGTCAGCACTTTAACCGCGTTCGGGTTGAACACCTCGTCTTCATGAGATATTTCAACCGCTAGCGTTGCCATAGGAGCTTGGCTATTCGCTAGATTATTTGCGACCTGCGTAATAATCGCAGGCGGGATCAGTGGCTCATCGCCCTGCACATTAACGATCACATGATCTTCAGGAATGCCCATGAGTTCGACAACTTCCGCTAAGCGTTCTGTACCAGAATCATGGTCAGCAGAGGTCATACAAACCTCGCCACCGAACTTCTTGACGGCATTCACAACACGCTCATCATCGGTTGCGACAATCACTTTCTCTGCGCCTGCCTGCAATGATTGTTCGTAGACCCATTGAATCATTGGTTTACCACTGATGTCGGCGAGTGGCTTACCCGGCAAACGTGTCGACTGATAGCGTGCAGGTATAACGACGGTAAAGGCCATTATCGTCCCTCTTCCATACTCATGTGGCGCGCTTCAGGCTCGAGGAGAACCGGAATGCCCTCTTTAATCGGGTAGGCGAGACGATCCAACTTACAGATCAGCTCTTGTTTATCTTTATCGAAGGTAAGCTTACCTTTACATACTGGGCAAGCGACGATCTCAAGCAGTCGGTGGTCCATATTTTTCTTTAACCTCTTTAATCTTACTTAAAATGCGCGTCTCATCTTCGGGACTAAAGCTAGCAGTTACTGGTAAGTACCACCAATTTTCTTCTGCATAACTCGCACATTTTACTGCATCTTTTTCTGTCATAATCAGATGTTGTCCACGGCTAGCCAAGGTTTGCAACTCTGACGGTTCAAAGTCTTTATGATCGGGAAAACCTTGAGTGACGACTGTTCTCGCGCCAAGTTTTTCCAATGTCTTAAAAAACCTTGGTGGATGACCAATACCCGCCATCGCCACCAGCTGTTCAAGCTCACTAACTGGAGTTTTGTCTCTGGTTTTTAGATTCACTGCCAAGCTAGGTGTCAAAGTCATAGCCGCTTCATTCTCGTGAGCTCGTCCACCGTTAGTTATGATGAAATCGACCTCGTTCAACCGACTGGGCGCCTCACGTAAGGGCCCAAGTGGTATCAATTTTTCACTACCAAAGCGACGGTTACCGTCCACCACGACGATTTCAATGTCTCTTCGGAGTGCATAGTGCTGTAGGCCGTCATCGGTAATAACAATGTCAACGCCAAGAGGTAACAAGGCTTTGACAGCATCACTGCGTACCGGAGACACCGAAACGGGTGCTTGTGTACGTTTGAAAATCAACTTGGGCTCATCACCACAATGCTTGGTCGGCGTGTGTTCTTCAACAATGAGTGGATAGCTCGGCGCTTTGGCACCATATCCACGAGACACCACACCTGGCTTGTACCCCAGGGATTGTAGTTGCTCCACCAGCCAAATGACGACAGGAGTCTTTCCATTACCGCCCGCCGTAATATTTCCGACCACAATAACGGGGACAGGTGCTTGGTAACTGGCTTTGCTACCAGACATGAATGCTCGCCGTCTTGAACGACTGATCATTCCAAACGCCAAACTAAGCGGCCACAGTAGTGGCCACAGAGCATAGCGTAGAGGATGATTTTCAAACCAGATTTTTTCAATCACAGCTTAAGCACCAAACTGTATTCGGTGCAACTGTGCATAGGCACCATTTTTCTCAATCAAAGTGCTGTGGTCCCCACGCTCAACGATTTCACCTTCATCAACCACCAAAATTTCATCGGCGCTTTCAATCGTCGATAGCCTGTGCGCAATAACGAGTACCGTTTTATTTTTCTGTAATTCATCCAAAGCAGATTGAATCGCTTTTTCAGATTCGGTATCGAGTGCAGACGTTGCCTCATCCAGAATCAAAACTGGCGCGTCTCGCAGTAAAGCGCGGGCGATAGCGATTCGTTGGCGCTGACCTCCAGATAAGCTGGTGCCATTTTCGCCAATAACAGTATCTAGGCCTTGATCCATGTTGTCGATAAAGTCCATCGCATAAGCCAACCGAGCGGCTTTTTCAATCTGCTCTCGGCTGTATTCATCCGTAGCGGCATAGGCGATATTATTGGCAATGGTATCGTTAAATAGGTGGACATTTTGCGACACCAAAGCGAAATGACTGCGAAGATTGGTCAGTTTGTAGTCACGCACATCGTGTCCATCAAGCTCGATGCTACCTGAATCAACGTCGTAGAATCGAGTAAATAGATTGGCTATCGTACTTTTACCCGAACCCGAACGACCGACAAGCGCAACTGTCTTCCCTCTAGGTATATCAAAGCTGACATTACGCAGCGCTGGTGATTCTTTATCTTGATAGGTAAATGTGACGTCTTTAACGACAACGTCACCGCGAACAGCCTTCGCTTCGTACTTACCGTTATCTTGCTCGGTTTCTAGGTCCATTAGCGCAAACAAAGTCTGACTTGCCGCCATACCACGCTGAAACTCAGACGTAACGTTAGTCAGCGCTTTCAATGGACGTAATAGGCCAAACATCGCAGAGAACACAACAGTAAAGGTACCGGGTGTTAAATGTTCTTTGATTGAGTCCACACTCGCCAAGAACAGCACCACAACTAAAGCGATAGAAGCGATGATCTGAATCACTGGGTTAGCAATAGCTTGTGCAGCAACTAACTTCATCGACTGCTGACGCATCTGGTTGCTCACGTCATCAAAACGCTGACGTTCAACGTTCTGACCGCCATAGCTTAGTACGACTTTGTGCCCTTTTAGCATTTGCTCGGCAGAGGCAGTCACATGCCCCATAGTATCCTGCATACTCTTAGAGATCTTGCGGAAACGCTTCGACACAACCCCAATTGCCCAAGCCACTAAAGGTGCTACGATGAAAAGGACTAATGAAAGCTGCCAACTGTGCCAGAACATCAGAACGAGTAGACCAATAATACTTGCGCCTTCGCGTACAATACTCACCAATGCACGACTGGTCGCACCCGCTACCTGTTCCGAATCGTAAGTAATCCTAGACAGCAACCCACCTGTGGATTCTTTATCAAAATAGGAAACTGGCATGTGCATGAATTGGCTAAAAATACGTCGACGCATCAGCATCACAACGTTACCTGACACCCAACTCAAACAATAGGAAGAAACAAATCCACTCAACCCTCTAACAACCATCATGCCAAACACAATGAAAGGCAAAACGCGAAGAAAATTAGATTCGCTATCCCCAAAGCCTTCATCAAGCAAAGGTTTGAGTAGCGACACCATGTATGTATCGGCAACCGCATTAATAATGAGAGCAACGACGGCAACAGCGAGACCAGCTTTGTAAAGACGAACATAGGTCCAGAGACGCTTGAAAGTCTGCAAGGTTGTTTCATCTTGATTAAGAGACATAGAACTGCTTATTTTTTCTTACAATAATCGCACTATTCTACTCCCTTCCGTAGCATCTGCCTATACCAAGCCAGCCCTTTCCACTCTCTCATGGCATCAATTTTCCAATGGTTTGCATAGAAACTAATACTAACTTGACCGTCTTCTCCCGTATCAAACCATTGCACGCCTCGACCGGTATAACGTGTCATCACATTGGGATCGGGCAATCGCCACTTCCCATTTAATGCCGATGAAGCGATGGCAACCTTAGGGCTCACCACTTCAATAAACCTAGGCGTGGATGACGTTTTACTACCGTGATGTGGAACAATCAAAATGTCACTGCGAAGAGCTTTGGGCTCCCTTACAAGAAGCCATTCAACAATCGCCTCAATATCTCCAGGCAACAAAATCGATTGCTTGTATTCCGGATGCGACACTCTCACTACGCACGAATGAGGGTTGTAAGCCCGGCGTACCGATTCAACTGGCCACAAAAACTCTAATGTTAACTGGCCCCACATGAGGGCATTTCCTTTTGAACACATTTGAGCTCGAGTCAGTTTTTGGCTAGCCATTAGACGTTCTGGTTGCCAGTCACGCAACAACATCTCTAGGCCACCTGCATGATCACCATCGGTATGAGATATCACTAGCATGTCTAGCTTACTCACACCGTGATACCGAAGAAAAGGCGTAATCACCTGGGCAGCAATACTCCCCCCCTGCCAGGCTATTCCAGTATCATAGATGAAAGCTTGCGAACCTTGCTTTACGATAATGGCTAGGCCATGACCTACATCTAAAACAAAGGCCTGCCACAAGGGCTTATCTTTCCAATCAACGAAGTACACCAGCGCGCACAATACAAATAAGGCTTTCCCGTAGCGACTAAGCACAGTAGAGGACAACAGCAACAACAACCCCGCGACGGAAAAGATGACTAGGGAGTGGCTTAATGGAAGCCAACTAGTGCCAGAAAAAGGCAGTACATAAATAACGGGGGCGATAGTGATATCAACCCAATGCCAAAGTACTGATACATTCAACATAGTATCTGCCATCAACGCCAATAAACTTAACGGCACAACGACAAAGCTAAACCAAGGTACAAAAATAAGGTTGTATACAAAACTGGCAACACTCAGGCCCTGAAATACTATGGCGACTATCGGTGTCATCCCTATAACCAGAGCCAGTTGCAGTTTAAGGACATGTACCCAAGCTGACGATGACCGACTTTGCAATGATGAAAACATCAAAATGATCGCAACAGCCCACATAGATAGCCAAAGACCTGAAGAAGCGGCAGTAAACGGATCCAACAGTAAAAGCCAAGATAGGATAAGAAGCCATTTATAGCTTGCAGGGAGGTGTTTAAAAGAGATCGTCAACAACGCGGCTAGACAGCATGTCCACCATGCTCGCTGAGTCGGGACAGAAAACCCCGCTAACCAAGCGTAGCAACAAGCGCATATTATCGCGATAACGAACGGAACGGTAAATGCATTAGGGAAAAGCCTGAGGAATAGTTTTCCTAGGCACCAACCAAGAAAAAAAACAATGCCAATATGCAGACCTGATATCGCGATAAGATGACTCAGGCCACTCGCTTTGAGCTGCTCTTTCAGTTCGAGTGATAGGCTATCTCGTACGCCAAATGTCAGTGCTAAAATCAAACCTTTACTCGGCAGAGACTCCACGGATTTAGACACTTTCTGGTACAACTCGTAGCGCATAGAACCAGAATGACGAACCCGGTAGGGTGTTTTGATTGCCACGTTAGCTCTACCGACTACACGCCGCTGAAGTGCGTACTTTTCGACATCAAAGCCCACATCATTGAGCACACCCACAATAGGCTTAAGCCTGACTCTCGCCCCAACCTGATCTCCGGGAGAAAGCAAAATAGGAGAGACAAGCCATATTCGCGGCTGGGCAAAAGTGGGCAATTCTTCACCATTGATTGATCTCACCACGGCTTCACCTTGAAACCCGTGACTTATTTGCTTAAAAAAGCTGTCAACCTCAGCATTTATGGTAATATCCTGACCTGCTTGGAAAAGCATTGCCCGCTGATGGCGTAAAAGGTGACTGTGTATGACGATTATCAGGCATGCGAACACAGGACCAATACACCACCTTAGCGATTTTGACCTTATACTGAGTATCAAGGCCAATAAACAGGGAAACAACCACTCCCATGATGGCATGTACCACCAGAACTGAGCGGTTGATATAAGGAATGAGAACGAGATAAGCGTCCAGTAATTTAAGTAGAGAGTCATATTTCCCTATGCCAAGAAAATTCATCAAACGCTTTATGCCTGACCATGAAGTAATAAAGCGTCAGAAAGCACTCAAAGTTTTTGGCAATGTGCTATACAACCCCAATCTATGGTGCCTCAACCGCCGTTCCGCGTCTGGGGCATTTGCTGTTGGCCTGTTTATGGCTTTCGTCCCGTTACCCAGCCAAATGATCATGTCTGCTGGCTTAGCCATTCTTTGCGGCGTTAATCTCCCTCTGTCGGTAGCTTTAGTTTGGGTAAGTAATCCTATCACTATGCCAGTGCTGTTCTATTTTGCTTATAAAGTAGGGGCTTGGGTTATGCACATTCCTCCTCAACCCTTTCATTTTGAGTTGTCATGGGAATTTATTCTTCACCAAATGAGCACTATAGGCCCTCCCTTTCTACTTGGCTGCATGATTTGCGGCCTGGTATCTGCAATTGCCGGCTATTTTGGAATCAAAGCTTTATGGAGATATTCTGTTGTCCGCAGTTGGCAACAACGAAAAATTAGATTAGGCGGATTACTTAAAAAGTAAATGTTGCGTGAATAAGATTTCGGGAAGACTGACTAGGCTGTGTAACTGTCATGTCGACTCATAGTGAAAAAGGACCGAAACGGTCCTTTTTTATTGAATATTTAAATACTTTTATTTCGCGCTGAGTACAGTGGCAGGATTGAGTTTACTCGCTCGCGATGCAGGATACCAAGTAGCTAATAAGCTTAATATGATCGCCGTTCCTGAGACCAATGCAACATCGGAAAGATTGATCTGCGAAGGAAGGAAATCAACAAAGTAAATATCCCCTGATAAAAACTGATGACCAATTAAGCTCTCTAGTCCTTTGATGAGCTGAGTAAGGTTTGCAGCAATCAAAACCCCCACAACACTACCCACAACACTGCCCAATACACCTGAAAAAACGCCTTGCCAGACAAAAATCCGTCGAATAAGTCGATCGGTTCCCCCCATCGTCCTCAGTATGGCAATTTCCGATGCACGATCTTTCACTGCCATCATCAACGTCGACACAATATTGAAGCTAGCAACACCAATCACCAGCACCATCACCAAATACATAATTGTTCTGACGAGCTGTATATCTCGATACAAGAAACCATAATTTTGCTGCCAACTGCGTAAATAGACATACACATTGAGTGTATTACCAGCTTCTCGCACAATTTGTGTCGCATTCAAAACATCAGAGACTCTCAACGATACACCCGTAACAGCTTCGCCTAACTTTGCGTATTGCTGAGCATCTTTCAGAGGAACCAAAGCAAGGTTATGGTCAATCTGTCCATTGAGCTTCAACAGGCCAGCAACTCTAACACGAACACGTTTAGGTGCCTGAACCTTCGTCGTCGACCCCGCCGTTGGGATCATCAGGGTGATATAATCCCCTTGAGACACGCCTAATACCTCTGCAACCCCTTGACCTAAGATGGCCTGCTGTTTACCAGCTTTAAACTGCTTCCACACATCTGCATCAATGTATTGGCTCATATTGGAGACCGTTGACTCTTGCTTTGGCTCAATACCCCGGATTTCCAACGCTTTAAGCTGCGAACCTTTCTCAGCTAACGCTGTCATCTTTACATATGGGGCTGCCGCTTCCACTTGTGGGTGCTTTTCAGCTTGCTCAACGACAGACTGCCAATCCTCCAGTGGTCCACGAACGCCCTCAAACTCACCATGGGCAACCACTGACAGAACACGATCTTTGAGTTCACGTTCGAATCCATTCATTGCCGACAGGCCAATGATGATCACCGCCACTCCGACTGCAATACCAATCGTGGAAGACAGTGAGATGAACGACACCATTTTATTGCGCTGCTTAGCACGGCTAAAACGGCCACCAATAAATAGAGAGAGTGAAGAGAACAAATTACGCCTCCTCAACGTTTAACAACAGACCATCTTGCATATGCAGTTGGCGATCCATTTTGCTCGCCAATTCTCCATCATGCGTAACCACCAAAAACGCGGTTCCATACTGTTCATTGAGCTCGCGCATCAAGTCGTAGATGGCCAATGCAGTCTTATGGTCTAAATTGCCGGTTGGCTCATCGGCTAGCACTAAGTCTGGGTTGTTCACTAATGCGCGGGCAATAGCCACACGTTGACGTTCACCACCAGACAGCTCAGACGGACGATGATCAATACGATGACTCAAGCCAACTTTATCCAGAAGCGCTTTTGCTGCTTCTTTCGCCTTAGCTACTTTAGTTCCGCCAATAAGTAGCGGCATGGCAACGTTCTCTAAGGCACTGAAGTCTGCCAAAAGGTGATGAAACTGATAAACAAAACCCAAATGTTGGTTGCGAAGCTTAGCTTGTTTATTCGAACTCAGATGAGAGAGATGTTGGCCAAGGAAAGTTACTTCACCCTGAGTGGTATCATCTAACGCTCCTAAAATGTGGAGCAAAGTGCTCTTTCCTGATCCTGAAGAACCAATAATCGATACCAACTCTCCTTTTTTCAGTTCGAAACTCACCCCTTTAAGTACTTGAGTATCAAGAGAACCCTCGCGGTATGTTTTACATATATTATGACATTGAAGCAGGTTACTCATATCTCAAAGCCTCAGCTGGTTTTACGGAAGATGCACGATAAGCAGGGAAAAGTGTGGCTAGTAGGCTGAGTAAGACAGCCAGAGCAACCACGATACTGATTTGGGCAGGGTTTATCACAATCGGTAGTTCACCGCCAACAGCAAACAAAGCAATGCCCGCACTTTCAAGTAGTGCGTTGATATTGCTCGCCAGTAGCACGCCTAACACACCACCAAATAGGGCGCCTATCACACCACTACTGGCCCCTTGAACCATGAATATCGCCAGAACTTGTCTATCTTTCATTCCCTGAGTTTTTAAAATCGCTACTTCAGACTGTTTTTCCATCACGACCATAATCAAAGCGGAAATAATGTTGAAGGCAGCAACACCAATAATTAACCCTAACATCAAGCCCATCATATTTTTTTCCATTCGAACAGCTTGAAACAATTCACCTCGTTGATCTCTCCAGTCTTGCCATTGCCAACCTTCAGATAATGGCTGCTTACTCAGCTCCGCCACCACAAACGGATCATCGAAAAACAAACGCCAACCAGTGATGGTGTCCTGCTTGAAACGCAGTAAACGCGCTGCATCGTCAATATGAGTTAACATAAGTTGACCATCAACATCGGAGCCTGTGTTGTAAATTCCAGCTACCGTAAAAATCCGCTGGCTCGGAATTCGACCAAGTGGCGTAAATTGACTTGCATTAGTGACCATTAAACGTACCTTATCGCCGAGCGAGACATCCATTGCTCTAGCCAAAGTATGGCCAATGAACACCTGATACTTACCAGACTGTAAGGAAGATAATCGACCTGCAATCAAATGCGACTGGATCGGGTCTTTGTCACTAGGCGTGATACCGATTAGCAAACCAGCAGACAGATTGTCCGAGCTTTGAATCACAGCTTCACTTTGAACGATGGGCTGTGGGGACGCGGCTGTCGATAGTGCCACAGCGAAATCAGGCGCTTGATCGGTATAAAGTGTTTTACCATCCGCCTCTGAAACAATGGCCTGTGGTAAAACACCAAGAATTCGACCTTTTAGCTGTGCTTCAAAGCCATTCATGACAGATAGCACAGTAACCAAAGACATCACACCAATTGTGATACCTGCGGTAGACATATAAGAGACAAAACGGCTGAACCTATCACCGGAACGACCGCGTAGGTAGCGCAAACCGATAAAAGTGGAAATCGGATGGTACATATATAAAACCAATAACGTTTGATAGGCGATACTGTAACGATTTATAGCTGTGGGTTGTAGTCCCTAATTGCTAATTAGACGTCAAAATGTGTGTTAAACAATGACATACCTTGATTAGTTGCTTCTTATGGCGATAATCAAAGGATAATTTAAAGGAATTTTCGCATGTCTGATCAAGAATACTTCACTGTTCACCACAAAATGACCGTCAACGTAGAGCCGCTGGCTCAAGATGAAGCATTGCCAAGTTTTGAACAGTTTGAAGGAGAAATTCCAGCCCCTTTTTTAGTCGCCAGTGAGTTTAGCCACCTCGATCTTCTCAATGACAACGCCAGGACTGAGTTAAAGAATAATGACTTCCGGCATGTTATTGAGTTACTGGACACTCAAAACGCAAAACTCAATTTACTACTGACTTTTATGCTGTCGCAGCAAGATGATGAGAAATACCGACATCAAACCCTCTCTTTTGGCGCTAGTAAATTTAGCTACGTTGCTGAAGGAAAACTTCCATTGAATGCAAAAGCACGTGTAAAAATGTTTATGGATCATCCCCCTGCAGCTATCTACTGCTACGGTCACGTTGAAAACTGTGATCTGAAAGATGATCGATACATTGTTACCTTAAAGTACGACCTATTGCGCGATCAGGACGAGGATCTTCTGATTAAAGCCGCTCTCTATCAGCAACAAAAATTACTTCGTCAGCGTTCATTACAACGCGACAAACAATAGTTTCATTATGCCTATTACATCGCTTTTAAATCTGGCTAACCCAACGGGTTCCGGAGACAAGAAACAGGTCGGTAACCTGCAAGGAGCCAGTTTGGCACTTGCAATTGCTGAACTTGCTAATCAACATACCAGCCACACACTCGTCGCTGTCGCTGACCCTCAAACAGCGCTAAAGCTGCTTCAAGAAGTCGAGCAATTTACGGATCAAGACGTATCGCTGTTTCCCGACTGGGAAACGTTACCCTACGACAATTTTTCTCCGCATCAGGAAATCATTTCTGACCGAATTGCTCGCTTGTATCAGCTACCGACTCAATCCAGTGGTATTACCATCATTCCAGTGAATACCCTGTTGCAAAGACAGTCTCCAAGAGAATTCTTACTGCAACACACATTAATGGTCAAAGTGGGCGACCAGTATTCACTCGAAAAATTGCGTATTCAATTAGAAAAATCCGGCTATCGACACGTCGATCAAGTGTTTGGCCCGGGCGAATACGCCAGCCGCGGTTCGATTCTTGATCTCTTTCCAATGGGGGCAAATGACCCATTCCGAATCGACTTTTTTGATGACGAGATCGATACGATTCGTACTTTTGATCCAGAAAACCAACGCTCTATTGAAGACGTTGAAGATATTCGCCTACTACCCGCCCATGAATTTCCAACCACAGACAGCGCTATTGAAGATTTTCGTATCCGCTGGCGTCAACGGTTTGAAACGAGACGAGAACCCGAATCAATCTACATGCAGGTTTCTAAAGGTACGTGGCCTGCAGGCATCGAGTACTGGCAACCGTTATTTTTCGATTGCACCGAAACCTTGTTCGACTACATTGCCGATAACAGCCAATTAATTACAATTGGTGACTTAGAAGGCGCCATCGATCATTTTCTCACCGATGTCGACTATCGTTACGACCAACGCAAAGTGGATCCACTCAGGCCTCTATTGCCGCCAGAAGAATTATGGTTGAAAAAAGACGAGCTATTCCGTCATTTTAAATCACTGCCTCAGGTGCAACTTTCTGCTGATTCGGTGACAGAAAAACTAGGGCGTACTAACCCAGTCGTTCAACCTCTGCCAGAGTTGGCTGTTCAGCACCAAAGCAAGGAACCCATGTCGGCGCTTCGCCAGTTTAGCGAAAACTTTAATGGCAAAGTCGTTTTCTCAGTCGAGTCTGAAGGCCGCCGTGAAGCCTTACTTGAGCTTCTTCAAAGTATTAAGCTTCGCCCAATTGAACACATAAGTTTCTCTGCAGCGACACAAAGCAGCGATAAATTTACCTTAGTACTTGGTGCTTCAGAGCACGGATTCCTTTTTGGTGACAATCAGGTAGCTTTGATCTGCGAAAGTGACTTACTTGGCGACCGAGTTATTCAGCGTCGTCGTAAAGATCGTAAAGTCACCAATAGCGATGCCGTGATACGCAACCTTGCTGAGCTTAAACCCGGCCAGCCTGTCGTTCACATCGATCACGGTATTGGCCGCTATATCGGCCTGCAAACGTTGGAAGCCGGTGGGATGACTACCGAATACGTCACGCTAGAATACCAGAATGACGCTAAGCTCTATGTTCCGGTTGCGGCATTGAACCTCATCAGCCGTTACTCAGGTGGTGCAGAAGAATCCGCACCATTGCATAAACTTGGTGGAGAAGCTTGGGCGAAAGCACGTCGCAAAGCGGCAGAAAAAGTACGAGATGTCGCCGCAGAGCTGCTCGATGTTTACGCTAAACGAGAACTTAAGCCAGGTTATAAATTCGACCTTGATCGCGAGCAGTACGCAACATTCAAAGCTGGCTTCCCATTTGAAGAGACAGATGACCAGTCAATGGCGATCAACGCCGTTATGTCTGACATGTGTCAGGCTAAAGCGATGGATCGTTTGGTATGTGGTGATGTGGGCTTTGGTAAAACAGAAGTCGCGATGCGTGCTGCGTTTCTTGCCACAGACAATGGCAAGCAAGTCGCAGTACTAGTGCCGACGACTTTACTCGCTCAGCAACATTTCGAAAACTTCAGAGACCGTTTTGCTAATCTACCCATTCGCGTTGAAGTACTCTCACGCTTCAAAACAGCCAAGGAACAAAAGCAAATATTACAAGATATTGAAGATGGCAAAGTCGACCTAGTCGTCGGTACACACAAACTCTTGTCTAATGACATCAAGTTCAAAGACCTTGGCCTGCTAATTGTCGATGAAGAACACCGGTTTGGGGTCCGGCAAAAAGAGAAAATGAAGGCAATGCGCACTGATGTCGATATTTTAACGCTCACCGCAACGCCAATCCCACGAACTCTAAATATGGCGATGAGTGGTATGCGCGACTTATCGATCATCGCCACTCCACCAGCAAGACGTCTCGCAATCAAAACCTTTGTCAGACAGAGTGATGATGCAGTCGTGCGAGAGGCTGTATTACGTGAAGTTATGCGCGGTGGTCAGGTTTACTTCTTGCACAATCAAGTTGAGACCATAGAGAAAGTTGCTGCCGATCTGGAGAAGCTCATTCCAGAGGCTCGTGTGACCGTAGCCCACGGCCAAATGCGCGAGAGAGAACTCGAACGTATCATGAATGACTTTTACCACCAGCGCTTTAACTTACTGGTGTGTACCACTATCATCGAAACAGGTATCGATGTGCCAACCGCTAATACCATCATTATGGACAGAGCGGATAACCTCGGTCTTGCTCAGTTGCACCAGTTACGCGGTCGCGTAGGACGTTCTCATCATCAGGCATACGCTTACCTGCTAACACCTCATCCAAAAGCCATCACGAAAGATGCTATTAAGCGCCTTGATGCCATTGCTTCATTGGAAGATTTAGGTGCAGGCTTTACTCTTGCGACTCACGACCTTGAAATTCGTGGGGCGGGAGAGCTTCTCGGTGACGAGCAAAGCGGGCAAATTCAGTCAGTTGGGTTTACTTTGTACATGGAAATGCTTGAGCAAGCCGTCGAGGCACTGAAGGAAGGCAAAGAGCCTTCTCTAGACGAACTACTCAGAGAGCAAACAGAAGTCGAGATGCGCTTACCCGCTCTACTGCCTGATGATTACATTCCGGACATCAACACTCGCCTATCCATGTACAAGCAAATCGCCAGCGTATCAGACAAGACCGAGCTGGACGAGCTCAAAATCGAACTGATCGATCGCTTTGGGCTTTTACCAGATGCAACCAAAAACCTTCTATCTGTATCAGAAATAAAGCTTGAAGCGGGCGCCATTAAAGTAAAGAAAATCGAAGCACATGACAAAGGTGGATTCATTGAGTTCTATCCTGACGCTGACATAAATCCGGCCTATTTGGTTAAACTATTGCAATCTCAACCACAAAAATTCGCAATGGAAGGCCCAACTAAGTTCAAGTTTACGGTACCATTGGTTGACAGGCGTAAGAGAATTCAATTTGTTGGTGACATGTTGGGAGAGTTCCAACAAAACCTATTACCACAAGCCTGATCAACTCAGGCTTAACTAATTTTCCAAGGTGTAACCACCTTACGATGGAGTTGTAATGAAAAAGTTGATCCCACTGCTACTTCTGGTTGTCGCTATGCCATCTTGGGCAAAACGCCAGTTTGATATAGAAGTGATCATTTTTAAGCGCGCGGTTAATCCAGAACAGACTGCTGAATCTTGGCCAAACGCAGTCCCTGAGATTTCAATGAAGAGAGTCGGAAACTTGAATGATACTGGCTACCGCGCTCAAAAAGGAGTCTCGCTGCTGCCAGCGTCTTCATACAAGCTTAACCCTCAAGTTCGAAAATTGAAAAATCATGCGGGGTTCAAAGTTCTGCTGCACACCGCATGGCGCCAAGGAGACGGTAATCGCTATGTCGCCCCGACATTCCATATTCAAGCGGGTCGAGACTTTTCAGGCCAATTCATGCCTGACGGTTCTCAAAGAGCATCAGAGACTAGTGCAGAAGTCATTAACGGAGTTACTGAAGAAAGCATTGCATCGCCACTTTATGAATTGGATGGCAAATTGCAAGTTTACGTCGAGCACTACCTGTATGCAGATGTTAAGCTGGATTTGAAAGCACCAAGTGTAAGGGATATAACATTCGAAGCAAAACCTCTTGAGTTTACTCCAACTAACGACGTAACTGCCGAAAACACGGTTCAAGTCGGCTTAATGGAAGATGTGACGCCGATGGTACACACCGAAGAGTTTCTAAAGAGTTACCGCATGGACCAAAAGCGCCGTATGCGCAGCACAGAAACCCACTTCTTAGATCACCCTTTGCTTGGGATGATCATTCAGGTGCGCCGTGTCGCGCAATAATCTGAAATAAGTCACAGTCAACAGCCCTTTAAGGGCTGTTTTTTGATAAAGGAGCGTTATGGGTCCGGATTACCACATCATTACACCTAGGTTGGTTTTAAAACTGATACCTCAAGAAGATGCAAAAACACTGGCTCAATGTGTCCTTCAATCTCCCAGCCTTCACCGCTGGATAGATTGGTGCCATGACAAGTTCACGACTCAAGAGGCAGAGCGTTTTATTCTCGCCACTCGCTTGAACTGGGTCAAATCGGAAGCTTACGGTTTCGGTCTTTATCGTCGTAGTGACCATGCGCTAATTGGTATGGTGGCAATCAACGAGTTCTACCACACCTTTAATATGGCCAGTTTGGGTTATTGGCTGCATGACTCATATCACAAACAAGGCTATGCGAAAGAAGCTTTGGATGCCTTGATAGAATTTTGCTTCGCTCAGCTTAAGATCACGCGGATTGAAATCGTTTGTGACCCCGACAATATTCCAAGTCAGCAACTGGCAGAATCCTGTGGCGCGCAATTTGAAGTAAGTGCTGAAAACCGCTATTTGTTCAATGGGCAACCCAAGCAAGGGCTAGTCTATTCCATAATTCCGACCAACAACTCATAATTGTAATAGCCATCAAGAACCTTTGGCCAAGGTTGCAAAGTATCATTATGCAATGTTCATCAACTTACTAAATTAGAACATGCAAAAAAGAGCACTCTACAGTGCTCTTTTCATTGTTAACGCTTTTTGATTAGTGCAGTTTAAGGTTTGGACGAAGCACCCTATTTATCCGCCCCATCAAAATAATCAAGGCGGTTTTGAACACGCCATGCAACGCCATTTGATGTAAACGATACAAGGATATATAAACCACTCGGGCAATGCGTCCTTCCACCATCATTGAGCCTTTAGTTAAGTTACCCATCAGGCTACCTACTGTTGAAAACTGGCTCAAGGAAACCAAGGAGCCTTTATCCTTGTAGATATAGGCTTTCATTTCACGACCATTCAATTTAGCAACGATATTGGAAAATGCGCAGCTTGCCATTTGGTGAGCAGCCTGAGCACGTGGGGGCACAAATGAGCCATCAGCTTGTGTACACTGAGCTAAGTCACCGATGACAAAAATATCGTCATCCAGTGTCGTTTGTAACGTATCTTTCACCACAAGCTGGTTAATACGATTCGTTTCTAGGCCACCTATATCTTTAACGAAGTCTGGTGCTTTGATACCTGCAGCCCAAACCATAATTTGAGCAGGGATTTTTTCACCCTCTTTAGTAATAAGACCATCTTTACCAGCTTCAGTGATCATAGTGGTGGTACGCACATTCACCCCTAACTTCGTCAGCTCATGATGCGCGGCACTGGAGATTCTTGGAGGCAGAGCGGGAAGAATTCGCTCACCAGCTTCAATTAAGTTGACGTTAAGCTTGCTAGAGTCAAGGTCACCAAAACCATAAGTGCGAAGCTCTTTGACTGCATGATGAAGCTCTGCGGAGAGTTCAACGCCAGTCGCACCAGCACCGACGATAGCAATATCCACCGTACCATGACCATGTTTGGCATGCAGCTTGAGAAACTCATTGTTCATCTCAGTTCTAAATTTATAAGCTTGCTCTGTACTATCGAGGAAAATACAGTGCTCCCTGACGCCCGGGGTATTGAAGTCATTAGAAGTCGAGCCCAACGCCATAACAAGGATGTCGTATTCAAGCTCACGGCTTGGCATCAAAAGCTCATCATGCTCATCTCTGAGTTCGCCTAGCCTGATCACTTTACGTTCTCTGTCGATGTCTTCAAGACTCCCCATTTGGAAATCAAAATGATGGTTTTTTGCATGAGCACGATAGCTAAGGGCGTCGACGCCCTCATCCAATGACCCTGTCGCTACCTCATGCAATAGAGGTTTCCACAAGTGACTGGCCTTGCGATCGACCAGTGTCACTTTCGCTCTCTTTTTTCTACCCAGTGTACGACCAAGTTTGGTCACAAGCTCAAGTCCGCCTGCACCACCGCCTATTACGATAATTCGAGTCACAACAACTTTCCTCTAAAGATAAAAACTAGGTTTCGAGTCGAAGAGTTCGCCCCGATGAAATTGTGTAATATTGGCCAATCTGCTGAACTAGGTTCAGTCTTAGGATTAAATGGGCCAGTAGAGGTTTATTCGTAAAATACAGCGCGAAAATTAGAATAACAGTCTGATGACTCCAAGCTATCGAGCTCAGGCTCTAGCTTTAAATGGGCGAATTTTAAGATTCGCTCTCAATTTTTTTTGATATTTATCAACAAATTTATAGTTGATTCATTATATCGGCCGGAATGTACCGCGCAACCATATATTGCGCGAATCACACTTAATTTTTCCTTAATGTCTATTTAGATGCATAACGAAAAAGCGACGTGCTCTATTGACGTCGCTTTTCAAGAAACTGAGTTAGAAATGAAGTTTAGCTATCTGCTTTGAACGCCTTGATGGTCTGCAGATGTTGAGAGATTTTCTTAAACTTATGAGTCTCATTTTCATCCCAGATAATTTGGTAATGTTTCTCAAGTGCCTGAGCCGTTTGGCGGTTGTCATGCACCTCATCATCTTTAGATAGGATCACCAAACACCGGTCTTTGTTTTTGCTACGAAATTCTTCGACACATTTTGTGGCTATGTCTTCATACTCTTCAGGACGATCTATCCGTCCTTGCATGTTGTTTTCCGGATGCAAGTTAGGGTTAAAAATCACCTGCTTAATACCACACAAAAAACCAATACGCTCCGACCAATATCCCCCCAGACCGACACCACAAACAATGGCTTCACGGTCGCCAGATTGCTCTATCGCTTTGTGGACCTCTTTGAGTAGGTGCTGCATATCATGCTTGGGGTGTAAAGTACTGTAGCTGATAAAACGGACATCATCGTCGATAAACTGCAGTTGAAGCACTTTTTCGTGGTTACCCGGACTCGTTGAGTCGAAACCATGTAAGTAAATAATCATTCTATCACCCTCAATTCTTGTTAGCTTAATCTACCATGATTTGTAAGGTTTTAAAGTCAGCGACTAGAATTCACTGTTTACGTCATTCAAACAGTGATCTCAACTACAAAATGTGTCACGCAAAGCTTGTGCTTGAGTAAGATAATGCTCATCTCCCCAAAGCTGAAAGGCCAACAAATACCAAAGCATTGCCATCATAGTTGCTCTAGGTTGCCAAGCAATGACGCCTTCGACCCAGTCATCCACACCTTCAATCTCTCTCAGTTGGCAGTAGCGGTAAACCGACTCCAAGGGCTTTTCATCGACCACTCCTATACTCAGCGTCAAATCTAACCTAGGATCAGCAATCGCAGCATACTCCCAATCTATGACTCGATTTCCGTCAGCGTGTTTGACCATGTTATAACCCGCCAAATCAAAGTGACACAACGTATTACCGACATCCGCCAAGCTTGGAACGCCACGCCATTGTTGGTAAATGGCAAGATAGTCATCAGACCTTAACTCTTCACGGAGTAGCATCCAGTAGTGGTCAACACGTGCTGTAAAGTTAAATGGAGCGACAGGCACTCTTGTCGTATCTAAATGGTGGATTTTGATCATCATTTTTAACAACGAGTCAAAAGGCAACTCATTACTCAACGACTCTCCTTCAATCCATTCAACCAACAACCCTTGTTCGTTAATATGGAGAGCTTTGGGTGCAAGATGGGAATCTTCTATCGCTGTCAGAATTTGATATTCCTGAAAACGGGAAATGGAAAAAGCTTTGGTTATCGAGGTGTTGGGGCGCCAGACAAAACAATCGCCGCTTTGGGTGACAACCTTCCAGCAGCGATTAGTAAGGCCTCCAGTCAGCGTTTGAGCGTAGTCCGGAGAGAGAGAAAAGAAGTGATCTAATGACTTTAACGAACCGTCTAGCTGACATGCCTCATGCCACGACATCCTTGCCATAAATCACTCCTCTAAAGATTAAAGACCTAAGAAGCTCTTAGACTCTTGTTTGCGGATTTCAGTTTCATCTGCCCACTCAATTAGGCCTGTTTCTAAATCCATAAGACGCATAGTCATTTTGTAGTATACATCCTTATCACTGCCGCCTGCTTTAGCGATACTTGCTAGGTTGCCATAAAGCATGTACTGAGCACCAACCATCTTACCAAACTGAATCGCTGTGCTCTGGTTCACTAGTTCGTCATTGTTTTGGAAGTTAAGTTGATCACGAACAGACTCTACACGGTCCATATCAACGAAGCGGAACTTGCCTGAATTGAGCATTTTAGTGCTAATAGTATCGGTAATGGATTCAGTATCAATGTGCTCGCTTGTCTTGTTCTTGATTCGTTCAACAAAAACAATTGGACGAGAGTCACGAGTGATCGCAGATACCGAGCCAGACATCATCATGCTGTCGACCATTTCACCAGCGATTTTTTGCAGATCTGTTGAGCCAAAATCAATCGTTGTAGTCTCAACCGCCTGTGCATCACCGTAGCTGACTTTATTAGAACAACCGCCTAGGATGACAGCCAAGCCAAGTAATGCGATAACACTTTTTTTCATTCTTGGTTCCTCAAATCTTTATAGAATCTTGTGTTATGAATGTATGACTAAAGTTAGTGCACTTTAGTTCGATTTAGTTATCATTTTCGCGAATCTGAACGCGGAACTGCGTGCCATTCGGATTCACTGAAACTTCAGAAAGAGCGATCGTTTCCATACCTCGAATGATCGCCTGACGCCATGGGCCCAGCTTGTTGTTCACTTCAAGACCGTTGTCGTCGTACCAGTAAAAGCGGTACTGAATATGCTGATCGCCTTTGTATTGACTCGCCAGTCGAACAATGCCTCGAGCACGGCCATCTACTTGCGCGGTTGAAATGTCTTCAATTTGTAAGCGTCCTGATAGAACGTTGTCACCAAACAAGACGGTTTGCGACTGACCGTCAATACGTAACCCAGCGGTATTACTAGAACAACCAACCATCACCAAAGCAGCTATCGCTGCCATAAGCCATTTTTTCATCGAATTTTTCCTAACTGTTTATGCCAAATTGTAGCACTGACTCCCTGACGAGAGACCCAAACTAAAGCTGTTCGCCCTTCTTCTACATCAAATTTGTAGTCTTGACCAGCAACACGAATTACCTGAGTACCAGGCTGAACAACAGCACTACTGCTGCGGATCTCTCTGGGTAACGTTATCCAGCTGCGAGTATCCGGCTGCTCTGTCAATGTATTCCAGATATTGAGCAAAGCATTACCTAGCTCATCATCTTTTGCAGCACTTTTACGGATCTCGTCCTTAGCCCAGACTCGTAAAGCCTGACGAATGATGATTGCTGGCATACGTTCAGATAAATCTCTCTCAGCCATCAAGTTCACATCCGTCAGCAAGTCACTCTGCATGTTCTCATTATTGAGTTGCATGGGAACAAAAGACTGACTCACCTGCTGTGGGTAATAAGGAAGTGCAATCGAGTACAACGCGCCATTTCCGCCGCTATCGTATAGAGGTAGAGACTGCTTCCAGCCTTGCATAGCCTCAACCACACCCTGCTCTTCTATAACGATCACCCTTGCTTCGTCGGTACCCAAATAGCTTGCTTTACCATAGCGTTTTTCTAGCTGAACAAGATCTTCGCGCATACCGAGACGCTTTGCGACTCGCTTTGTACCTTCAATCACTTGTGTATTGTCTGGCATCACTGCTAATGCACGTCGATAATCCACATAGGAATCATTCAACGAATTGTCGGCTTCATAAAGCAAAGCCGATAAATACAACAGATAACCATTTTGTATCGCTTGAAGTGTTTTGCCAGCATCTGGATAGCTCGACAAAACACTACCGAGGTTCGGTGTTAGTCCCTGACTTTGCATATCCTTCTGAGCAGACTCTAACTCTTTTTCTCGCGCTTTACGCGCTTGCTCTTGTACCTGATTGGCACGACGCATTTCTATCAATGCACCTTCAAGACTATTCTCCCTGAGGTAGTTCAATCCCAGATACAGATGCAAAAAACCTAGCTCGTAATCAGCGGGTTCGTATATGTCCAAGTTGTCGTTAACCGCCAAGGCAGCTACGCTTGTTGCCGTTTCAGTCAGCGATATTGTCGCTTTGTCCTGCTGAACACGAACCGCTTTGTCACCCGCTTCAAACGCTGACTTACTGTCTGCGTATTGCTGGTTAAGTAAATAGACTCGACCTTTCTCGAAATTATCAAGAATATCACCAGCAACGTTTTCAGGTAGGGCTTCCTCTGCCTTTTGATATTCGCCATCTTTCACTGACT
The DNA here is from genome assembly GCF_027587155.1 of Vibrio sp. T11.5. Classification (NCBI taxonomy): domain Bacteria; kingdom Pseudomonadati; phylum Pseudomonadota; class Gammaproteobacteria; order Vibrionales; family Vibrionaceae; genus Vibrio; species Vibrio sp. T11.5. The sequence goes on from NZ_JAPPTP010000005.1 coordinate 190,023, forward strand.
GATAAACGTCACTGTTCTGAGCGCTGTAGTGGCTAAACAAATTTCCAGCAGAGAGGTTGGCACATGCAGAAAGAGCAGCAGAGCTGAATATCACGAATGCGAGTCGAACGTGTTTACGCACTTCGTACTCCGAATTAGTTATTAGAATTTCATCATCGTCGCGGTTGGACAACGGTATTGATAAAAAGTTTGCATGAATACCGTCACTCCAATAAACGTATTATCTTTAACCCATTAGTATTGGGCCAAGTGGGCGACCACCAACCAAATGCATGTGAATATGATAAACTTCCTGCCCACCGTGAGAGTTACAGTTCACAATCAAACGATAGCCGTCTTCGTCGATACCTTCTTCTTTCGCGAGCTTACGCGCAACGATGAACATACGGCCCATGGTTGCCTCATCCGCCTCTTCAACATCATTGGTTGTTGGAATCAATTTGTTAGGAATGATCAGAATGTGAGTTGGCGCACGGGGATTTATGTCTCGAAATGCGGTAACAAGATCATCTTGGTACACCACATCAGCAGGAATTTCTTTGCGAATAATTTTACTGAAAATGGTTTCTTCAGCCATGAAGCACTCCATTAAGTGTTGTTATTGTTAATCGTTTCCACGGAGTATGCGCTAAGCTGGCTCAGATCACAATAAAAAACAGTGTTCACTTAACATATACACCGTACTGATAATAGTAGATAGTTAAATTTGTATTATGCGTCATAAAATGCGTGTCTCACCCTCAATACAATAACGCTCTTTTTGTTAATTTTTTAAGACAATTCAGTATTTAGGGAGAGATCTATGAAAGGCTCAGTGATCAAGCGTATGTACGCTGGGTTTGCCTTGATCATCATAATGTTTGTTATTTCAACCATTATGACAATGCGGGGAATGCAACAAATTCACACCAACTTCGGCAGTGTATCGAATACAGCCCTACCTTTGGTATCACAATCAAACCAGACTAGCGTTTACCTTCTTTCTGCGGATAAACTTTTTAAAGACTTTTTGACCACGCAGAGCCCAGAACGTATGGGAGAAATTCGAGGTCAATTTGAAGAGGCAAAAAATCGCTACGCGCAAGCGCTGCAGGACTTAGCCAAAGCAAGTGACGGAAACACCGAATTACTTGCCAGTATAGAAAAGCTCAAAGATATGGAAGTGCGTTACTTTACCGAAGCTGACGCTGCGATGGACAATTATCGCAACATGTTTGTCGCTCAAGCAGAGGTGCAGAAATCATCTCGCCGCTTCCAGCGTCTTCATTCAGAACTCGGTATCGGCATGAAAGAATATGTCGATGATCAGAGCAGTATCTCTGTTAAAGTAATGGCGAAAAGTTATTTTATTAAACTCAGAGATGCTGAAGTCATTACTTCCGATGCACTCGCGAGCAACAATCTAGTGTTAGTCAATAAAGCCGTCGCCAAAAACAAGAAGGCGGTAACCCACCTCAACTATGCCTATCGTGGCCTCACGACACAGATGCCTGAGATCAAAAAAGTGTTCGATGAATCCGTTGAACAATTCACGACAGATATCGGAAAAAAAGGAGGGGTACTTGACCAACACGCCTCTTATCTGCAGGCCAAGGCCGCTCTTTATGCCAACATTGCCAATCTCACATTGGAAGTAGATAACACCATGGCGGTATTGACGTCTTTTAGTGAAGAAGCACAAAACGGCCTTTACGCTTCTCTCGCCGAAGCGAGTGATGTGTATGACCAAGGAGTCATCAACGCCGTCTCACTCGGTGTACTGGTGATTGCTTTAGCGATTGGTATTGGCCATCAAGTTGCTCATAGTGTTCGCTCTCCACTGACACGTATTCTCTCCACTCTAGAGAGTTTGACGCAAGGCGACATGACGCAACGAATTGAGATTCGTTACACCAACGAATTTAGTCGCGTAAGTGGCCATATCAATTCGCTAGCGGACAACCTACACGACATATTAAAGAAATTAAACAGTGCGTCAGATAATTTGACCAACACTGCCAGTACTAATCAACAAACCTCTTCTCAAGCCCAGTTACAGTTGAGTCAACAGAGAGAGCAAACAGCGAGTGTCGCGACAGCCATGACTGAGATGGCGCACTCGGTTCAAGAAGTCGCACAAAGTGCACAGAGCTCTCAGCAAATGGTCGAGCAAGTTGAGGCGGCATCGGAGTCCGGTCGTCAAATTATGAACGACAACATTACGACCATAAACCAACTCGAAACACGCTTGACGCAATCCGTTGATGCAGTCAAAGACCTACAAACCATGAGCAGCCAAATTGGCTCAATTTTAGATGTCATTCGCAATGTTGCCGAACAAACCAACCTACTGGCGCTCAACGCCGCCATCGAGGCAGCGCGCGCCGGTGAACAAGGTCGTGGTTTTGCAGTGGTCGCCGATGAAGTCAGGGTTCTTGCTCAACGAACCACTGAATCCACCACGGAAATCGAGAACATGATCAATAACCTGCAAGGTAGTTCCTCATCAGCCAATAAGGTTATTCAAAGCTGTATGGACGATATGGACCAATCCGTGGCTCAAGCCTCGAATGCCAATAGTGCAATGGAAGAGATTCAAGCCTTAATCATAGAGATTAGCCATATGAGTGGACACATATCTCAAGCAGCCGTAGAACAAAACGAAACAACCGCAGAGATTGCCCGCAACATCGATGAAATCAATCAGATTGCTGACTCTAGCTATCAAGCAATGGCTCAGATAGCACAAACCAGTACCGATTTAACCCAACTAGCTAACCAACAAGGTGAACTCGTGCATCGCTTTAAACTCTAGTTTTGTAAAGACAATGCAAATTATTCACTCAGGGCGGTTAATTTCACTAATCGCCCTTGTTTTTTATATGTGCTGTCGTTATATGATTATTGAGGCTTGCCCACTTATAAATTCTAATTTTCGCAAGCCATGCATGAGGAAGGTATATGGCAGTTCATGTTGGCATCATTGATCAGGACCCAATTCGTTTAGTCACTCCGCTTCTGGATAACCGAACCGTCAGTGATCATATCGTTTTTATAGGCGTGAAAAGCCAGAAAGAGATGTACCATCGGTTACATAGTGTTCTGGCCAAAAGAGACATAACGTCCGAGTTTTTTGAGATTCCCAACGTCGCAAACACATCACGGATCAAGCGTGCAGTGGGGATACTCGCTGATGACCTCAACGTTCGTGGTGAGGATGTCAAACTCAACGCCAGTTGTGGTTTGCGTCACCGCCTGCTCTCTGTTTATGAAGTGTTTCGTACTTTCCACTGGCCTATCTTTGTTGTCGAACCCAATAGCGACCGTCTTTGCTGGCTGTATCCCGATGGCAAAGAAGACACGCAAGTAGAAGATAGGATTACCATTGACGACTATCTTACCGTGTTTGGTGCACGCGGTGAGTTCAATGATCAGCAGCTACCCCCTCAGCTTGATCAAAAACTCTATGAGCTAGGAGAGCGCTGGGCCAGCAACGCTCTTGAGTTAGGCCCCGGCTTGGCAACGCTGAATTACCTCGCCACTACATGTCGTAAAGAGCAAAAATTGGACGTGGCTTTGTCTGAAAAACAGCAAGGCTATCGCGAACTCAACATGTTGCTCAGTGATCTGGTTGAGGCAGAAATTGCCCATTACGAAAATGGTATTCTGACTTTTGTCGATGAGGATGCACGACGCTTCTCTAACGGAGAGTGGTTGGAAACTTTGGTTCACAGCACCGTTCGTCAAATTCAAAAGGACATGCCGACCATTCAAGACCACTCACTCAACGTTCAAGTCTATCGCCAGTTGGGCGATCGTGAAGTACGTAATGAACTGGACGTCGCTTCAGTCGCGAATAACAAGCTTCATATCATCGAATGTAAGACAAAAGGTATGCGAGACGATGGCGATGACACTTTGTACAAGCTTGAGTCGCTGCGAGATTTACTCGGTGGATTACAAGCTCGTGCGATGTTGGTTAGCTTCAGACCACTACGCTACAACGATATTACTCGCGCCGAAGATTTAGGCCTCGCTTTAATTGGGCCCGACGAGTTGAAAGATCTCAAAACACACCTCACCAATTGGTTTAAAGAAGCTGGTGGTTATGACGACAGTGGCATCTACTAGAGGCTTTTCCAACAACACAAAAACCCGCCTATTGGCGGGTTTTCTTTTTGTATATTGTATGAATTAACCGTCGTCTTCTGTAAAACTGGTTGGCAGGGACGTTTTCATCTCATTCCAGATTTGCGCACTTTCCATGCCGTAGTGGCGAATGACCACTACAATGCGATCCCGATTGCCAGTTTCACAAACTTCAAGTAAATCACGATAAAACTGCAGAGCTAGGTTGCGAGCTTCCGGTTTAGAAAAGTAGTAGCTACCAACACGATCATAAAGCTTCTTAAGTCCATTAAAAATCAAACCGTAGATCTGATTACCTGAATGGAACGCCAAACGTTGGAACAACATATAATCATAATAATTGAACGTCTTGGCGATCAAGTTAGCTTGGCGCCTAGCCTCATCTTTATCACCATCATCTTTGACATGCTGTTGAATTTTGTCAGCGTATGGAGAAGATTCCATAAAAGCATCCCATGACTCAGCTGCGAGAAGGCTTTCACAAGACTCAATAACGCCACTGATCGTACGCTCTGCATTCTCTTTATTAGCTTTGAATGCATAACGCATAAAGATAGGACTGATGTTAGTACGTGCGGCAAGTAAATCTTCAACAATAGATGTCGCATTGTCCGCATCAAGTGTCATGAGTGTATCGAGGATATGTAACCCCGACGTTTCCATAAACTGGTTAACCTTTGTCGGCTTGCCGTGTTGAATGGTTAACCAACCGTCACGAGCCAAGCGCTGCAACACTTCACGTAGTGTCGTTCTGGTGACTCCGATGAGTTCAGAGAGCTCGCGTTCAGCGGGAAGAATAGAACCTGGAGGGAAGCGCCCTTTCCAAATACTCTCAATGATGTATTTTTCTGCAAAACCTGCAGGGCTCTTTGCCTTAATTACCATTAATTTAGCTATCCAATATTCTTATTTATAGGGTCTCATAGAACTCATCATACCACTAGTTCTCAAGTATCGGAAACAAACCTAGAGTAAACGTGCTGTAAACACCACATAGAGCAACAGCTCTAATTTGAACTGAGATATTGAGTTATTATGTCTTTGAGTCAAAGCTTGTATATTATGAGTTTAATAAAAATATAACCTTTGTTAGCCCTTATTTTTATTGACTTAGACAGCAAAATTTAAGTTCTTATATTTGCAATATACTTACGTCATTTCCATGCAATATAATAACATAATCTATCTTATTCGACCTTTTCGCCCATTAGCTGCCATGAATTGTTTTTTTTCACAACTCTCAATCCGTTTTATCGCCACTCGGATCGCGTTTTTAAACAAAAGTTCAGTGAGCAATTTATCAATATAAACTTTATTATTGACTAAATTAACTTGTGGAGTAGAGTTGCGACCAAAGTACGGAGTGCTTGTCTTTCTCAGGGAGTGACTTGGCAAGACCACATAACATATTTCTCTATGTTGTTTTTCTAAGTCACTGTTGAATCAGGTCTGTTTTAGCATTTGATTTTGTCGGTTACCTACCCCACCGCTGGCGGTAACCCAAGCCAAGTGTAGCTCAGATATATAGATGCAAGCACGCGCAGTGTCTATTCATTACAACATTAAAGAGTATTAGTATCATGCCGATGTCACTCGGGAATGCTTTCATTAAGAACTTCTTAGGTAAAGCTCCAGATTGGTATAAAGTTGCCATCCTTTCATTTCTTGTCATCAACCCGATTGTATTTTTTCTTATCGACCCATTTGTAGCGGGCTGGCTATTAGTCGCAGAATTTATCTTCACTCTGGCAATGGCATTAAAATGCTACCCTCTTCAACCTGGTGGTCTGCTAGCCATAGAAGCCATTGCTATTGGAATGACGAGTCCAGAGCAAGTCAAACACGAACTCGTCGCCAATATCGAAGTACTACTTCTCCTTATTTTCATGGTGGCGGGTATTTACTTCATGAAACAGCTGCTGCTGTTTATCTTTACCAAGATACTGCTTGGCATTCGCTCAAAAAGCTTGCTTTCTATGGCATTTTGTTTTGCCGCAGCCTTTCTATCAGCGTTTCTTGATGCACTCACCGTCATTGCAGTAGTCATCAGTGTGGCTGTTGGATTCTATGCGATTTATCACAAAGTCGCCTCAGGCAAAGGCTCTACAGCTTCACACGACCATACTCAGGATGATCACCTTTGTGAGTTAACACGAGATGACTTAGAAAACTACCGTGCATTCCTACGCTCTCTATTGATGCACGCTGGCGTCGGCACCGCATTGGGTGGCGTCATGACCATGGTTGGAGAACCGCAAAACTTAATCATCGCTGATCAGGCAGGCTGGCTGTTCGGAGAGTTTATTATTCGAATGCTTCCGGTCACAGCACCCGTATTTGTTTGTGGCTTAATCACTTGTGTGCTTGTCGAAAAGCTAAAAATATGTGGTTACGGTGCTCGCTTACCTGATAATGTTCGCCAGATCTTAGTCGATTTTGACAATGCAGAACGAAAAACTCGTACTAAACAAGACGTTGCCAAGCTATGGATTCAAGGTGCCATTGCGGTCTGGTTAATTGTCGGCCTAGCGCTTCATCTAGCGGCAGTTGGCTTAATTGGCCTTTCTGTCATCATCCTAGCGACTGCATTTACTGGTGTTATTGAAGAGCATTCAATGGGTAAAGCGTTTGAGGAGGCATTGCCATTTACTGCACTGCTCGCGGTGTTTTTTGCCGTCGTTGCCGTCATCATAGACCAGCAACTGTTTAAGCCTGTCATCGACGCCGTCCTTCACGTCGAAGACAAGGGCGCCCAACTGGCCTTGTTTTACATTGCTAATGGCCTACTTTCTATGGTGTCAGATAATGTGTTTGTCGGCACGGTTTACATCAATGAGGTGAAAACAGCACTGATCGAGGGAGTGATCACTCGCGACCAATTCGACCTACTCGCAGTCGCAATCAATACGGGTACTAACCTTCCTTCAGTCGCAACGCCAAATGGCCAAGCAGCCTTCTTATTCCTGTTAACATCAGCGCTTGCACCTCTGATTCGTTTGTCATACGGCCGCATGGTTATTATGGCTCTCCCTTACACCATCGTCCTTGCGCTTGTTGGTCTGGCTGGCATCATCTTTCTGGTTGAACCTATGACAGCATGGTTCTATGACTTAGGTTGGATTTCACAACACACAGGCGACGTTATTCAAACGATATCTGGCGGACATTAATCACTAAAACTCAAAAGTTTTCGTTGAAACCGAAACTTTTCCACGATAAAAAGCTCTGATTAGTCAGAGCTTTTTTATAACAGGATATCTCTGTGAACATTCTTTCTACCATTAAGTCTTTTTCCCAATCACGCCTGTCTTGGTTACTGCTATTAGCTTTTGTCATCTTCTTTGAGGTTGCAGCGTTATATTTTCAACATGTCATGCTGCTCGCGCCTTGTGTTATGTGTATCTACGAGCGCGTCGCTATGCTTGGAATCGGTGCCGCGGCCTTAGTCGGTTTGATAGCACCAAACAGCACAGCGTTACGCAGTTTAGGACTCGCGGCATGGGGAGCAAGTTCATATAAAGGCTTAATGCTAGCTTTGGAGCACGTTGATTACCAATTCAACCCTTCTCCGTTTGCAACCTGTGATTTGTTTGTTACGTTCCCCGATTGGGCACCTCTAAACAAATGGGTGCCATGGATGTTCGAAGCCTTTGGCGACTGCAGCAAAGTTGTGTGGCAGTTTCTGTCACTTTCGATGCCACAGTGGCTGGTGGTCATCTTCGCAGCAAATCTAGCGACATTAGCGGTGATCGTTATTGCGCAATTTGCGAAGAGCAAGTAGCGAGAGGCGAAAGCACACAAAAAAATAAAGGGCTGACATATGATGTCAGCCCTTTTGGATTTGGAATGAGGCAGGAACGCTTCGCTATGGAAAACGGATGCGGGAACGGACTTTGTTATGGAAAACTAGATAGGCGGACACAGCATCAACCTTTGCTTAAACACATGTCATCCTCAAGAGGGAGAGACGACTGAGTTGGGGATCTCCCAAAGTAAGCTAAGAGACCATAGAGATTCCCTACTCCCTCCTTCGTCGGTCTATGGAATGACGGCCTATCTCTTAGAGGCATTCCAATCTCGATTCAGAGCACCCTGCTTTGTCTTATCTCGCAGGGCGCAGCCCGTTCCTAACGGCTTTACCGTTAGTTCATCTCTCGACCGGGTGCTGGCGCTAACACTTCCCTATTTCCATTATGCCCAGGCGCACTCACAATCCCTTGAGCCTCTAGTTGCTCAACAATACGAGCTGCACGGTTATAGCCGATTTTAAAGCGCCGCTGCACACCAGATACAGAACCACGGCGTGACTGTACAACGTGTTCCACAACTTGGTCAAACAATGGGTCCATCTCTTCCTCACCTTCTGGCTTCTCGCCTGGTAACAGTGCCTCTGGGCCCTGGTCACCATTGGTGATTTCGTCAATATAGTTGGGCTTACCCCGCGCTTTCCAATTGTTTACCACCGCATGAACATCGTCATCTGAAGCAAAGGCACCGTGAACACGCACCGTGTGGCTCGACCCCGGTGGAAGATAAAGCATATCACCCATACCCAATAATGATTCGGCACCACCTTGATCTAGAATGGTCCTAGAGTCGGTTTTGGTTGATACGGTGAACGCAACACGAGTTGGAATATTAGCTTTGATTAAGCCAGTAATGACGTCAACAGATGGACGTTGGGTAGCGAGAATTAAGTGAATACCCGCAGCACGCGCTTTTTGAGCCAGACGGGCTATTAGCTCTTCGACCTTCTTGCCTACAACCATCATCAGGTCAGCGAATTCATCGACAATAACCACAATGTAAGGCAGTTTCTCAAGCAATGGTGGAGTTTCGTCCATGCTATCACCCGGTTGCCACAATGGGTCGTGAATCGGATGCCCCGCTTCTGCGGCCATCTTAAGCTTGTCGTTAAAGCCTTTGATGTTACGTACGCCAAGTGCGGACATCAGTTTGTAACGACGTTCCATCTCACCCACACACCAACGCAGCGCATTCGACGCGTCTTTCATGTCAGTAACCACTTCAGAGAGAAGATGTGGAATACCTTCGTATACCGATAGTTCAAGCATTTTCGGGTCAATCATGATGAAACGCACTTCTTCGGGAGTCGCTTTGTACAGCATACTCAAGATCATCACGTTAACACCCACTGACTTACCTGAACCCGTGGTACCCGCGACAAGCACATGCGGCATCTTCGACAGATCTGCGACAACTGCTTCACCTGCGATATCCTGACCAAGTACGACCGTTGTCGGTGATTTAGCGTCAATAAAGTGCTGACTCCCCACAACATCTGAGAAGTATACGGTCTGTCGGCTCATATTTGGTAACTCAAGCCCCACGTATGGTTTACCCGGTATCACTTCCACAACACGAACCGCCATCGCGGACAATGAGCGGGCTAAGTCCATCGACAAACCTGAAATACGGCTCACCTTCACCCCTGGTGCTAGATCTAACTCAAATCGAGTAATGACAGGACCAGGGAAAATATCGACCACTTCAGCCTTAATCTTGTAGTCGGCAAGCTTAGCTTCAACCAAGCGGGCTATTTCTTCCAAGGCAGCGCGGTCAATAAAGTTTTCGCGCTTTTCAGGGTGATATAAAAGCTCCAATGTTGGCATCGGCTCTTTTGGCATCGGAAGGTTAGTATCTTGCTGGACAAGGAATGGGTTCTGCTGAGCTACTACTTTTGCCTGAGCATCAGCAACAATGTTTTGGAACGCAGCAACATCATCATCTTGATTCACTTCTTCGATTTCAACAAGATCGCTATCGTTGGTTTCCTCATCCGCAACATCAAATGTTGAAATATTGGGTAGCTGATGAGCGTTTTCAGGTTCAACAGCATCTGAAATTCTTTCAAGTGCTACAGGGTCAATGTTTGGTTGAACAAGGGTCTGTTCTTCATCACTCTGTTCGACGCTCCATGGCATGCCTTTCACAGGATCATCGACAACTTCGGCCTCGTCAACAATGACGTTTTCTTCCTCAGGTTCTGGGTTGTTTGTTGATTCAATTCGGCGATCTTGGGTGGCAAAATCATTTTCACTTTGAGCCACAGCATCCAGCTCTTCTATCGTTGAGCCCAGTTGCATTAAGCGCTCGTCTTGAATTGTTTCGTCAAACGCTTGAGTATGAGGGGTAGCAGTCACTTCCTCTATGGGGGCGGGCTCAGAGATGGGTATTGACGCATTAGGTTCAACCACTGCATTGTCTACCTCGACACTCTCACTGACAGGCTTGCTTACTTTGGCCTCTTGACGCACTTCAGGCATGTGGATATTGAAACGGCGTGGCTGTTTCTCTGACTCCGAAACAAACAACACCTCATCCTGGTTAGTTTGCTCAACGGCCTGCGGGGAGGTTTCTTCAGGCACCATCAACTCAGGTTCAAGGATTTCGTCTTTTTCTCGGCGCGCTCGGTTAACAAGGTTAGTGATAAGATTAATCGCCACTTCCCCAATCCTATCGACAATGTTGAGCCAAGAGATCCCAGTCAACAAGGTGAAGCCTGCGCCCCATAAAAACAGTAATACCAGAGTCGTGCCCAAAATATTGAGAGTGGGCAGCGCTAGACTGGTCAACACATCGCCAATGACACCACCGGACGAGAAATACCAGATATCGTCGAAGTTAATGTCTGCTAGGCCGCAACTGGTCAGAATAAGTATCGCTAATCCGAGAAAACGAGTACCCCAAAGCATCAAATCAATTGACTCGTTTTCTTCTCGAGTCCTTAGCATCACCCAAGCCGTAACAGTCATAACAAGGGGTATCAGATATGCAAGAGAACCAAATGTGAAAAATAGTGTATCGGCAACCCATGCCCCGACGAGCCCTCCTGCATTATGTATATCACCTCCCCAAGCCGTTTGGGACCATGAAGGATCAGCGGGATTAAAGGTGACTAATGCAACGGACAATAATATAGAAAACAGCACAACCACAATCAGACTGCACTCTTTAAGACGCTGAGGCCCATCAAGACGAGAGGAGTGAGGCTCTTCTCCAGTTTTGATTATTGTTTCAACTTTATTTTTGTTCTCTTTGAACATAACCGACTTATCAACTGCGTAATACTGATTGCCGGCTAAAGCTCGTATGGCAGAACATCCATCCGGCTAATCAGTAAGGAAAAAAATAGTCCGAGCAGCTATGCCACTCGGACTATTGATTTAACCATATCAGGACTTAAAACCCAATTACCTTAAGTCAGAATATCGAAAGGTATTACGCTATTAAGCAAAGTTTAGCGCGTTTTGATAACTAGCTGGTTTGTTTGCTTCACTTCTTCCATAACGACGTACGTACGCGTGTCGTTAACGCCAGGAAGACGCAGAAGCGTATCGCCTAGGAGCTTTCGATATGCACTCATGTCCGACACTCGAGTCTTCAATAGGTAATCAAAGTCACCTGATACTAGGTGACACTCTTGAATATCATCGAGCTTCTGCACTGCTGCATTAAACTGTTCAAACACATCTGGAGCACCACGGTTTAACGTAATTTCTACGAAAACCAGCAGTGAGGCATCAAGGAACTGAGGGTTTAACAAAGCTGTATAACCCGTAATGTACCCTTGACGTTCCAGACGACGAACACGTTCTAAACACGGTGTTGGTGAAAGACCAACTCGTTTAGACAGTTCAACGTTTGAAATACGACCGTCTTTCTGCAGTTCGTTTAGAATGTTGCGATCGATACGGTCTAGATCCTTAGACGGCTTCTTATTGTTGTCTGCCATTTTTTATTCCACCTTATTACTTCCTTGCAAAAAAATATACTACAACTTTTTAATATTCAGTATCAAATTTTATTCAATCGTATCTATACTAGATATTAATTCGATAGAATTACCCTACATACAGTTAATACAACCAATATAGTTTATACAACCAAAATAAAATGAGGAGTCAGGATGATCATTGGCGTACCTAAGGAAATCAAAAACCACGAATACCGTGTTGGCATGATCCCAGCCAGCGTTCGCGAGCTAGTATCTCAAGGTCACCAAGTTTTTGTAGAAACCAAGGCCGGTTCTGGCATTGGTTTTTCAGACGATGATTACATCGCTGTAGGCGCATCCATTCTTCCTACCGCTGCTGACGTTTTCGCGCAAGCAGAAATGATTGTAAAGGTCAAAGAACCCCAAGCTGTTGAGCGAGCTATGCTTCGTGAGGGACAAATATTATTTACTTATTTGCACCTAGCACCAGATTTTCCACAAACTGAAGAGCTAATCAAGAGCAAAGCTGTCTGTATAGCATATGAGACTGTAACAGATAATATGGGTCGCTTGCCACTACTTGCTCCAATGTCTGAGGTAGCAGGTCGCATGTCTATTCAAGCAGGTGCACAAACTTTAGAGAAATCTCACGGTGGTCGTGGTCTACTACTAGGTGGTGTACCAGGTGTTGAGCCAGCTAAAGTTGTTGTTGTTGGCGGCGGTGTTGTAGGTGCAAACGCCGCACGTATGGCTGTTGGGTTGCGCGCTGACGTAACTATCCTGGACCGTAATGTTGATACCCTACGCCGTCTTGACGAAGAATTCCAAGGCCGCGCAAAAGTGGTTTACTCTACAGAAGATGCTATTGAGAAGCATGTTCTAGATGCTGATCTCGTCATCGGTGCAGTTCTTATCCCAGGCGCTGCTGCTCCTAAACTAGTGACTAAAGAGCACATCGCTAAGATGAAGCCAGGCGCAGCAGTTGTTGACGTTGCCATCGACCAAGGCGGTTGTTTCGAAACTTCACACGCAACGACTCACGCAGATCCTACTTACATCGTTGACGACGTAGTTCACTACTGTGTTGCTAACATGCCAGGTGCTGTTGCTCGCACTTCTACATTCGCTCTAAACAATGCAACACTTCCTTACATTGTTAAGCTAGCGAACAAAGGTTACCGTGAAGCTCTACTGGAAGATAATGGTTTCCTAGAAGGCTTGAACGTAATCCATGGCAAAGTGACGTGTAAAGAAGTAGCAGAAAGCTTCGATCTTGATTACGTAAACCCAGCTGACGCTATCGCAATGTTCAACTAATGTTGAATAGTATTAAATAAGAGAAAACGCTCACTTCGGTGAGCGTTTTTTTATGCGGGATGCGGGATGCGGGATGCGGGAAAACTATGCAGGGTTGGTACGTCGTTCAACTCTTTATTTCAATAAATTAAACTGTCATCCCCGAGAGGGTGGCACGACCGAGTTGGGGATCTTCTAACGAAAGTCGCAAGCTTATGGAGATTCCCTACTCCCTCCTTCGTCAGTCTAGGGAATGACGGCATATTGCATCGTTCTTCTCTAGAACAGCGAAGTCCGTTCCCGATTCTCGAAGCAGAGCGTTCTGTAGGGCGTAGCCCGTTCCAAAATCCCGAAGGACGAAGTCCGTTCCCTCCCCTAAAACCACCGCTCTAGAGCATGCTTATCCAGTTGACGAAAAGCACGGTTTAGGATCTGCGCCAACTCCTTGTAACGAGGTCTGCTTTTCAGCGGTTCTAACGCGCATCCACTCTCAACAATTTTTTGGTGAAGTTCACGGTACCAACCCGCTAACGCTGGAGGAAGCTGGGTGTTCGCACGATTACCGAGCCACCACATACCATGAATCGGCATGCTAATAGCAAACAAGGCAATAATCACCGCCTGAGGCATCGCTGTATAGTTATTGAAGGCCATTTGGGTCAGGACACTAATCGCGGCGATCGCGGGCATCACTTTTACACCAAATTTGGTGGCTTTGATAATGCGTTGCTCTGGGAACAGCAAATTGAGTTCTTTGCGCGTAGGCCAAATTTCCATGTACTTTTGCCCATCACGAAGGTTGTGAACTAAACCGACTTTATTACTCATAGGACTCTCTCACTCCAGTCTCAGGCCTGTAAAACTAAAAATAAGTTGAAAGATTCAAATTTCAGCGTAAAAAATTGATGAAAGTTAATATTCTTTCAAATTTTTTTGTTATTATTACCTATTATCGCTATCCTCTGCGGGCCCACAATCTCATTGTTGCTGTTATTTACAATTTAAGCAACTTTCGGGACCTTTCTGCAGCGGATGCATAAGCAGTGATTGGGAATCGCTGCTGTCTTTTCATACGGAATTTGAAGCTTTTTTGACCAAGACTAGTACGCAGCCTGTGAGCTTCGTCTATTCTTGTGATTAATTTTTTATCCTAATTGATTATTACAGGTAGTCACTCATGTCTAAGCTAGTTTTAGTTTTAAACTGCGGTAGTTCTTCTCTTAAATTTGCTGTTGTCGACGCAGAAAGCGGTGATGAGCATCTAACAGGCCTTGCAGAATGTCTGCACCTTCCTGAAGCTCGTATCAAGTGGAAACTTGACGGTAAGCACGAAGCTCAACTAGGCAACGGCGCAGCTCACGAAGAAGCTCTAGCGTTCATGGTAGAAACTATTCTTGCTTCTAAGCCAGAGCTTTCTGAGAACCTAGCAGCAATCGGTCACCGTGTTGTACACGGCGGGGAGAAGTTCACTCAGTCGGCACTTATTACTGACGACGTTCTTAAAGGTATCGAAGACTGTGCAACTCTAGCACCTCTTCACAATCCTGCTCACATCATCGGCATCAAAGCAGCGCAAAAATCTTTCCCAGCACTGAAAAACGTTGCTGTGTTTGACACTGCTTTCCACCAAACAATGCCTGAAGAGTCTTACCTATACGCTCTTCCATACAACCTGTACAAAGAGCACGGTATCCGTCGTTACGGCATGCACGGTACTTCGCACCTATTCATCACTCGTGAAGTTGCTAATATCCTTGGTAAGCCAGTTGAAGAAGTTAACATCATCAACTGTCACCTAGGTAACGGTGCATCTGTATGTGCGGTTAAAAACGGTAAATCTGTAGACACTTCAATGGGTCTGACTCCTCTAGAAGGTCTGGTAATGGGTACGCGTTGTGGCGACATTGACCCTGCGATCATCTTCCACCTACACGATACTCTTGGTTACTCAGTTGAGAAAATCAACAACATGCTAACTAAAGAATCTGGCCTTGCTGGTCTGACTGAAGTGACCTCTGACTGTCGTTTCGTTGAAGACAACTATGGTGAGAAAGAAGAAGCAACTCGCGCTATGGATGTATTCTGCCATCGCCTAGCGAAATACGTTGCTGGTTACACGGCGACTCTAGAAGGCCGTCTTGATGCGATCGTATTCACTGGTGGTATCGGTGAAAACTCTGGTCCAATCCGCGAGATGGTTCTTAACCGTCTGGGCGTATTCGGTATCGAAGTTGACGGTGAAGCCAACCTGAAAGCACGTTTCGGCGGCGAAGGTACTATCACTACATCTGACAGCCGCATCCCAGCGATGGTTATCTCTACTAACGAAGAGCTTGTTATCGCAGAAGACACTGCACGTCTAGCAGGTCTTTAATGGACTCAACCGGCTGACTTGTAAGTCAGCCGGTGTTCTTACTAAGGGGCGTAACTCCTATTCCATTGCAGGGAATACGAAGTTGGGCTTTTATCTAAAATAGCTAAAGGTACTCTACGAATGTCTCGTACTATTATGCTTATCCCTGCCAGCGCTGGTGTTGGTCTTACTAGTGTAAGCATGGGTGTTCTTCGCGCTATGGAGCGCAAAGGCGTTAAGGTTTCTTTTTACAAACCGATTTGTCAGCCACGTTCAGGTGGCGATCAGCCCGATCTGACTTCAACGATCGTTGGTCATAACAGCGATATGAAGATCGGTGAACCTTTGGCGATGTCTATCGCTGAAAGCCTTATTGGTAATGACAACATGGATGAGCTGCTGGAAACAGTAGTAGAGCGTTACAATCAGATCAATAAAGACGCAGACGTTACATTGATTGAAGGTCTTGTACCTACTCGTAAGCACCCGTTTGCGAACCAAGTGAACGCAGAAATCGCGGCAACACTTGGCGCAGAGATCGTGCTTGTTGCGACACCAGGTACAGATAACCCTGCACAGCTTAAAGAGCGTATCGAAGTCGCATGTTCGAACTTCGGCGGTACTAAGAACAAGAATATCTCAGGCGTTATCATCAACAAGCTTAACGCTCCAGTTGATGAAGCAGGCCGAACTCGCCCAGACCTGTCAGAAATCTTTGATGATGCAGACAGCGCGAAGCAAAACGAAATGAAAGTGATGGAGATCTTTAACACATCTCCAATCCGCGTTCTTGGTTGTGTGCCATGGAGCATCGACCTGATTGCAACTCGTGCAATCGATATGGCGAAGCACCTTAATGCTGACATCATCAACGAAGGTGATATCGACACTCGTCGTATCAAGAGCATCACGTTCTGTGCACGTTCACTACCAAACATGATTGAGCACTTTAAGCATGGCTCTTTGTTGGTAACCTCTGCGGACCGTCCAGACGTCATCGTTGCAGCAGCACTTGCAGCAATGAATGGTGTCGATATTGGTGCAGTACTTCTGACTGGCGGTTACGACATTCCTGAAGAAATCGTTGGTCTGTGTAAGCCAGCGTTCGATACTGGCCTTCCAATCTTCAAAGCACAGGGCAACACTTGGCAGACATCTCTGAACTTACAGAGCTTCAGCCTTGAAGTACCTGAAGATGATAAAGAGCGTATCGAGTTCATCAACGAACACGTTGCTGGCCACATCGATGGCAACTGGATTGAGTCTATGACGGAAGGCACTCAAAAATCACGCCGTCTAAGCCCACCAGCATTCCGTTACCAGCTTACTGAGTTCGCTCGTCGTGCAGGTAAACGTATCGTTCTGCCTGAAGGTGATGAACCTCGCACAGTAAAAGCGGCGGCTATCTGTGCCGAGCGCGGTATTGCAGAATGTGTACTTCTGGGTAACCCAGAAGAGATCAAACGTGTTGCCGCACAGCAAGGTGTTGAACTTGGCGCAGGTGTTCAGATCATTGATTCTGACGCTATCCGCGAAAACTACGTTGCTCGTTTAGTTGAACTACGTGGTGCGAAAGGCATGACTGAAGTTGTTGCTCGTGAGAAGCTACAAGACTCTGTATTCCTAGGCACTATGATGCTTGAGAACAACGAAGTTGACGGTCTGGTCTCTGGTGCTGTCCATACAACAGCAAACACGATTGTCCCGCCATTCCAGATCATCAAGACTGCACCGAACGCGTCTATTGTATCTTCAGTATTCTTCATGCTTCTGCCTGATCAAGTACTGGTTTACGGCGACTGTGCAATCAACCCAGATCCAACAGCGGAACAGCTTGCTGAAATCGCTATCCAATCAGCAGATTCTGCAGCCGCATTTGGTATCGACCCACGTGTTGCAATGATCTCATACTCTACCGGTGAATCTGGTAAGGGTGCAGACGTTGATAAGGTACGTGAAGCGACGAAACTGGCTCAAGAGAAGCGTCCTGATCTTGTCATCGATGGTCCTCTTCAGTACGACGCGGCTATCATGGAAAACGTGGCAGCTTCTAAAGCACCAAACTCTCCAGTGGCAGGTAAAGCGACCGTATTTGTATTCCCAGACCTAAACACGGGCAACACAACATACAAAGCGGTACAACGTTCAGCAGACCTAGTATCTATCGGTCCAATGCTGCAAGGTATGCGCAAGCCCGTAAACGACTTGTCTCGCGGTGCACTAGTCGACGATATTGTTTACACAATCGCACTGACCGCCATTCAGGCGGACCAAGAGCAAAACTAAGCGTTATTGGTTTATGTTAATGAAAAAGCAGCAGTATTTTACCGCTGCTTTTTTTTATTGCTACACTTACCCCAAACGTCATGCTTGGGTTTCAAATGTCAGTAAAGCTATTTTCATCACAAGCCTCACTCGAACAAAATGTTCTGAAGATCACCAGCTTTTTTCTGGCGTTCACCGGCACAGGCTTTACGATTGTTAACTTTTTTTTCTGGGACTTACCAAAGTTCGGTGTTATCGACTCTATCTATACTGCTATTTGCATCTATGTGTATTTGAGAATCGAGTTCGGCCATTACAGGCCTTGGCATTCTGCGCTAGTAATTTCAGGCCTCACTGCCCTACTTATCTACAGCATGGCAGTGGCAGATGGCTACTCTGTTTTGGTTTTTTGGGCATTTTGTTTTCCCGCGTTGTACCATATATTTTTTAACCGTTATATCGCTTCAGCCATCACATTCGGCTTCTATTTAGTTGCGATTTCTATCCTTGCCTCTTACCCACCTTTAATCAACTCGACACCCTATACCTTGGTCAACTTCACCATTCCTTATTTTCTAATTTGGGCAATCTCTTTTGTTCATGAAGATATGCAAACCAAGATCAAAGGCAAGCTTAGTGATGCTGCCCTCCTCGATCCATTGACCGGCGCAAAAAATCGCTTGGCGCTTGAAGCTGATACGTCAAACAATCCGGATTTAGCTCACAATCACTACCTTGTGCACTTTGATCTCGACCACTTTAAACGAGTCAACGACAACTATGGCCATGCAGCAGGTGACACTGTATTAAAAATGGTCGCTCAAATCGTCGGTCAGCAAGTCCACCAAGATGCGTTTTATCGAGTCGGCGGCGAAGAGTTTTGCACGATTTTTTCAGCGCCCGATAAAACAAGCGCGTTTAGCGTTGCCAACGCACTGAGAGAAAAGTTAAGTAAAACACCCATATCGATTGGAGATCAAACTCTACAAGTGACGCTGAGTGGAGGTTTATGCGAATTGGTGGTCGAGGAAGGAATCGTCCGAATTGACGAAACAATGAAGATAACAGATGCGGCCCTGTACCAAGCGAAATCACAGGGCCGTGATCAGGTTATTGCTATTTAAATGTGCCCACGGCCATGAGCAGATTCTAGGTCAAGCTCGGGTCCTTTGGGCACCACTTGCGTTGGGTTGATTCCTGTGTGGCTAAAGTAGTAATGACGTTTGATGTGATAAAAATCGGTCGTTTCTGCAATCCCTTCGACCTGATATAACTCTTTCATATATCCGTGCAAGTTTGGAAAGTCGACGATGCGTTTCTTATTGCATTTGAAGTGGCCGACATACACAGCATCAAATCGAATCAATGTTGTAAACAATCGCCAATCCGCTTCCGTGATAGTATCACCTGCAAGATAACGGTGGCTTGCTAGGTATGTATCGATCCGATCAAGCGCTTCAAACAAGTTATCGTAAGCTTCTTCGTAGGCTTCTTGAGCCGTCGCAAACCCACAACGATATACGCCATTGTTGACATTGGGATAGATGTAATCGTTCCACTCGTCCACCAACGCTCTCAATTCATTGGGGTAATAATCATCTTGGTTGCCCGTAAGTTCATTAAACTCTGAGTTAAACATGCGGATAATCTCAGAAGACTCGTTGCTCACTATCGTATTGTGCTTTTTATCCCACAACAACGGCACCGTAACGCGACCTGTATAATCTGGCTTAGCTTGAGTGTAGATTTGGTGCATCCGAGTGTGCCCAAATAAAGGCTCAGGCAAGCCCATTTGCCATCCCTCTCCCATCATATCCGGACATACCACAGTCACATCAACATGCGCGTCTAACTTTTTCAGTTTTCGGAATATGAGGGTGCGATGGGCCCAAGGGCAAGCGAGCGATACGTACAAATGATAGCGGCCTGATTCAGGCTGAAATTTCGCATCAGGCTTGTTTTCTACCCGTTGTCGAAACCCAGCATGTTCTCGGACAAACTTGCCGCCACTGGTTTTCGTGTCATACCAAACGTCTTGCCATTTACCTTCTACTAACTTGCCCATATCACACTCTCAACTGATTAATATCGATAGACTAAGTATAAAAAAAGCCAGCTTACTCTAAAGCAGAATAAGTTGGCTTTGTTGTTCGAAATATTTGAAGTAAAAAAAGCGCGACTCCCGAAGGACGCCGCGCTTAAGCCCGTCACAGGCTGAATCGGCTAGACACTGACATGCAGGCAAGATACAGCATGAACATCACTGCCCTGTATAGACGGTTTCGTATTAGCACACGCTTCTGTTGCCTGAGGGCAACGAGTACGGAATACACAACCAGACGGCGGACTGATTGGAGATGGTAGATCACCTTCCAGCATTTCGATCTGCTTATTGCGTTCAAGATGCGGATCAGGAATTGGCACCGCTGACATCAAAGCCCGTGTATATGGGTGTTTAGGATCAGCGAATAGCGATTCGGCTTCACCCAGTTCAACAGCATTACCCAAATACATTACCAATACGCGGTCAGAGATATGTTTAACTACTGATAAATCGTGTGCAATAAAGACCAGAGATAACCCTAGCTCTTTTTGCAACTCTTTGAGAAGGTTGACAACCTGAGCCTGAATAGACACATCCAAAGCAGAAACCGGCTCATCACAGATGATCATCTTAGGCTTGAGTATAAGTGCACGAGCAATACCAATTCGTTGACACTGACCACCTGAGAACTCATGAGGGTAGCGGTTGATTACGTTAGGCAGAAGACCAACTTTAGCCATCATCTCTTTAACGCGGTCTTTTACTTCTTCTTTTGACAACTCAGGATAGAAAGTCTCCAGAGGTTCAGCGATGATGTCCCCAACCGTCATACGTGGGTTAAGTGATGCTAACGGATCTTGAAAGATCATCTGAATTTCTTTACGCGTTTCACGTCGCTGCACATCTTGCATCTTAGTCAGGTCTTGACCCAGCCAAACCACTTCACCATCGGTCGCTTCAACTAGACCGATAATGGCACGCGCAAACGTCGATTTACCACAACCCGATTCACCTACCACACCTAATGTTTCACCTTCATAAAGGCGCACATTAACACCGTCAACGGCTTTCAGGTTCGATGGCTTAGACCAAGGCCAAGCGGACTTAGACGCAATGCTGAAATGAACTTTAAGATCCGAAACATCCAGAATTAATTTTTTATCTGCACTCATTTTTCCCAAGCCTCCCATTCTGAAAAACATGCACGCTGACGACCATCACCAAATGGTGTCAGGATTGGCGCTTCACGCTTACAACGAGCCATAACACGGTGACAACGCTCTTGATATGGACAGCCAGTTGGCAGGCGTAGTAAGTTTGGCGGGTTACCCGGAATCGTCGGCAAAATCTCACCTTCCGTATCTAAACGAGGGATAGCTTTGAGTAGGCCTTCAGCATAAGGGTGGCTTGGTTTGTAGAAGATTTCATCGACAGTACCGTATTCCATGGTACGGCCAGCATACATAACAAGAACTTTGTCACATGACCCAGCAACCACACCCAGATCGTGAGTGATCATGATGATGGCTGTATTGAATTCATGTTTCAGCTCGTTAAGCAAATCCATGATCTGCGCTTGAACGGTAACATCCAGTGCGGTTGTCGGTTCATCGGCAATCAGTAATTTAGGTCGACATAGTAGTGCCATCGCGATCATTACACGTTGGCGCATACCGCCTGAAAACTCATGCGGGTACATAGTGATACGCTTACGTGCTTCCGGAATCTTCACGGCTTCAAGCATGCGTACCGACTCTTCAAACGCTTCCGCTTTGCCCATACCTTTATGAAGCATCAGTACTTCCATAAGCTGATCGCTGACTTTCATGTATGGGTTCAAAGACGTCATTGGGTCCTGAAAGATCATCGCGATCTGCTCAGCACGCACTTTATTCAGTTCTTTTTCTGGAAGGTTAAGGATTTCCTTACCTTCAAACTTGGCACTACCTGAGATAATGCCGTTTTTCGCCAATAAACCCATGATAGAGAATACTGTTTGCGATTTTCCTGAACCAGACTCACCCACGATACCGAGAGTTTCGCCTTGGTTCAGAGAAAAGTTTAGATCGTTGACTGCGGTAACAATACCGTCTTGAGTGGTAAATTCGACACGCAGATCTTTGACATCTAATAAGCTCATCATTGCTTCCTTAATCTTTATAGATTTTATAATTTATTGCTTTTTACTTATCTGTCTTTTGGATCCAGCGCATCGCGCAGGCCGTCACCAACGTAGTTGAAGCAGAATAGAGTCACAACCATGAACGCTGCAGGGAATGCTAGCTGCCAGATTGCTACTTCCATTGTCTGTGCACCTTCTTGAAGAAGTGCGCCCCAACTTGTCATTGGTTCCTGAACACCAAGACCAAGGAATGATAGGAATGATTCAGTCAGAATCATGCTTGGGATTAGAAGCGTTGAGTAAACCGCTACGATACCCAGTACGTTTGGAACGATGTGACGAGTGATGATCTTCCACTTACTCACACCACAAACGTGTGCAGCTTCGATGAACTCTTTACTGCGTAAGCTAAGGGTTTGACCACGAACAATACGTGCCATATCTAGCCATGCAATCGCACCGATAGCGACGAAGATAAGAATGATATTACGACCAAAGAATGTAACTAGTACGATAACTAGGAACATAAACGGCACTGCGTAAAGGATCTCAAGGATACGCATCATGATTCGGTCTACTTTACCGCCGATGAAGCCAGAAGCTGCACCGTAAAGCGTACCAATCAATACCGCGACAAACGCACCCATCACGCCGACCATGAGTGAGATTCGGCCACCAATTAAGGTACGAACATAAAGGTCACGACCTAAGCTATCGGTACCAAACCAGTGCTCTGCGTTCGGACCAACGTGCATTGCGTACCAGTCAGTATCATCGTAAGTGAATGGCGCAATAGTCGGTAAAACGATTACCGCTAGCGTCATTAAGAATAGGATAAACAAGCTCACCATCGCCGCTTTGTTACGCATAAAGCGGATACGAGCGTCTTGCCATAGACTGCGACCTTCGATCTCTAAATTTTCAGAGAACTTTTCAATCGCTTCTAGGTTTTCTTTTTTCGTTAACATAACCAAACGTCCTGTTAGTAGCGAATTTTCGGGTCAATCATTGCAAGTAAGATATCTACAATCGCGTTGAATAAGATGAATAGGAAACCAATTAAGATGGTTACACCCATTACTAGCGAGTAGTCACGGTTAAATGCAGCGTTAACGAAAAGCTTACCGATACCTGGCAGACCGAAGATAGTTTCAATAACTACCGAACCTGTGATGATACCTACGAATGCTGGGCCCATGTAAGACACAACAGGGAGAAGTGCTGGTTTAAGAGCATGCTTTACAATGATGTAGCGGTAACTTAGACCTTTCGCACGAGCGGTACGGATAAAGTTACTGTTCAGTGTTTCAATCATCGAACCACGCGTGATACGAGCGAATGTCGCTACGTAGAGCAGTGACATGCCAATGACTGGTAGCACTAGAAATTTCAAGCTGCCGTCTTGCCACCCTCCCGCAGGAAATAGGTTCCAATGAAGTGAGAACAAATAGATAAGTGCTGGTGCTAACACAAATGAAGGCATCACGACACCCAACATGGCGGTTGACATGATGGTGTAGTCTACCCAAGTATTCTGCTTAAGTGCTGCGATAGTCCCGACGGTGACTCCCATAATAACGGTAAAAATAAAGGCAATAAAACCTACCTTTGCCGATACCGGTAGCGCGACCGAGATGAGCTCGTTTACAGAGTAATCTAGGTACTTAAACGACGGACCAAAGTCACCTTGGACAACGTTAGTCAAGTACGTGGTGTATTGCTCAAATACAGGCTTATCTAGACCGTATTTAGCTTCAATGTTTGCCATAACTTCTGGCGGTAATGGACGTTCACTCGAGAATGGGTTACCCGGTGCGAAACGCATAAGAAAGAAAGATATAGTGATCAAAACCAACATAGTTGGGATCGCCTCAAATATCCTTTTCGCGATGAATTTAAGCATAAACTCACTCTTTCAGTCTGTGACAGTTAAAAATGAAGAAACAACCGAATTTCTACGAATTCAGATTGCAGAAAGGCACTGCATGTCATTTCTCACATGCAGGCCTATATTTTTATAGTTCGATCAGTTCAAGAGTTACTTGACGATGTAGAGATCTTTAGAGTAGATCTTCTCTTCTGGGTTGTTTGCTGGGAAGCCACCAACCTTAGGAGAAAGTAGACGTGATTTCACGTACTGGTAGATAGGGGCGATAGGCATATCTTTCGCTAGTAGCTTTTCCGCTTCTAGATAAAGTGCTTGACGCTCTTCTTCTGAAGTCGATGCAATCGCTTTAGCCATGATTTCATCATACTCTTTGCTGCCGTAGTGAACACCACCCGTAGTGTTGTTACTCTTCATAAGTGTTAGGAATGAAGACGCTTCATTGTAGTCACCACACCATCCTGCACGAGCAACTTCAAAGTCTCCTGAGTCCTTGGAAGATAGGTAAGTTTTCCACTCTTGGTTTTCTAGAGTAACTTCTAGACCCAGTGTTTTCTTCCACATTGAACCTAGTGCAACCGCGATTTTCTTGTGGTTTTCAGAAGTGTTGTAAAGCAGATTGAATTTCAGTGGGTTGTCTTTACCATAGCCCGCTTCAGCGAGAAGACGTGCCGCTTCTGCATCACGTTCTGCTTGAGTCATTTGACCATAAGCTGGCATTTCTGGGTTGAATCCAGCGGTGATCTCAGGCGTTAGGAAGTAAGCAGGTTTTTGGCCTTGCGCTAAGATCGCGTCAGTTACAATGTTACGGTCAATAGCATAAGAGATGGCTTTACGAACGCGAACATCGTCAAATGGTGGTTTCTTAGTATTGAAGCTGTAGTAATAAGTACATAGGTTGCCCGTCACCGATACTTCTTCTGGGTGCTCCTTCTTAAGACGCTTGAAGTGTTCAACAGGTAATTCGTAAGAAACATCAATTTCGCCAGCAAGGAAGCGGTTCATTTCAGCTACCTGGTTTTCGATAGGTAGGAAAGTTACTTTATTTAGCTTGGTGTTTGCGTTATCCCAGTATTGTTCATTGCGCTTAAGTACCAAGCGCTCGTTAACAACCCAGTTGTCAACAACAAACGCACCGTTACCAACAAAGTGTTCTGGTTTCGTCCACTGATCACCATACTTCTCTACTGTTGCTTTATGAACAGGTTTCACTGTTGTGTGACCCATCATCATTACAAAGTAAGGAACAGCGGTATCTAGTTCAACAACCAGCGTGTGGTCATCGACTGCTTTAACACCTAATTCGCTCTTATCTTTTTTGCCTGCAACGATGTCTTTTGCGTTCAACATCTTGGTGTATTCCATGTACCAAGCGTATGGAGAAGCTGTGTTTGGATCAACTGCGCGCTGGAAGCTGTAAACAAAATCGCCAGCCGTAACAGGATCGCCATTCGACCATTTTGCGTCTTTACGTAGGTGGAAAGTGAAAGTTTTGTTGTCTGTTGTTTCCCAAGATTCTGCAACACCAGGAACTGTATTACCATCAGCATCTTGGTTCACTAAGCCCTCTAGAAGATCACGAATGACGTGAGACTCTGGTACACCTTGAGATTTGTGTGGGTCGATTGTCGCCACTTCGGTACCGTTACCACGGACAATTTCTTGTACGTCAGCAAGTTCAGCTTTCTGAGAGTCTGATTTCGCTTCAGGAGTAGGTACTGGCTGTGCAGCTTGCTTTTCTTCTGGCTTGTCGCCACAACCAGTTAAAGCTAAAGAGAGGCCCGCGCCAACAAATAGAGCGCGCGTAATTTTGTTCTTATACATGTGTAAAACTCCAAGTTTTTCATTTGCATCCATGACTTCTTTGCACGGTACTAGAACGGACAGTGATTTAGATCTGTTTAGCTCAAAATTTAAGCATAAAAATCTAAAATCGCACAAAGATTGCGGCACACATTATCAATCATTGGATTAATTTGCCATAAAAATGTAGCGAAAAATCGTTTAATTCTCCGATCAGTGCGACATTTTGGTAAAAAACACTACTAAAGAAATGATTACCAGTGTATTTGAATAAGAAATTCTTTAGGTTCAGATTGAAGTGCCTATTTATCTGATAAGCTGCAACTTTTTAGCATCTTATTCTGAATATTTTGCAGAAATTTTAACAAAAGTTATGTAAGCAACCTAACATTTAGCTACATTGCCCTTACAAAAATAGCATTCTGTGAGGTTAATCACTCTGTTGCACAAGCAATGTGCTCTATGCCCCATTTTGGACTCAGCCCCTCAACCAACCTCCCCAAATAATTAACACACCGACAACATAAGCCAACCAAATGAAAAATATGGTTTTTTAGTTTTTTCTTAGCTTTTTTTAAGCTTAATCATTTGTGAGCGAGCCGTATGCACATTGATATACCGCTACCCCCCACAACTGTATAGGCACCTCTATGATGAGAAAGCTCCATATACTAGCAGCATTACTCTCTGCCGTATTTGTACTCACTGGTTGCGATGGTGAAGAAAGCACCACAGAAAACATTGCGGTAGAAATTCCTTTTGCATTAAATCGCATTCCAATGCCAAATGATGGCTATGGATACGATGACGATGGTTCCCTCTCTCTACCCGATGAACCTGCATCTCCTCTGAGCTATTCGAGCAACGAAGAATACGAGGCCTACTACCAGAGTTTTGAGACCAGTCTTGCTGCGGTTGATGGTTGGGGGCTATGTGTTGAACCTATCGTGATTCCACTTGATAGCGTCAATTCGGGTCAAGTACCTGCCATAGATTCCTCTTCGCTGGAGGGTAACAT
Organism: Vibrio sp. T11.5; assembly: GCF_027587155.1. Lineage (NCBI taxonomy): Bacteria > Pseudomonadati > Pseudomonadota > Gammaproteobacteria > Vibrionales > Vibrionaceae > Vibrio > Vibrio sp. T11.5. The sequence continues at coordinate 216,675 of NZ_JAPPTP010000005.1, forward strand.
ACTACTACTGGATAGTTCGGGAAATGAAATCAACGACACAAAACTGACAAGTGATGGCCGTCAGTTGACTATCCAGTGTCGTGCCGCACTGCAACCTAGTACTCCCTATTACCTCGCGGTAACCAATGGAGTAAAAACCACTCAAGGCAAACCATTGCAACCTTCGAGTGGATTCACTCAACTGCTTACTGCGGATCCAAGTGAGCTAGATGAGCATGAGAAGTGGCTGCAAAGCACAACCCAAGAGGCTGTCGATATTTACCACGCAATGGACAATCACCACGACCTCGTTTATGCCGCTAAATTTACCACTCAAAATAGCTACTCGGTTATAGACAACGTCATTACTCAAACACTAATAGATAAACCCTCTATTGATTGGAGCGCAGTCGAATATGAAAAGAAAGGACTTCCTACCGCGGATCCAGAGGATCGATATATTGTAATCCGAGCTCACTTGATTGCTAACTATTATTTGCCATTAACGCAGGATACTGCCGTTGATAAAAACTGCATACTCGACCGCTATGACCCTATATCTAACTGCCCATCAATGTACAAATGGATGACAGGAGTCAATGGCGAACACCTAACAGAACAATACTTTTCCAAGACTAGCTGGACAGAGAAGATTGCCATACACAACGACAACTCTACCATCATACCTGTTGACTTTTATTTACCTTTCATCACAGGTAAAACGACGACCAAAGATGATGCGATCGATTACATTGAAAATACATCGAATCCAACCGTACTTTTTATTCACGGTATAACGGGCAGTAAAGACGATGCATCCTTAGTAAGTAAAAAATATGTCAAGGACGGCCAAGAATACATTTTTGCCGCAATAGATATGCCTTATCACGGAAAGAGGGTGGTATGTGATGCCTCTGACTATATAGATCCAGAAGATGCATACTGCCCAACGGGGGGAAAACCTATTAGCGCCCGTGCAGACAAATCCTATTTTATCAATATAACTTCCCCTTTAACTTTACGTTCTAACCTGCACCAATCGGTTAGCGATTTTATTGGCCTTAGATGGGCAATGAACTTCGGCAACCCAAACGTTAATCGCGAGGCACATCTCGTAGGCGTTTCTCTGGGTGGAATTATGTCGGTGATGACCACAGAGGCGACATATGATCAAGATAGCCGTCAAATCAGAGGTTTAGAATTAGAAACCTCAAACTATGCAGTGCCGGGCCAAGGCCTAGTTAACCTGACTCTGTCATCTTTAACACTTGGATCGGAAATGGAAGCGTCCGTGAAAAAATCAGCGGATGTTCAACGCGCCATCGCGGAAACCTTGATACCTAATTTATGTACGGCTGATACAAGCAATGAAGAATGTATTACTCAACTCAATAATCACAGTGGCCCGTTAAGCGACAGCATTGAAATGTTGGAAGACGAGATCTTTGACGCTTTAATTCCAGTTTTAAAACATGGCGTCCAGCAAACAATTGATGGTTCCGAACCCGCTGGAAAGGTCGCTCGCCAACGCGAAGCTAAACAGCCAACTTTACTTATTGAAGCCGTTGGTGATTGTGGTACCCAGTGTGAAGTCGGAGAGTACATGCCAGATACCGTCGTTCCGAACAATGCCGATAACAATGTCATGACGGGTACTGACCCTTTGATTATCGCTCTTGGACTCAACTCGATCTTGGATACCACAAGCGATTCAAATGGAATACGGGGGGTCATTAAGGCAACGGTCGGAGGTCACGGCACGTTCCTATTCCCATATGAAGGCCCAATGGATGAAACTGGGCTGCCATCTTTCTCAGAGATAGAAGCAGTAGAGGACTCTCGTCAAACACAACAAGATGCCGTTTTAGAAATGATTCAAACAAAGGGCAAAGTTATAACACTCGATGATAATGATTTTATCAATATTGTAGATAACAACGACGAGGCTGAAGAATGAAAAAAATCATATTTGGCTTCACAGCTCTATCTGCAACATTACAAGCACATGCCGCAGGCTTTCAACTTAATGCTCAATCGGCAACCGGTTTAGGGCGCGCATTCGCGGGTGATGCAATCATTGCGGATAATGCATCGATTGTAGCGAAAAACGCGGCGGCGATGAGTTTAATCGATAAGCCGATGTTCTCTATTGGTGCAGTGAATATTGCCAGCCAAGTAGACTTCAGCAATATCCGCTACACTACGCCTAGTTCTTCCACACAGGCAATTGGCGATACAGGGCTGGACAACAACACCTTTATTCCTAATGCTCATCTGGTGTACCCACTAGAGGGTACAGACTGGACACTAGGCGCGACGATTCATTCAAACTTCGGTACCGACGTTGAATTTGAAGATAGCTTTGAGGCCCCTATTTTTGGCGGTAAGACTTACCTTAGCAGCATTAATGGAGGCTTTTCTGCAGCCTACCAGTTGAATGAATCTTGGTCCCTTGGTGGCGGTATCGATCTTATATACGGAGAGGGCGAGATATCTCGGACACCGAACAGTGCTACCCCTCTTCGGATTGATGCAAATGGTGTAGGACTTGGCTTTAATCTAGGTGTTGCCTATCTTGTTGATGAAGACAACCGATTTGGATTGTCGTATCGATACAGTCCTGAGCTAACAGCCGATGGAGATGTGTATGCCTGGGAGCAAGGGAAAACGAATAGTATCGATATTCCTCTCCCTGACACCATTGAGTTCTCCGGCTACCACAAACTCAACACAAAATGGGCCGCACACTACAGCCTACAGTACGTTGCGTGGTCTGAGTTTGCTAAACTGACCTCGGAACATTACAGCGCATCAATTAAAGATTATGCATGGAAGAATGCCGGTCATGTTTCTGTTGGTATTACACACCAACTAAACAAAGATATTGAGTTGCGGGCAGGTTATATGTATGACCTTTCACCTGTCGATCAGATCAGTTCACTGTCAATACCTGACACTGATCGACACTGGTTTACATTCGGAGGGTCATACGCAGCGACAGATCAGCTAAAGCTAGATTTGTCTATCGGTTATTTAACCGGAATGCAGACCGCAATTAATGAATCGCAAACTGTTGTTGATGAGTACAATATCGAAGCGACGGTCAATACCCGTGCTTGGTTGGTTGGTGCTCAGTTAAACTACACTTTTTAAGCTGCTAGTTTTACATCAACACCTAAAGCCAGCTCAAAAGAGTTGGCTTTTTCTTTTCTGCGGTTAGGCAGACTATATAGATAGTGATAAACTTAACCATGAGCTATCGGTATCTTTTGACTCGGTGAATAATGCCCACGAACCTTGTGTTAATTGTCACAATTCTTATTTTCACTTTCCCCTTACCCGCTTTGGCCGCGTGTCATATCCAAACGGATAACGATTATCTTTACTTACACACGAATACTGAACATAAAGCGTTGTTGACCTTTTATTACGACTCACTTTGCAAACCAGGAGAAGTCGAACTTTCACATATTGAATTGCCACCGAACGCATCAGTATCTGAACAAGCCCTTTATTATTTCGGCCTCAAAAATCTCCGTAAATACGAGGGATTAAGAACACCCAAGATTCCTGAACTGCTTAAACTCGGTGAAAACAGCCAAATTGAGTGGATTAGTGCAGAAGCGACGCTAAACAAAGCCATTCACTTGATTGAGTCAGATCTACTTTTAGAAGGTGAATTTCTGCTCCACGAAGTGATTCCAATTGCTAGGGATATTGGCTATAAGAGGTTGCTGGGTCGCACTTATCGTTGGCTGGGAAACGTTAAGGCTCAGCGCTCAAATCTTAAATCCAGCCTCAATTATTATAAAACCGCCTATGAGATAATGACAGAAATCGGAGATGACTTTCAAACGACCGTGACACTCAACAATATCGCGACTGTCTACATGCAGTCAGACGAGTGGAAGCGTGCCAACACATACATCACTCGCGCACTAGAGCTGTATCAGAAACAAGGTTATAACAACAGCTTGTTTGAAGCCATTATGTACTCCAATGTCAGTGCCATTGATTTTGCTATGGGCAAAAAAGAGCGCTCTGAACAATACATGCTAATGGCACTCAAAGAAGCAGAGAATACAGGGTCAGATAAGATTAAGTTTTCTACGTTATCAAATATGTCACAGCGATACAGTGACGTTGGAAATTCACAAGAAGCACTCACACTCGCCAAGCAATGTATTGAAGAAAGTCAGGCTCTCGATACCCAGTCAAACCTCACCTTAGCGACTTGCTACGAAGCCTACTCAGAGGCAAGTTTCGTTGCTCAAGACTACCAAAGCAGTATCGATTACGCCAAAAGGGTTCTTGACGCATTGCACACCTCAGAAAGCAGCGAAGTTGTTTGGGAAATTCAAACTCTCAACACATTAGTCAAAGCCTATGAGGCACAGGAGAATTATCAACAAGCTTTGGCTTACATGAAATTGCTATCACAGGTACGTCAAAACTTCTACCGTCAGACGTACGATGCTGAAATATTGAGTGAAAAAAACGCACTTGAAAGGCAATTAAACAAAAGTGAAATACAGTTACTAGAAGCACAAAATGAATTGCAGCAAACCAATCTGCGTTCTCAACGTACTCGTGAAGTTTTGTTTATTATCTTTTTCTTCGCATTAGCTTACCTAGTTAGTCGACGTCTGTCGAAGATGAAGCGGATTACCAAAGAGCTAAAAAATCAAAACACGACGGACTCACTAACTGGTTTAGCCAATCGACGTTATATTGAATACTGGTTATCTCAATCTGAAAGAGTAAAAAAGAGTGACTATTACGCTCTGAGTGTTATCGACATTGACCACTTCAAGCAATTCAATGACACTCACGGCCATGATGTGGGTGATACGGTACTCAAGGCCACAGCACAACAATTAAAGAAAAATACCCGTGGCCACGATATTGTCGCTCGCTGGGGCGGAGAGGAGTTTGTCCTAATCATTCCTATCGATAGCGCACATAGCGTTGAAGAAACCTTAGAGAGAGTCAGGAAAAGTGTTGAAGATCATAGCGTTAATGTAGGAGAGAAAAACCTTGCGGTGACTATTTCGATCGGAACTCAGCTTTGCCATTACCAAGACATTCAAGAAGACTGGGATGGTATGTTCAGAAGCGCCGACAAAGCACTCTACCAAGCGAAGCTAAGTGGGCGCAATCGATGTATCACATTTGATTGCCAACACTGATGCAAACAAACACTTATTGGCAATTAACCGACCCCAGCAGCTGTTGAACATACTCTGAATTGCGTTCGATCCAAGCCTTCGCAGCCCCTTGAACATCAAGATTCTCAACATCCACTAATGTGGCTGCCATCGCGATATCTCTATTGTTAAGTTGAAAGCGTTGCACCAGTTCGTAAGCGCACTGAGAACGACTTTTAAGCTGATTAGAGATGGCGATTTTCAGCCAGCCACCGGATGGGTTACCACAATCCCACAAGTATTTAGGGTTTGTCCCCCAAGAAGGATCTTCTTCACATTCATATGTATAGGCAGGGAACTCAATAAAGCTTCCTGCGTAGACAGACTCTACCCAGTTGGGTGTCCAATTGAAAATAAGCAGAGGCTTTTTTTGTGTCACATACTGATGAATTTTCTCATTTATCGCTTGCCCGCTGGGTAGCACAATCACTTTGAAATTGAGGTCAAGAGCTCGGATCCTCGCGTTATCGGGTTTCTCCCAAGGCCCTGTATAAAAGGTCCCTACCTGCTCGCCATTTTCTGCGAACAGGGAAAAGCATGACTCTAGAGCCTTCCAGTCCGGGAGCCCTGGGCACAAGGTTTCAACATAATCTGGATACCACCATTCCTCTCGTGTCTTTGCTTGATGGGTGGTACCTTCTTCAATCAAAGATTTGTCTCGCAATTCTCGGTATTGAGGCCCCATTGACCCTTCCCAAACTTCCACCTGAATATCCGCTTTGCCTGTACTCAAATACATCCATTGTGGCGTTGAAGAAATGGCAATGACTTCAGTATCGACGTGCTTTGATTGTAAGATCTCTGCCAATACGTGCGTAAGCACTCGCTGGCTAGACCAATCCAGCTCAAGAAGCCGAACGGTTTCAGCAATCACACTGGAGGAAAAACAGCAGGTTAAGCCAATAATTACTTTTGCAGTATTTATCTTCATAACAACAGACGAACAAACCTTCATAAATAAAGATTAGTTCATCTGTCAGCCGCAGTGTGCAAATCATTCATTCTCTGAATTTCTATCCAAATAAACGGCAATAATCATCAATATGCTTGCGGGAGGTATACGGGTTAAGAAACACCGCCTTCTCGCCAGGTAACGCTATGCAGTGTCCTTGGTAATCGTAATCGGTATGAGCGATTGACTCGACCCAGTTTGTATTCAACCCTTGCCCTTGTCGTTTAAGAAAGTGATTTCTGTGGTAAAGCGTGTTCTTAACTAAATCATCTACGGCAGAGTCGCTTTGCTTAATCGCGAGCTCTGTTTCATAAAGGTGTAGGACTGAGGTCGTATCTTTGGGGTAAAGTCGCAACGCGACTGAAGGTCCATGATTACCAGAACAAACAACCTTACACCCCGGCATCTGCCTCAATTTCATACGCAGATAGTTGGCATTTTGTAGCCCATGGGCAAGCACGACCTGATAGCCTTCTTTCCCCAAAAACTGTAATGCCGAATAGGCAGAAAACACGCCTACCGCACCACGTGAACACTCTATCGTAGACTGAAGATGCGTCTTTTGTTGAAGTTGAGTTTCAAAGTAAGAAAAGTAGCTTGGCTCCTGTCTTAAATCTTCAAAATCATTTTTGTTTCGCACCATCAATAGACTAGAGGTGTAGGGCGCATAGCCCCACTTTTGAAAATCAACGGTAAATGAATCAGCTTCTTTTAGGCCTGCCATCATCTTCTTTAAATAGCGTAGACTAGTGAGAGTCGCTTCATTTATTGCCAAGGGATTTCCTTGAAGATCGTAATCGAGAAAAAATAGCAAACTCCAGCCAACTGCTGCATCCACGTGGATGTGGGGTTTGCGAATAATTTCGTACTTACGACACAGGCGTTCAGACAACTGGCGCACCTGCTGAACATCATCAATCGCAAACGTGTCAGTCGTACCGCAGGTGAGCATAATTGTAGGAACAGCAATGCCCTGCTTAAAGCACGTTTCTAACTGTCGCTCTAAGTCGTTGAGACAGATCTGGTTGTTACGATTAATACGAACCCGAATTACCTGCCTTTCGAGATCAATCCCCAGAAGAGACAAGTTAGTCATGTTCGAGTAATGACCTGATTCGGAGTTGACCATACAAAATCGCCGACCCGCCACCCCTTCAGATTTCGATTTTGGGAATGCTTTACGCATGCCAAACAGGTAACCATATAGGTTGCAAAAAGTACCGCCTTGGGTAAACAAACCGCCAGCAGTCTGGGGATCATAGCCTGCTAGTTGAGCAATCTGACGCACAACCATTCTCTCCAACTCTATAGCCATACCGGCGTATTCGCTATAGACCAAATTGGGGTTTTTGATTGTTGCCAACATCGCTCCGTGAATCGCTGGGTCACAGGGGGTAGAGATAACATTTTCCACTGACCTTGGATCTTGCCAATCTTTACTATGATGGGCGACAAACAAAGCAAGCGGGTCAAATGCTTCCGTCGGAGCATTCATTAGCTCGGGAATATCTTGTCGTTGACACAAAGCTTTTACCAACTGACGGTAGTCTTCATTAGAAAATGGTGACTTTCTACTCGCCAGCATACTCACTTCCGGACAAGAAAACAGAGGCCATAACTGTTTGTCGCGACTAAAGAAACGGCGTATCACCTCATTATATTTCTCCACATAATAAGGCGATAACGCGTTCGCTTTTAAGCCATCTTTCTTGAGTGTTGCTGCATGATTCATACATCACCTCCTGGTGGCTTAAAAGTGTCATCGTAATTTAAAGTTGGCGACTAACCTTTCTAGTTCATGATTGGATTCACTGAGCGACTCCGTTGCTGAGACAGTTTGTTGACCGCTGGTCACTAGCGATTCAACAATCTCTCTGATGGAGAGCATATTGCGACTTAGCTCTTCAGCAACCGTGCTTTGCTCTTCGGTTGCCGCTGAGATCTGTGTACTGACATCGTCAATCTCTTTGACGGATACCGTCATCATACCGAGGCTTTCAGACACCTCTGACGTTTTCTTCGCGGTGGTCTCACACTGCTCCTTCGTTGCCTCCATGGCGCGAACGACGCTTTCGGTACCATCAAGTAGTTGGCTCAACATATCGGAAATTTCAGTCGTACTGTTCTGTGTCCTAGCTGCGAGCGCTCTCACCTCATCGGCAACGACAGCAAAGCCACGACCTTGTTCGCCTGCTCGAGCCGCTTCGATAGCCGCATTCAATGCCAGCAAATTGGTCTGTTCTGAGATTTCACCGATCACTGTCAATACGTCGCTGATACGATTGGCATCCTGCTTCATACTGACAATTCGGTTTGACATATCATCAACTTCCGTGACTAAAGCACTGACCGTCGACACTGCATTGTTGACGATATTCAAGGAAGACTGTGCCTCGCCGCTCGCGCCTTCAGTAATACGATTGGACTGATGAACGTTTTCAGCCACACTGCGTGCACTTTCACTCATCTCAGTGATCGCAGTCACAACCTGCTCTGTTTCACTAGAATGATTGAGAAGCTTCGACTCGTTCTCTCTCGCCGTTTGACCAAGCTGAACTAGGCTAGACGAGATACTTTCACTAGCATTTGAAATTTGCAACATCATCTGCTGAAGGTTTTCTACAAACTGATTGAAACCCAGACTGATCTGTCCAAGATCATCATTACTGGCTATCTCAAGACGCTGGGTCAAGTCCCCATTACCCTGAGACAAATCCAATACCGCTGACTTTAGGCCGAGCAGTGGTTTATAGGCGTAGTGAAGAATGACAAAAATTGCGCCAAAACTGACAAGAAACAGTAGGAAACCGGTAATGATCGATTCTTGCTCAGCTTTGTCAACGTGTGCCAATGCGGTCGCTTGGTCAACGAACACCATCAGAGTCCAGTACATATTATCTGTCAGATTCACTCGCTGGAAATAGCCATCAAACTGAATGCCAAGGTACGGGAAGTTTAGATGGCCATTTTGCCGAGAGCTAAACATCCGCTCCATGGCAATAAAGTTCGGGCTAACCTGAGATGGTGTCCGACCAATATCATTGGGATCATCACTAGCAAAAAACACCGCATTTTGGTCGGTCAGCGTTGCTGCACCACCAGCAAAACGCATGTTACTCACTGTACTGATGATTTCACCTAACTGGATATCACCGAGCAAAACGCCTACAACTTGACCGCCTTGTTTCACTGGCATAGTGGCACTGACGACTTTTTCTCCGGTGACTTTATCTTGATAAATATCGCTCAACGCCACAGAAGAAGCTGTTTTGGCGGCTTTGTACCAATCACGGGTCCTGAAGTCGAATCGATTACTACTCTCGACAGACATATAGTTCCGTCCGTCCTCATAGGTCATGATGACATTGGAAATCCCAGTGCTTTTGGCAAGTAAATTGACCAATTTCTGGTTTTCAGAGTCAGAGAGGTCAGGAGTAAATTGCTCTGCTCCAGTGGCTATTGCATTGATACGGAACTGCATCAACTGTTCGAGTTCGGTCACATGAAAACTCAGTTTGTTTTCAGTCTCATTGACCAAAGACGTGACCATTTTTTCTTTCATGGATAGAATATTGAGCGTGCCAAGGACAATCAGAGAAATCGTCACTAGCAACCCAACACCAAGATAGATACGCGTTTTAAAACCTATATTCATTACGCCTCCTCACTGCTTGAACGAGCGATATAAAGAACGTAAGGATGAATTCCGGTTTGCATTTTAATTCGTATATGGCTTGCCGAATAATCGGCAAATCGTGAGCTTGTGCCCACCTTCAAACCGTCTTTACACCCAGCCAACTTAATTACCTTAGCTTGATATCACAAATATATACAACCATTATTATATAAATTTATTATATTGTTAGCGGAGAAAAAGAGGATTAAAGCGGGAGAATTCGCACTATTTACCTCATATATTCAAAACCTTAACAATAAATATTGGACAAGAATGGCTCAACAGCGAGCCATTCATTATTTGCGCTTAGCGAGTAGAAGCTTCAAGCGTGACACCATTAAATGAAGAATATCCGTTTAACAACACATGATACGTCCCCGGAGTCGCGTTACTAAATGTACAAGTTTCGCTATTTCCATAGCGGTATGGTCGGCAATCCCAATTCTGTTTACTGGCTGCTGAGCCAAACTTGACATACAAATCCACATCCCCCGAACCACCCGATGTTTTGATGTCGAGTGTTTTTGTCGACGTCAGCTCAAAACGGTAAGCAACTTCACTACCTGTTGATCCCGATAGACCAGCAACTGGAACACCATCCTTTAGAATGTTATCGGTCGGAGGGGGCGGTGTGCCGCCAGAAGCACTGCCCATCTCAACGGCGTAAGCTAGGCCCAGCTTGGTAAACTTGGTTGCATGAGCCCCCGTTGGATCCGAATTCTCCAGAGTATCATGAGGCGTATGAATCTTAGGGTTGTAGTCATTGAATTTGGACTCGAAAGGCATCGCGGCAGAATACCCTGCGTTGTGCCAAGAAGCGTGATCTGAACACGCATAACCACAACGATCATAGCCATAACTCAGTGATGGAAGGTATTCATCGAGTAGATTGGCCAAGAACTGAGTCAGACTACTATCGGTGTAATCGTTAATAAAGACAATATCTTGTGCAGAACCTTGATAGTTCGTCATATCCAATTGCAAGACAGACACAACATTTTTGCCCTGAGACTTATAGGCGTTGGCGATATCCTGAGAACCACGCAGCCCAACTTCCTCAGCGGCGTATGCCATAAAGGCCATTGAGCGTTTAGGCTTGAAGTTGTTTTCAGCTAATACACGAATGATTTCCGTCACACTTGCAATGCCCGAAGCGTCATCGTCGGCACCTGGGGCAATCGTATGTTCATCCGTTCGTGAGCCAATCGTCGAGTCTAGATGACCGCCAAGTACCACCCATTCATCAGGGTTTTCTGAGCCCTGAATAGTCAAAATCACAGACTTCTGGTTATAACCTGCGTGAGAAACCTGCTCAACACTGGCATTGGAAATCCCTGAAACCAAAGAACGCCATTCATTGGCAATCCAATCAGAAGCCTGAGCACCAGAAGTAGTGGTATAAAAACGGTTGTTGAAGCTCGTCAGCGAATTGATGGTACCAGTGATTTGTGCTGGGTTAACCTGAGGTAGCCAAGCATTAACAGTAGCTTGCTGAGAAATAGCGGGCGCTGAAAAAGTATTGAGGACTAAGGGCATTGCACTCGCAGCCATCGCACTCTGCGCTGAAGCATGAACCATGTATCCGCCACAACGATGATGTTCTTCATGCATGTTGTGAGATAATTCAGCCAGTTCAGTTTCATCGACCTGACCGACCCAAACCTCACCACCGCTAGCCAGTGAATGCGGTAGTACAGCTTGTGCTCCTGATTTCGCTACCGTTTTAGAGGCATCAGCACCAATTGATATCCATACTTTATCTTCTGCATGTACTTGGATGACAACCGTAGAAAGTGTCATCGCCAAAAGCGTTTTAGTGCAGTTCATTTTCTCCTCCATGGAGTTTTATAAAATCACCAAAACTTAGGATATTTATTTACATTTTGAGAATTATTCGTCTTATACCAAAGCGTAACAATAGGTTGTCATCTTTTTATCAATACATGAATTGGTTAATAGGGGCAAAGAACTGCCCCTATCTTGACTCAGACTATTTTGCCGTGACTGACAAAGTCACACCCGAAAAATTGCTGTAAGCATTGAGCATGATATAGAGGTCTTCACCTGCCTTCACTGCGTCACACGACTCCGTGTTACCTGAGCGATATGGTCTGCAATCGTAGGCACTTCTGGTTGGTTGAAGTCCTGAACGAACATAAAGGTCAGCATCACCAGTTCCCGAGGCAATCGACACAGTAACATCAGACGTTCTCTTATCTGAGCGCAGGACATACATTTTCTGCTCACCTTTTGCTAGTGTCAGACCTGACAACGGAGTATCTAAACTCAGCTCAGTAATATCACTTCCAGGTTGCTCAACCATGCCATCGGGCAGAGTGTTGTTAAAGTGACTCGCGACTTTCGGCCAGATTTTACTGATTTTCACTCCTTGATTTTCACAGCCACCAAAGTGATGCAGCGCAATCGCTTTATTGCTGCTGGCTTTAAGCACAGGGGAGCCTGAAGAGCCACCTATGGTGTCACAAAAGTAACCTGTATCGGTATTGGCTCCACGGCCATTGGCTGAAGCAACATCGATTTGACAAAGTCCAGACCCATTTTGATCGCTTTCAATAGCAAGTTCTTTCGGGTTACCTGAACCGTGTTGAGGAATATAGATACCATCGCCATAGGTCGGCTCAGAAGCGTCCAAACCTAGGTAACCAAACGAAGCAATTTTGGCAAAATCAGCAACGGTAAACAGCGTATAATCCAGCTCATAATCTGTACTAAGTATCTGATCACCCATAACTTTAACAGTGGTCGACATCGCACCATTACACGTTGTGCGTTGGTAGTTAAACCAGACCTCGGTGTTTTTTAGTTCCGTTTCACTATCCACACAATGGTTGTTGGTAAACATCCGGTTGTCTGGGCCTACCCGCCATGCAGTACATAGACTACGGCCATTGATCAACAATCGCGCGACTGGGGTTGTCCATGCTACTTTTTCTGGATGCGAGTCCTGCCAACACGCCACATCTCTTCGTTCGTTAACTCCACAAGTGGATAGGGTCGACATTTCCTGCTCAGCCGAGTCTTTACCCGCCATGTAATAATCGAGTTCAAACTGTCCTTGCAGGCCTTGTTCATTCGCTATCAGTTCAATAACAAGTGCATCGCCTGAGATAGATTGTGCAAACCAATCTAGCTGACTGTCACTATACTCAACGACTTCATCCGTAGTGGCAGATGTAAGTCGTAGAATCGCCCCTTTCGGAAGTGAGAGTTTTTTGAAGTGCAATTTAATGAATTCAGCCCCTTCATGTTTCACTATCTGACTCAAGTGCTGACTCGAGATACCCGTCAATTCTGCATCTGACATAGTGAACTTCACTTCATCAGCAATGACGGGCAACGCTGTATCTGCCATCACGATGGGAGTGAAGAAACATGCGATAGCCAACCCAACGTTGCATAAATTTGTCTTCATTGTTTATTCCTTTTTTTGTTTATTTGTGTGGTCCCAAAAACAAACATATGCCGAAAAAACAAATAAGCAATCAATTGCATAATAATTTTAGAGTAAAGAAAATTGAACAGGTCGCGTTGTAAATTTGAATAAAAAGGCACTCAATGAGTGCCTTAGTCAAGATGTAATTTATTGATATATCAGAGCTTAAATGTCGAAACCTTAGCCATTAACTCGCTAGACAGCCCCTTCACTGTGCCCGCTTCTTGAGAGCTTTCCTGAGCACTATTTACTAACTGATCAGCGACATCTTTAATCGAGGTAATATTTTGTGTGATCTCGTTTGTTACATGGGTTTGCTCTTCTGCCGCCGTCGCGATTTGTGTCGCCATGTCACTAATGGTCCGCACTGCCGTATTGATTTCTTCCAGTGCCACACTCGCTTTATCGGCATCTTCGACAGAATGCGTGGCCAGAGCAGAACTGTTTTCCATCAATTTAACCGCACTACCGGTTGTGACTTGCAATGTATCGATTGTCGCTTTAATTTCTTCGGTTGAATCATGTGTTCTTTGTGAAAGCACTCGCACTTCGTCAGCGACAACCGCGAAGCCTCGCCCTTGCTCACCAGCACGTGCAGCCTCAATAGCCGCATTCAATGCCAGCAAGTTGGTTTGTTCAGCAATACCCTGAATAGTTGCCAGAACCGTAGAAATATCCTGAGAGTGGCGGTTTAACTCTCCGACGACATTACTCGCTTCTTGCAGCTCGTTAGCAAGACGGTTAATCGAGTTTTTGTTCTCAAGCACAACCGTACGTCCATTTTCCGTACTTTTCGCCGAACCTTGTGCAGATTGTGCGGTTTGCTCTGCGTGGGAAGCAATTTCGGCAGTAGCAGACGCCATCTCAGTAACAGCCGTTGCCACCATAGTGATTTCCTGCTGTTGGTGGTTTATCTCATCGACATTTCGATTCGAACGCTGGTTACTGACTTCTGATTGCTGTGATAACTGCTGTGATTGTTCACGGATATGCGCAATGAGCTGGTGCATACTACCAACAAAAGTGTTGAAATTACTGGCGAGCTGGCCGACTTCATCGTTACTGTCTACTTTTAGTCTCTGCGTAAGATCGCCACTGCCATGCGCAATCTGTTCGAGCGCGTTTGAGACATTGGTTAGTGGGCGGAACAAGATGCCACACAGCATGTTAAATAGGAAAGTACAGACAATCACCACCACAATAGTCACTGCGATTTGCCCCCACACTGCGCTATATAAAGGCGCCACTAACGACTCGCGGTTCAATACAGTGACTGTGATAAGCGGAGTACCTTGAATTTGCGCAGCGTAAACAACACTTAACTCGCCATTCACGTCTGTATAAACATCACTGCCAGAGCTCATCGCTTGCTGGATAACACCGAAGTCTAAACCAAGCTGCTGAACAGGTTGGTTAAGCAATTTAGTCTCTTTGTGAGTAAAGACATTGCCTTGCTGATTAGCAATAAACATGTACCCTTCACCTGGTAGGATTACCTTATCTAGCCCGGAGATAATATCGGTAATTTCAACATCAGCTCCTAACACCACGTTTTCACCACCTAGGCTGACAACACTACCTAAAGAGACAACATTAGCCCCCGTTGCCGCTGCTACCGTTGGGTTGTCCATAAAGACCTTTGATGGATTTTTCATCGCATTGATATACCACCCCCATTTGCGCGGATCATCATTCCCTGGAGGGAGGACGACACCATTAGCATTGTCCTGAGAGCCGTCAGGGTAGGCGAGAAACACATTGTCTAAACCTGCAGAGTTTTTCACCTGTTTGAGATTGCTCACTATCGACGCCATATTGGCATCCGGTACGATTGAGGTGAGTGCTCGTTCTTTAGATTCAATCCAATCCGACACATACTGGTTGTAAGAAGCAGTAGAACTTTCTAGTCGTTGAGTCACTTCGATATCTAAGCGTTGTAATGACGCCCGAAAGGACAGCAGCTCTACCAACAAACCACCCACTATGATGGCAACACTGGCTGACAATGCCAGTTTATTTTTTAAAGACAAGTTTTTAAACATAGAACAACCTTGTTTGATTATTTTTATCACCATGTAGTACTAAGCTTTAGTTGCTCACCTACACAAATGCAAAGATAACTCACCTGCTTTGTGCACCCTACTTCAAGAGCCATTCTTTGTATGCTTATCACGGATTTATTTCACACTTTAAAATAAAACAAGATACGGTCTGTCGTTATTGAAGTAATAACGGTTTAAGGCTCAGCGACGATTCATGATTCAAAACAACAACAACATTGTTTGAAGTGACTCGAAAAGAAAACCTACGTTCAACAATACATTACTTATCCATGCGAACAATACGGCAATTTGACATCAAAGCGCCCAATAATTAGCCACTTTACATCACGAATTTATAAATTACTTGCTAGGTTGAGATCGCTGTTAGCACGCTACAAGTGCTTTCAATTGTTCTACCACTATTACAAGGAAAAGTTATGAAATCCTGTTTGAATGTCAGTTTAGCTACCTTGGGTTGTCTGACGGCCCTCTCTTCAGTCAATGTCGCCGCTCATGGCTGGGTTGAGTACCCAAACGCGCGTCAAAATATTTGCTATCTTGATGGTGGGTTCTGGGATGATCGTATCCCAAATTCAGCCTGTCAGGCCGCGTTCGACCAGTCTGGTGCTTATCCCTTCGTTCAGAGAAATGAGGTGGCTGCAAATGTCGCCAACTACCGAGATATGGCCCACGTACAAGCCATCGTTAGAGACGGAACACTTTGTAGTGGCGGAGATAATGCGAAAGCTGGACTCGATGTTGCTTCACCGCATTGGCAGAAAACAGCGCTGTCATTAGATACCAGCAATCAATTTGAATTGGTGTTTAACGCCACAGCGCCACACAACCCGTCGTACTGGGAGTTTTATCTGAGCAAGCCCGAATACGACAACAGCCAGCCACTCACATGGGCAGACTTAGATTTGGTTGATACTGCAGGTAATGTCGCCGTCGATGCAAATCAAAAGTACCGCATTACGGTTACTCTACCCGCTGATAGAAACGGGCATGCCGTTCTCTATACCCGCTGGCAACGTGAAGACCCCGCAGGTGAGGGATTCTACAATTGTAGCGACATTACCTTCAGTGGCGATGGCAGCACACCGACTGAGCCAACCGACCCCACCGCTCCGGGTAACGATCTTTCCGCACTAGGGTATTTCGTTCCACAAGGGTTTGGGCCTCTGGAGTCTGGCGACACTGTGCGTTTTCGTACTTTTGATAAAAACGGCAGTGAGCAGCAAGACATCTCGTTGGCAATCACGGCTAACAATACCAGTGAAGAGATTTGGTCAGCAGAACTGGCTGGTCAATTTAACAGCGTCACCAATGGATCTTGGTTTATTGGAATCTGGCATGATGAAATGAACCACTACATGTTCGACTCATCCAATATCTACAGGAATCAAGTTCATGCTCCAGCGGCGAACTTCAACCATCAGTTATCTTTAGTCAAAGGGGATACGCCTCCTCCAACACAGCCCGATAACGCTTGGTCAGCTCAGCGGGCTTATTCTGAGGGAGAGCAAGTGACTCACAAAGGCCGCGCATGGACCGCACAGTGGTGGACACGTGGTGAAGAGCCCGGCACAACAGGCGACTGGGGAGTCTGGCGCTAGTCTAACCTTACTCTTTTTTGGTACTTATTCTCATCCCCGAGGACGCCTCGGGGACGCTGGCTTATCGAGGAGCCACAGAGAGGCTGAGTACCCCCCTCTGCGCTTCATCCTCTCTTTCTCCGCTGATAATTGTTTGCAACGTCGCCATCGCGACGGATACCTGATGTAAAGGTAACAACCATAAGTGTTATAGCAACTTATTCCGCAACCAATATGCAACACTCTGAGCACAATTTAACCTAACCTGCAAAAACATTACTCCAATTACAAGACCAATCGGTAATGTAAATCATAATGTGGAACTGTCATTTTTGACTGCTAGAGTTATTAATTTGATTACATAACAATCACGTCAAAAGGCTAGAATCATGGGAATCGCGTATCATACCTATATTGGCAAGCAGGTCACCCACTTGCCCAATCTTCCCTGCCGAACGGCAGGCAATGTTTCTCTTAGTACACCAGTAGGCAATTGCATCGATCGCTTCGGCCGCATCTGGCTAGCAGACACGGCACACAATCGTGTGTTGGTGTTTGATAGAAAAATGAAAAAGTTACTCGCCAGTTTCGGCTCGGTGGGAAGTGGCAGCCAACAGTTTAATATGCCTTTTCGCCTTCTTCCTCATCCAGAAAAACCATGGATTTATGTCAGTGACATCGCCAACAAACGCATCCATATCCTTGAATACAATCAAGCGCTCAACATTCATTCCATTCACCGCTTCGGTGCCGGTGACCCCGTTCACCTCGAAGGGCCTAATGGACTAGCGTTTTATGACGGGAAACTATGTGTCGCTGATGAATTTTACGAAGGGCCTGACAACGAAAGTCGTTTGGTCGTGTTCGACGAAAATGGCAACTGGCTAAAAAATATTGACGTCGTCAATGCACAGCAACCAGTGCATTTCCTGTGGCCACAGGGCCTTAGCTGCGATAACAATGGATACTTATATGTTGCGAATACTGGGTTCTCTACTGTGGTTCGCTGTGACTGGGATGGAAACCCAATCCCATTTTCCAGCGGAAAAACGTACCTAGACGATATCGACCTTGCTCGTGATGTGTCAATCATCGACAACCGCATACTCATACCGGGGGCGAAGCAGTACTCCGTTGCGGTTTACGATATCGACGGGCACTTCTCAGGCAGTTTGAGTGGATTCTTCTCACCGATTCAGGTCACCAAGATGCATCAGGACGTATTGCTGATCACAGAGCCCATTCTCGCTTCACTCCAAATTCATAAAGTGAATTGGTCGGACTTATCACCAGAGCAGCCAACAACAACGTTAGTAATCGACCAGTTAGGTGATGAGCGGGATCGAAAAGGCCAGCTTCATTTTGTGACTTCGGTTGCTGGTGACACCTCACCAATCGCTCAAGGGGGCTACACCAGCCAGTATCCTATAGTCAGTGAATGGTGGGATCAACACTTCCAGCAGCAAGATAAATGGCTCAACTCAATCCATCAACTCGATGCACCATCCTGGGTATCGATGACATTGAGCACGCAGATCGAATGGACGCAAAGATGGCAGCAAACCTGGGTACGTATCTTCCTTGGTGACAAATTCGATGACCCAAACCAACTGCTTTGGTTAGTAGATGCCGGTAACTATCAACTTCAGGCTACTGAGCGCAGCCAACCCGATGCGGCAAGACCGGGCAGCTTACCTCTTCTTCCTGGTTCTTTGGGTATCTGCTCGCTTACGCCTGCCAAGCCCTTAATTGGACAGCTTAACCCTGAGCTACCCTTATTGGTTGTAAGTAACTATATCAGCGGTATTATTACCATTTACCAATACAACGAATTGATCGGCGAATTGGTGCCTTTCAGCTACTTTGGGGGGTTAGGTCACGCCGACTGGCAACTGTTTAAACCTCAAGGGATCGCGGTGGATCCGATCAGCCGAGATATATACGTCGCCGATTCTGGCAACAACCGTATTTGCCGTTGGCGATTAAACGCTCAGGGAATTGCTGGCCTAGTGAGTACCTTTGGTCAAAAAGGCCATGGTGACCACGATTTCTTTACTCCAACCGACATCACTATCACGGCAGACGGACAAAAATACATTACTGATCAGAACAACAATCGAGTCGTCATTTATGACCGTCATGACAAATACGTAGGCAGTTTTGGCCAACAAGGTTACGGCACAGATAACGACAACTTCTTGCTGCCAACCAGCATCGATTTTGATGAGGGTAAATTGTTTGTATCAGATTTGGTCAACCGCGCGATTAAAGTCTTCGATCAACAAGGTCAGTTTATCGATAGCTTTAGTGGATTTGGCGCTGACCCAAGCAAAGGCGAACTGTGGATGCCCTACCTTCTTCATGCGCACAATCAAACCCTTTACCTACCTGACTGCGCTTTGAATCGCGTCAACGTGTATAAAATCAGCTAAGGAGAGCACCATGACATCAGTATTCGACAAAGCGAAGACCAAACGCCTGAAGCAAGCGACAACCGACATTTCTGAACAATCAGTGCAAGCCAATGACAAGCTCATTCAGCAGTATCAGTGTGTGACTGAGCACTGCCTCAATCAGCCTTCCTCGAAGGAAACTCGTAAAAAGCTTGAGGAATGGCACAGCGCTCATCAGGCTCATGCCATTAATCACACCTTATCTCCACCACATGAAAATTAAGCAAAGCGAGCCAAATGGCTCGCTTTTTTATGCAACTTCTGAAACTGGCAGCCTATCTGATATGACCTTACCATCCTTAATCGTAATAATGCGTTTGGTGCGTTCAGCAAGCGCATTGTCATGCGTAACGATAATCAAGGTTCGTCCTTCCGCATGTAACTGGTTAAACAAAGCTTCGATTTCAGCACCTGACTTGGAATCGAGAGCACCGGTTGGCTCGTCTGCCAAAATAATCTGCGGATCGTTCACCAGTGCTCGCGCAATCGCAACACGCTGTTTTTGACCACCGGATAACTGATTCGGTTTATGATCGAGGCGATCGCCCAGCCCAACCTGCTCAAGCAGTTTGGCCGCGCGCTGACGACGTTCTTTGGCTTTTATACCTGAATAGACTAAAGGCAACGCGACATTATCAAGCGCCGTAGCGTATTCAAGCAGGTTGAAGCTTTGAAAAACAAACCCGATTTTCTGGTTGCGTATTCCAGCTAACTCATTGGCACTCAGTGCTGCTACGTTCTGCCCATCAAGCAAATAGTCACCATCGGTTGGTTTATCTAAACAGCCGAGCATATTCATCAGAGTCGACTTTCCCGAACCTGAAGGGCCGAGAATGGAGAGGAATTCCCCTTGCTCAATCGTCAGTTCTACGCCATCTAATGCACGAACTTCGACCTCACCGCTTGAGTAATACTTACAAAGATTCGTCAGTTGAACCAATGCATTATCTGACATAATGACTCCTGATTTTTTGCTCACATCATTCACTTTGTAACGCCTCCATAGGTGTCACCTTAGCGGCGCGATTCGCTGGCAACCACGCTGACGCCACGCCTATGACAACCAGAGTAGCAATCACAATTGCCACCACAATCCAAGAAAGCTCTGGAACAGGTTTGCCTAAACGTTCATAAAAAACATTGCCTTCTAGACTGACAGAACCAATCGCCGATACCAATGCGTAAGTGACGGTAAGCCCCAGCGCTCCCCCCATCACCATCGTCATCAGCGACTGAACTAAATAGTGGAGCCGAATCGCCGTCGGTGTCGCGCCCACAGCCATTCGCACACCAATATCTCGGGTAGAACGTTTCACAGTCGCGTACATCACATTGGCAATACCGACTCCCGCTACCGCGAGTGTGACAAAACCAATGATGCCAAGAAAGCTCTGCAAGCCAACAAGAAACTGCTGCATGCTTTTCTGCTTTAAAAACATATCTTCTACTTGAACAATCTGTTGATCAGTCACACTAGCCCCATGCTTGCGTGCAATGACCTGACGAATCGTTTCCGCTAACTTAACTCTATCGACACCACTTTTGGGTTGAACATTGATGCCAGCTATGTCGCCAGTCATATGGAAACGCTGCCAGGTGGAGAGCGGGACAAAACTGGAGTAATTGATTGGCTCATCCTGCTCGATATCTGCACTATTTTTTTTCAGTACACCCACTACGGTAAACTCTTCACTGCCAATTTTAACCTTTTGCCCAACCGGATTGACTTTCAGTGTCACGGTCGCAAACCAATTAAAGTCATCTTCAGGGTTAAACAAATCAGCCGCCAATAAGTACCCGAGCACCACGACTTTGCGTTGTTCTTTTTGGTCAAGCGAATTGAGCCAGCGCCCCCCTGGAAGTGGGACAAGATTGGTCATAGTTTGAAAATCTGTAGTGACGGCAAGTGGCTCTCGCCATGTGCCGCGATCGCCGACCGTAATACGCTCGTCCCATAATGCCGTCGGCGCTACAGCATTAACTTCTGGTAGCGCGCTAACCACATCGGAATCATCGATTTTGAGCGTTAGTGGCTTACCTTGATGGAACACGCCATGATCTACCGTTGCCATACCGCCCGTCAGGTATATCAGATTGCCATTACCATTTTGCGCAGTTTTTAACACTCCTTGGCGAATGCCCTCTCCCACAGCCAACATAGCAGCAATACACAAAGTCGCCCAAGCAACTGCTAGGATTGTTAGCCCCAGTCTCAGCTTCTCTGCTGCCATTTCCTGAAAAATTTGTCTCATTGGAAGCAACATTATTTAAGCCCTCGCACTCAGCGCTAACACCGGCGTTAGACGCGATGCTCTTCTTGCGGGAAAGTAGGACGCCATCAGCGCCAAAATCACAGTGACCAGTAACGATAATGCAATCGAATCGGGAGTAATCACTGGTGAGCCAATCCACTCTGGTAAAGTCACTGTGCCCAACAGCGCAACCAATGCAAACGAAATGGTTAAGCCTATAGCCGTTCCAACGGCGACCAGTATTAACCCTTCGATAATAAACTGGCTCAGTACTGATGCTTGAGTAGCCCCTATCGCCAATCGCACACCGATTTCTCGGGTGCGCTCGGTAACAGACAAAAACATAATATTCGCCACGCCAAGCGCTCCCACCGCCATCGTCATCGCACCGCTAGCGCCAAGAAATATTTGAATCCCACGAAGAATACCACTGATTACGGCCGCCCCTTCACTAAAATCAGGCAAGTACACGGCATCTTTATCACTTGGGTCAAAGTGAAGCTGCTTAGCGTAAAAGCGCACAATACGCTCTCGAAATGTGGCAGAGTCCATACCATCAACCGGTTTCATCAACAGCATCCAAGGTTTAGCGTTCCATAGATCGCGATAGGTGGTTTGCGGGATGAAAACTCTGCGACTATCACCAAAAGAAATGCCGGAGTCCTCATCACTGAGTACACCAATGACCAAGAATGGAATGCCATTAACTTTGACCTCCTCACCAATCCCAATACCACCCATTTGAGCAATCTGATCGCCCAAAACAGCAACACGAGTGTGACTTGCAATGTCACTCGGTGAAATATTGCGAGAGCCCGTCTGAAGCTTACGCTGCGCAAGAGTAAAGTAAGAAGGGTCAATCCCACTCACGGCGCGAGCTAAGTTTTGCCCTTTGATGTTGGTGACACTGGCATCCCACTTGGCATACACAGATGCGACGTCGTGAACAAAGCCCGATTGCTTAATCATTTCGACTTTATCCTGTGGAATAGCGATTGCACGACGCGCTGGTAACCCTTGCCAAGGTTTACTGGTTTGAGACGGGAAAACCACCTGCACGTTATTGACCATAAATGAAAAAGACTGGCTTTGATGGCGGTAGAAGCCTTCACCAAGTGCTATCAACACCACCACAGAGATCACACCCCAAGCGATGGCAATGATCGCCAGAATACTTTTCATCCGATGCGCGATCAGCGTCTGCCAGGTTTGCTGGAGCAAGCTACTCATGAATGAAAGGCCTGCGATATGAGCGTCATCGTATTATCATCGAGCTTACCAGCCGTTTGCAGCAAACTCACTCGTTGACGCCAGTAGTTATACAGGTTGTTTTGCAAACGGTTTTTCGCATCGAACAGATTGTTATGAGCCGTAATCACTTCCGACGCATCCAAAAGTCCCGCATCGTAGAGTTTTTCTTTACTTTTCAGCACCTTAGCTCGAGACGCAACCACCTCATTGGCCATCAGAACCTGATTCCAGTTGATATCAACCTGAGTAAACTGCTGAACAATGCGTTTCTGAATATCAATTTCAACCTTGCGCAAGTCCTGCTTCGCACTCAATATATTCAGAGACGCTTGGTCGACCTTAGCGCGCGTCGCACCATTGAGATCAATCGGTACACTCAAGGTGAGCCCGGCACTAAACTCTCCGTTAGAATATTTGTCATCATCACTGTAGCCCACATTTCCTTTTACCGTTGGGTAATAACCGCCTTGCGCTGATTGGCGCGCAAATTCGCTCGCCTTGACTTTTTGCGCAGCGACTAACAACTCTGGGCTACTGTCTTTCGCCAACTTGAGCCATTGCTCCTTGGAATCCACTAACATTGGAGGCTGAATCAGGTTGTCGGTACGAATTTGATCAACACGCTCGGGCATCTGATTGATGAGTGCCCCCAGCTCTGCTCTTTTCTCTTCTAACTGTGCCTGCGCGCTGAGGATACCGGCTTTATCCGTCACCAGAGTGGCACGAATTTCCTCAACATCAATCGATTTTACCTTACCGGCCTGATAGCGTTTTTCTATAATCTTCAGCAGCTTATTACCTTCTTCTAGCTTATTTCTCGCCAATTGAAGATCGCCTTGCGCACTCGCCAGATCAAGATAGGTAGCCAATAGCTTCTGAGCTAATTCATTGTGAGCCTGAGATAACTCCAACTCTGTTGTCAGGTAGTTAGCTTGTGCTTCATCTAAGTCAGACCAAAGGCTGCTGTCCCATAATGTTTGAGATAACGTTGCTCCGTAGGTGTTCGTGTTGTCACTGTCTTCATTCCAGTTTGATGACGCGGTCGCACTCAAAGAAGGCAGTAACGAACTGCGGCTGGAAGTAACCCCGACCTCACCGATTTGAACACCAATCTTGGCTTTCTCGTAATCGGGATCGCTCTGTTTCGCTTGCTTCCACGCTTGTTCAATCGAAATAGCAGAGCTAGGGAAGCTCAAGGTCGTCAACAGTAAACTGCAACCAATCAATGACAGGTGACGTTTAACCATGAGAGGCTCCCACCATACTGCTATCGAGAATAGCTTCTCCAAGTTCAACACCTTGCAAAACTTCAACATTGATACCGTCAGATAAGCCAAGCTTGACCTGCTGTTTGTGGTACCCGCTCTCAGAGTCATCAGGGATTAATACATTTGGCATGTCACCTTCAAACTGCAGTGCTCGCTCAGGCAAAGTCAGCACGTTTTCAGATCTCTTCAACGTAATTTTTGCGGTTGAAGAAAACCCGGAGCGCAACATAACGTCTTGGGGAATGTTTAACTCACCCACCTCAACTTCAAAGCCGTTATCAAAACTTTTGGCAGTCGACGTGTCCTGTGGGGAGTTTAGGTTTTCCGACTGAATGGCCACCTTAGTCAGTACCCCTTCAATTTGAAGATCAGGGTAAGGCGCTACGGTGATCAGAACCGGCATACCCGAGGTCAGTTGCGCAGCGTCATGCTCACTGACACTACCTTTAAAGATCAAGCTATTCATGTCCGCGATAGACATCATTTCCGTTGCAGCCTGACTCGACTCAGTCGAAATAATTGGCTCGCCTACTTCTACTTTTCGGTTTAACACCGTGCCATCAATCGGCGCATAAATGGTCGAAGTCAGACGAGCATCACCTATCGATGCTTCACCACTTTGAATCAGCTCTAGGTTTTGACGTTTTTGTAGCACCGTTGCTTGTGCCGATTTGACGTCTGATCGTGCACTGACGTAATCATCGTAGTTGCTTGGAATAATATTTTGCTTAACCAGACTTTCTAAGTTAACCAACTTTTGTTTCGCTGACTCCAACGCCGCCTCACTGCTCATCAACTCTGTAGACGCATCGGTAAGTGCTTTTGGCGTAGGGTTTGGGCGCACTTTAATAAGTGCCTGTCCCTGCTTGACGTTCTCTCCGACCTGAGCGTAAATCTCTCCAACAATACCGTCGATCTGCGATTTAATAGACACCGAATGTGCTGGAACAATTTTACCTACCGCCACGGCTTCCTTCTCGATAGTACCTTTCTCCACAACCAAGGTAGGTATCACCTCTGGCTGAGCAGAAGATTGCAGATAAAAATACGTGCCACCAGCGAGCAGTGCGATGCTCGCAACAGGCAACAGCCAACGTTTAGCCATGCTTTATTTCCAATGATTATTATGTGTAGCCGTCTGACTACGCTGAGGTTATTAAGTTCCGAAAATCATACAACGTACTGACTCACCAAAGACAGCCGCAGATTGTATGACTTTGTCGGCTTGTCCTGACAATAAAAAGCAGCCTAAGTAATACACCTAGGTTGAGCGACAAGAAAGTAAATTAATCTAAATCTATTCTGACAAATCATGAACGACATTTTATGTCATTGCCCAACGATGCTCTTAACCTTGTTGTGCCAGATCGGATTGCTAGGTAGACGGCCTGAACGAACCTATCTGCTAAATCACCCGATCTGTCACTCCCCAGATCATCGCCGGTACATTGAACAGTATCAGTCCTCCACTTATCTCCTTGCCTCATTCATTAATTGCATACCCTGAACAGCAAAGTGAGTCTGTGAGTAACCTGAAACAGGGATAAGTAGCCAATCGACACAAAACAAAAAAAAGGATTCTTTTAAGATTAAGGTGCTGAATTTAAAGGGTTAAGTATGAAGTTCTTGATTGGGATATTTGTTTTTGGAACCTGCCATACACGACCAAATAACACCCAACATAAAATGGAAATGATCATTTCTCGAATCGGCATCTCATTTACCTAGGAAACGTTTAAATGTTTTGCATGCAAGCATCATATAAAATCAATTGCATTTACGTTTTTAGCGAACTGTCACTACTCTAAGCACGCACTTTTTACCCCAATCAATTAAAAAACAATTCCAAAGGTGAAGTATGCGTAACGCTAATTTACTTATGCTGTTTCCAATGGCATTCGCTTCTCAAGCTGCCAACGTTGTTGACTACTCGCAAGTTGACCTTTCTCAGGTCCTCAATCCGCCAACTGCTCGGGCATTTTCAGCACCTAACCAGCCTCTGGCTTATCAGGATGCCAGTCGTGTTAAAGCGGGCCCACAAACATTACTTCGCAAACAACAACTACATTATGGTGTACCAGTTTACGGCCAGTCTTTAGTTGCTCAGGTTTCCGCTCAAGGTACAGTGACACCGGTTGATGGCTCAGTCCTGACCGACATTGACGCCGATATTGGTTCTACCTTACCCATGCTCAACGCGAAGCAAGCGATAGAGCTGGCAAAAGGCAATAGCAAAGGTTTTGCCTCTCAAGCGATTCGCGACCCAAACGCAGAACTCATGATCTGGCAAGATGAGCAAGATATCGCTCGTTTGGTCTACAAAGTGGACTTTATTCAAATGAGTGGAATGGGCCCTTCAAGGCCGATTACACTTGTCGATGCCAAATCTGGTGACGTGCTTGATCGATGGGAAGGGATTGCTTTCATTGAAGCCGAAGGACCGGGCGGCAATAGGAAAAGTGGCCGTTACTACTTCGGACCTAAAACCCAATATGGCGGCTTTGAAGTAAACCAATACTGCCAAATGGATAGCCCAAATGTCATCACACTCAACATGAACAACCAGCAATACGGTGGGCAAGTTCATCAGTTTGACTGTAACGTCAACAACTACCGTAGCGTAAACGGTGCCTATGCACCGATGAATGATGCACACTACTTCGGTCAGCGCGTTTTCGATATGTACATGGATTGGCTCAACACCCGACCTATTCGCCAGAAACTGACCATGCGTGTGCACTATGGCTCCAACTACGGCAACGCGTTCTGGGATGGTCGCCAAATGACCTTTGGTGATGGTAACCAATCAATGTATCCACTCGCCACCTGGGATGTGATTGCGCATGAAGTCAGCCATGGTTTTACCGAGCAAAACTCTGGGCTGGAATACCGTGGTATGTCGGGTGGGATGAATGAGTCCTTTTCTGATGTCGCTGCGGCCGCACTCAGCCAGTACGTGCACGGTAGCTTCAACTGGAAAATGGGCGAACATGTCATGAAGTACTCTGATGCCATGCGTTACTTTATTCAGCCAAGCAAAGACGGCGTCTCCATTGACCATATCAACCAGTATTACAATGGTATCGACGTCCACCACAGCTCTGGTGTCTTCAACAAGGCATTTTATCATCTTGCCACCAGCTCAAACTGGGACATCAAAAAAGCGTTTATTGCCTATGCCACAGCTAACCAACTTTACTGGCGACCAAACTCTGATTTTCAGCAAGGTGCAGAAGGGGTTTGTAAAGCAGCTAATGAGCTGGGTTACGACACTTCGGCGGTAAGCCATGCGTTCGCTCAGGTGGGGATTCAGGTGACACAATGTTCGGCTGGACACCCAGATCCTGAACCGACACCAAATCCCGATATCGTTAGTCTACAAATCAATACGCCAAGTGCGATTCAATCAGCGGGTAATGACGTGCAACACTTCGTACTGAAGAATGCCCCATCTGAGGATATCTGGGTACAAACCTATAACGGTTATGGCAATGTTGATATGTATGTCGCGATAAATCGTCCTGCTTCACTGTCGGATCATGATTGTGCGTCCACCAACCGTGATAACAACGAATATTGTGGTTTCAGCGGTGTCGCGAATGCCGATGTTTATGTGATGGTCACAGGTGCGCGTAGCGCTTCAGATGCTTATGTTGGCGTTAGTGCCTATCTCGAACAACCGACACCAGAACCACAGGACTTGTGTGCTAACTTAGAAGAATGGTCACCGTATTACTATTACCCACAAGGCACTCAGGTGCAGTCCTACGGGAACCGCTTTATCGCTACCCAAACCAACTGGGGCGCCGATCCTTACAGTAACTATTGGTACTGGTCATTTGAAGGCAGCTGCCTACAATAAGCGGATAAAAAAAGAGCCCGCAAGCGGGCTCTTTAGTCAGGAGAACATAGTTACTGTTTTAGTATCTTATTTCCAAGACCACTGACTGCCGTCAACATCAGCTTGGACCAACCAGCTATTGGAATTCCATTTCAAAGCGTTATCAACACTATTTTTCAGCTGGCCATTTTCCATTCTCCATGTCTGATTCGGGCGCTGGCTACAAGTTTCCATAGTGATACTTGTCCCTTGCTGATCCAGACACAAACCTGGTGCTACCTTGCTGATCATCTTGCCTTCAGCTGTCAACTGCCATAATTGGTTGTCACCGCTGTGACAGCTCCAGCCATACACTCGTGCTCCTGGTGTCGCAGAACTTCCTTCAACGTCAAGACACTGGCTACCCTGAGTAGCAATTTGCTTCCATTGCTCGGCTGGTTGTTCGTCGCCTGAAGCCGCGCTAAACAAAGCTGAAACCACAGAAGTCATAGGTTGAGTGTAACGAGACGCTTTAGGCGCTCGGTCTTGCCAGCTCTGTGGAATTGGCTGAGTCACATCCCATTCACCACTGCCATCATAATAAGACTTCGCTACCGCTTCAGGGGTCGGTGTCCAAAGGAAATCAGGATGACGATTCTGATACCACTCGCCTCCGATGACATTGCCTTGCGCGTCAATTTCTAGGTCGTAGTAATACGTCACTCGCGAGACACCATCAAGCTTAGGCTTGTCGTAGTTTCGATGAGTTGGATTCGTCTCTACCATGTAATCAACTACCATCTGTACACCAACGACTGAGACAGCACGTGATGCACGATACTGGGTGAACTTATCTTTTTTGTAGTCCGCCATCGCGATAGTCACATCGGCTGGATTGCCTGATGAACGGTTGGTCTCTGGGTTAAAGTATTTAACCTGATAACCAAGAATAGGCTGGTTCCATACTTGGTAATCGTATGTCGCATCCATAATCATGCTACGACCAGTAATACCGATCTGGTTTAGTACGGATAAGTGCCAGCTTGCCGGGTTGTTGTCGACACAGTCAGGTTCGATAACACGGCCATTTTCGTCTTTTTCAGGATCCTTAATATTACAGCGACCACCGATAAAACGTGTATTGAACGGCGCTTCTGCCCAAAGCAGTGTGCCTAGAGCTTTGACGTCTGACGGATAGAATTTGAGCATCTCTCCGTTTGCATCAGGCACTGTAATCGACTTTTCAGGACGAGGAAGCATGTAAGCCGCGGCTGCCCAGCCATGACAAAGCCCCATCCAGCGCTCTACTTTGCCCTGAGACTCATAGTAACCTTTACCTGAATCCCACGAACGCTTGGTCAGCGTAAAGTTTTTATCGCCAACCAACAAATCATACTTTTCTGCTGGAGATAGTAAGTGGCGCTGCTCATTCGAGTAACTCTCTAGCGGTTTGATAGTGTGTGAAAAGTCGTAGTATTCCTGCCAATCTGACGCATAAAGTTCACGGTCAGAGTAGCGCCAAGCCGCTGCACCAGAGTACAGAGGCCAGTAAGTATCAGACCAAGGCTGAACATCCAGATACTTCGAATCTGGTGCAGCGTTATCCAATTCAACCAGATTACGAATCAGCGCATTACCGACATCAACCAAACGAGCTGGGTTGTCGTTGTTGAGGTTTGCAGAGAATCGAGGAGCAATAACTGGCTCCGCTCTTTCCATAACCGTTTCGCGCATTTGATCTCTGAAACGCTCAAGATCCTCAGCGCTCATGGTTTGATATTCGTCTCCTTCTTTCTCTGGTAACGCATCCATGACTTTTTGCGGATTGGCGTGAAAATCCGTCATAAACGCATCTATGCCTGTATTGTCCGCAATAGCGGTCAAAGGCACCGAGATAGACAACAAGGTGATGATTTTTTTCATTATATAACTCTACGTTGTTAGTTTTCGTGTTTTATCAGCCAGAGTGATACCTCTACTCTTGGCGGCAGGTAGAGTGGTGATCTTTGTTCCGTAAATCAATCGAGAAAATCAACCAAACATCAGAACCGTGAATAATTCCAACAAAAAACAGGCTGGGTAATTCAGTGTTTATCTAGAACTATTTTTGTTTATATATGAGAAGGTTAGTTGCAATGCCCTATTTTTGTTAACTTTGCTGTGCGAACAAAAATGCCCGCGTAGCGCGGGCATTTCGATGACTTGGTCAATTTTTACTCTTCGCTGAGCAAATCTAAGAAAAACGCGTATTCTAATGCGTCTTCTCGTAAACGCTTAAAGCGACCAGATGCACCACCATGACCTGCCTCCATGTCTGTTTTAAACAGCAGCACGTTGTCATCCGTTTTCAATTCACGCAATTTCGCCACCCATTTCATTGGCTCAAAATACTGAACTTGCGAATCATGCAGGCCTGTTGTCACTAACATGTTCGGGTAGCTCTGCGCTTTGACATTATCGTAAGGTGAGTAGCTCAGCATGTAATCGTAGTATTGCTTGTCGTTCGGGTTACCCCATTCGTCGTATTCATTGGTTGTCAGTGGAATAGACTCGTCCAGCATGGTTGTGACCACGTCGACAAACGGAACATGAGCAGCGATACCTCGATACAGCTCAGGCGCCTGATTGATAACCGCCCCCATCAGTAGGCCTCCCGCGGAGCCACCGACAGCAAACACTTTATCTTCTGCACCATAGCCAGCTTCCGTTAAACCTTTGGTGACATCGATAAAGTCATTAAACGTATTCTGCTTGGTTAACTTTTTACCGTCTTCATACCAAGGTCTTCCTAACATCTCTGAACCACGGATATGGGCAATGGCATAGACGAATCCGCGATCCAACAAACTCAGCCGCGCTGAGCGAAACGTAGGATCTATGGTGTGACCGTATGAACCATAACCGTATTGATAGATAGGATTCGTGCCGTCTTTTTTGAATTTATCTTTGCGGTAAACCAGCGAAACCGGCACTTGCTGACCATCTCGAGCGGTGATCATAATACGTTCTGATTGATAGTCATCAGCATCAAAATCACCCAGCACTGGCGTTTGCTTCATGATTGCAGATTCACCGGAGTTAAGGTCAAAATCATAATAAGTGCCTGGCGTGGTAAGGCTACTGTAATAAATCCGAACTTTTGAATTATCGAGCTCTAGGTTGCCAGTCATATAAGCGGCAAAGGCTGTGTCGTTAAACACTAATGGAAACTCCTTGCCCGTGGAAAGCTGACGCACCTTAACCGTGGTTAAGCCCTCTTTGCGCTGCTCATACACTAAATGGTCTTTAAACAAGGTGAAATCGACCAGTTGAGTTTGATTATCTGCGGCAATAACATCCTGCCATTTTGAACGGTCATTAACCTGATCTTTATGTACCTTCATTAAACGAAAGTTCACAGCCTGATAATTGGTGTAGATATAGTACCAGTCGCCGAGCTTGGCGATACTGTACTCAATGCCTTCTTCTCTTGGGTAGAAAGGTTGTGCCTTAGCTTCGGGATCATTGGCATCAATAACAGAAACCCCGCTTGTCTCCGTACTTGAGTGGAAGATATAGACTTGGTCGCCATCTTTACTCTTGCCTAACGACATGTAATACGCACTATCATCTTCTTGATAAATCAACGCATCGCTGCTTTGTGGCGTTCCTAACACATGTCGATAAACTTGGTAACCCAGCAACGTCTGAGGGTCTTTCTTAATATAGTAAAACGCTTGGTTGTCATTTTGCCAAGCCACACCGCTCGATGCCCCTTCCACTTCATCATTGAGATACTCGCCTGTGGCAATATCTTTGACTCGAATAGTGTAAATACGGCGGCTTAAGGTATCTTCTCCATACGCCAGCAAATTCTCATTCGGGCTAACATACAAACCGCCAGTGCTGAAAAACTCATGCTCTTTCGCCAACTCGTTAACGTCTAAAATGACGGTCTTATCTGTCCCTGAGAAATCTTTGGCACGCTGGTAGATAGGGTACTCATTGTCGCCAGATACTTGGTTCGAATAGAAATAACTTCCTTCTCTTACAGGCACTGAACTGTCATCTTTTGCGATACGCCCTTTAATCTCTTGGAATAACTTTTCCTGCCGCTGTTCAGTGTGCTTTAACACCGAATCCGTGTATTGATTTTCTTTTTCGAGATGCGCCAATATCTCGGCATCTTTTCGTTCATCGTCACGCATCCAGTAGTAATTATCTATACGACGCTCGCCGTGATGATTAAGCACATAAGGTTCTTTTTTAGCAACGGGAGCCGGAACTTGCTGTACTGCAAATTCTAATTGAGAAGGTTGAGCCACAGTTTGCACTCCTTGGGAACTGCACCCGGCAACAAGCGCCACAGATACAGCTACTATAGTTAGGGGAAAACGCATCTATCGATCCTTTAAACGTCCATTAAGCTGACTTATCCCACTCAGTGAACACATCGGTAAAACAGCTTAGATAGTGAAGCGCTACTGTTATAAAACTCAGCAAAAGAACTCCAATATCTTATATTTAACAGTCGGTTACGCTATCAAACATACATTCAAGGTTCAAATAGTATTAAGGGTTATTGTGTCGAAGGTGAGCAATCACTGACAAGCTACAAAACTGATATGCATACTATTGAACTTCATTACTCCTCTCTCTTTACAATAACTTCAAGTGCATCATGAGGCTAAAAG
Organism: Vibrio sp. T11.5; assembly: GCF_027587155.1. Lineage (NCBI taxonomy): Bacteria > Pseudomonadati > Pseudomonadota > Gammaproteobacteria > Vibrionales > Vibrionaceae > Vibrio > Vibrio sp. T11.5. The sequence goes on from NZ_JAPPTP010000005.1 coordinate 249,300, forward strand.
TTAACGCAAATGGACTTAGCGCAATTGGCGGACCGCCCGCAGAGCCTGATAAGCGCGCTTCTCTTATTGACGCATGGCACTTGATGTTTTGCCAATGATTTTACAGCGGTGAAACAAGTACCAGAATACCAAGACCTTCATCAACTCCAGTTGATACCTGCTATGTATACCCATGCAGACAACTCGAAGTATTTTTATCCGGTAATGGTGCTTGGCAACATACTTACGGTTTAAGTAATAATGGCGTTGCCTAACTATCAAATAGTTCATCGAGGCAAAGAGTGTGGAAAACGGGTATTAACAACGAAAATTTTAAGGTATCTTTTTATGGTGTTGAATATCCAAACTAGGCTCTCAAAGTGAATTACTACTTATTATTCGAAAAATTCGAGGATGGCGAAGGAATTTTCACTATTCAACAGCCGTGGTGTCAAGTGCTTAATTTTTATACCCCACAAAGCAAATTATTTAAGAAACGCCCGTACCTAGCCATCAATGAAGACTACAAAGAACGAGGTATGTCTGATTTTCTGAAAGTTGGCGTAGGCATGCTAGCAAGTAAAAAAGTACAGCAAATCTTTTTTGAAAATGGGTTCAGTGGTATTCAATTCGTCCCTGTTGATATTAGAAATGACGGTGATTCAAGTGAGTATGCATTTATCAATGCAACGGCACATTATGATTTTCTCGATCCCGTTGCTTCTGAGGCAGAGGACTTAAGTAAAACACTAGGCGGATATACCAGTGTTTTGGAAGAAGTTCTAGATATTGAAAAATTTAGATCGACAATTATCGAGCATGACTGTTTTACTCTATCAACATACAAAGACCCTTACTATGTTAGCGAAAAGGTCAAAAACGCATTGGTAGTCGCTGGCGTTACTGGAATAGAATTTATACCGATGGAATTTTCATGATAGAACAAAAATTTCAGCAACCTGGCTTGTTAGCAGAAACAGAGGCAAACCCTTTATTCCCTAGAATGGCTGATTTGGTGTTGGTGTTTTTCCCATCTCCAGGAGTATTTGTAAGAAATACACTCACGATACCTGATGAATTCAAAGCCGAAGCAACAGTATATTATGAAGCTGACGCGGAGCCTTATTCAGAAATGTACGTTTTCTTGCCTGCGGTTTTACCAAGTCAATACGATGCTGGAAGTAATCAATCTGGCATTGTCTATCGCAAAGATGAACTGCAGTTCGAACCAGCATTAATTCATGCATTAGTAGACCAAGTGACAGGGCCTATTGAACATCGCTCTGGTTAAGCTAAATTAACGATTTCGATAAAATATACTCATTGTCAGTAATTTATGATCTGATAAGGTTCAAAATAGATTGAGCACACTAGCCAGACCAACGGCCCTAATCTAACGGTATCAATCATAGTAACGGCTTTCAGAAATAGCTTTGACCAGATAATTGGCTTGATAATATCGCTGCACAATACGAAAATAATGCCTCCCCAAAACAGAAGCGAACTTAGAAGCGAAAAAGCGAAAATAATCAAAGTATGTATTGTTTGGAGATAGAAGACATATGGATATAGCGTACATAAATGAAGATTTTAATGAGGGTGAATCATTTTTTAGAACCGTTGACGTTCGTTCATCATTTTATGATGACAATGATTATACTCCTACTTCTTGTATCAACGAGCTAATTTGGTCAGACAGTGATATCTCTGATTTGGAAGCATTAGATTTAATCAAATGTGGCGCTTTCAATGTAACTAGGCCTATAGCAGAGTTGATTATGAGCTTTGATCCCTATGGTGTGGAATTTTATCCTGCAAAGTTAACATGTGCTGGAAATGGGGTACAAACAGAACGCTACATATTAGCAGTAGATAATCTGGTTGATGTAGTTGACTTTGACAAGAGCATTAAAGTAACGGACGTAACCACTCGTTTTTACTTATCTGATGAAAAAATCAAAAAACTTCCAGAATGTAAAAGGCATGTTTTTAAACCAATTGGAATGACTAAAACTTTCTTTTCAATAGAATTGTTTAATGCTCTTGTACGTTTAGGTATGGAGGGTAAGATAAATACTAGTATTATAGCTTATTCATTTGATACATCAGAAGAAACACCAAGAATCTAGACATACTGCCTTAATAGCCCTAATTTGGCGAGTATCCTATCTATAAATAATAGCAAAAATCACTGAATACCACTCATAAGAGAGTGTAGTTCAGAGTAAAAGGTGCAGAAACTGCAACGATCTGTATTAACTAAATGTATGATCTTACGAGTGAAAACTCACTATTTTAAGATATTCAAATGTTCAAGTTGAACTGTGACGAAGAAGTACTAGAAAACGGATATGAAAGAACAATACTTGATACTCACCAAACAAACCTTAGATAGCTTTCCTTTTCAACCAACCTCGATAGCTATGTTTTCAGGGGAACCAGACTTACTATTGGAACTGACCTTTTCACCAAAGCTATTTATTGTTAAAGATATCGCCTCAAAAATAGAGCAATGGGTACAACATGGTGTGGAATGGGTAGATGCTCGTGTTGATTGCTCGCCGAGTCAACCCTCGGATGACCAACTAAAAGTTTACGAAAACTTCCGTATGCCATATATCCATCAAACCTACAGGTTAACGGACAAAGAAAAGCAGTATGGTAAGTTGAACTGGTTAAACGCGACTTCCATACAGTTTGACTTCTCCAAACTTGAAAGTGTTCCTCTAGAGGAACGATTGATATTTAAACTAGAGGAAGATTTTGGATTAGTTTTTATTCACCAGAGTGTTATTGATCTTCTTATGAAGTATGTCAAAAGCGTTTGGATTAGAGACGTGTAGATAAAGTCTCTTTTGCCATGTTTTTCATTTATATTAATGAGAAACTATGCTTACGCCTTCATAACGTCTTGCTAAAAATTGAGCTAGATATCTTTGATGTAAACTCAAACTTATTAGATTGACTAAATATTATATCAACCTGTTAACAACACTTTCTTTAATCCTCATAGATATGCTTGAATCAACATCTACACAATGTATTAATGATGGAGCGTTAATATCAGTAAATGCTCCCTCAATTATATATTTATAATCACCATCACCTTGATGATATACTAGCGTTGCGTCATCAAACTCAACTTGGCAAGATGGATCAAAATCAATAGTAAAAGTCAAATAAAATGACAATTCATCTTCAGAATTTTTAACATCACAATCGACTACATTAAAACAATCATTAATATATCCTTCAACCATATCCTCTGCATAAAAATTGGGTATGCTTTCGCTAATTGATGTAAAGTTTAAATATGGTGTGACAACTCTACTATCCTTTAAAGTTATATCCAAGTACTGTTCTTCTAAGACGTAGCTTGAAATTATTTCTTTTCTCACTATAAAATCAACATTGAAAGTAAAACGCTTGACATTAATCATAAAAACTTCGCTCTTAGAGCATTCCCAATTTACACCATTCGTTGACATGATATTAATATCAATCTTGATTTCAAGATAAAGTTATTCGTTCAAATTTAGCCTGAATCAATTGAGTATTAACTTGTATCTTTCTCTAATTTTCTCATTCCACATTAAAGTCGAGCATACCCGACTTAGTCCATAGAGCATCTACAATATAGATACCTAATGCCCGACCTACGCTATACAAGGGATAGCTTAGTAGGCACAATCAAGCTTAATCGTTGACGATGTTGATCCTAGCTGTGATTGTGATGGCTTAGCACATGAGTACCAAGCCATACACGCAATAATAGAAGGCGTCATTACGGCCTTGCTATCCCACCTGCTCAACGATATCGGCGTATCTTTCACTGGCCATTACAGGAATAAACTCCGTAATAACGTAACTGGCTGCACCACTTTGGATAAATGGGTCTGACGCTAATATGTCGACCAGTTCTTCCTTGGTTGGATGGGCCGAAATCAATAAACCACCAGTTCTTGGCACTTTTCTACCACCAAACATCAGTAGATTCGACTGATACTGCTGCTCCAAGTATTTTTTATGCTGTTCCGTCAACGCTGGAGTAATCTTGCTCATGTCTGTGAAATTTAGATCAACCAAATACATCTCTGCCTCGCTTTACGATGAGTTAAATTGTAAAATGCTACTTATTTCGTAGCAAACTATAGCGCTACTAATTTAGAAGCACAAGAGAAATGAAGACACCAATACCAAACACACCGGTTCGAGGCTCCACATCTGGTATAGCGATTATGGCTGTATTTGATTTGCTCGGAAGGAAGTGGAATATGAGAATTCTATGGGAACTCAGCGCAAAGCCCTTAACCTTTAGAGCGTTGCAAAGCCAGTGCGAAGGAATGTCTCCTTCTGTTTTGAACAGTAGAATTAAGCAGCTTTCAGAAGCAAAGCTCGTCTGCAAAACAGAACAAGGCTACACACTGACACCACTCGGCTACTCTCTGATGCAAACACTCGACCCTTTGAGAGATTGGGCAGCCGCGTGGGAAGACGAACTGAAGCATTAACCGCCATAACAAGCCTGACCATTGCCTGCAATTAACCTAGGTGGCTGTAGATTTGATCGAGGATGTGTGCCAGCTTAACGGCTAACCCTGAACCGTTTGCTGACAGAGCTCTAAGACTTTGTTGCGCAACCAAACATGGGCAGGATCATAGTGCAGTTTTTCATGCCATATCATTGTAGGGCTAAATGAAGGTAGGTTTATCGGTAATTCAAGTAGTTCAATTGGCATTGTTGTGGCCATTTTGTTGGCTAGCTGACGGGGGGTTGTCAATATCAAGTCACTTTCGGCCACGATGTTAAAAGCCACTAGAAAGTGGGGGACTTTAGCAACTACCCTTCGAGTCAGTCCATGCTGCTTTAACGCTACATCTACAGCACTGTGTCCGTGTCCTGTAATAATTACCGACACATGGGACATAGCCACGTAGTTATCTAGCGTCAGTGGCTGGCTAGCAACAGTATGCCCCTGACGAACAACACATACGTAGTCTTCATCATACAGTCGTCGGCTATAAAACCTTGCTGGCAAATTTTCAAACAGACCGATTGCCAGATCGGCCGCTCCTTGAGCAATAAGATCAACATTATCACGCGTTGATGGAGGGACAATTAAATCCATTTTCGGTGCTAAACAAGCAAGCATTTTTATCACTTCTGGCATCCACAGAAATGCCAAGTGATCAGCCGTGGCGATGCTAAATTGGCCAGATGTTGTTTCTGGTGAAAACTCTGCAGGGACAACAATTGCACGTGCGTCATCTAGCAACTTAGCCACCTGAGACGATAAGGCTAAAGCTCTTGGTGTCAGTTCCCACCCTTTCGCCGTTCGTACGATAATCCTGTCATTTAAAACATGACGTAAACGTCCTAAACCCCGGCTCGCTGCAGGTTGACTCAAACCAAGTCGAGCACCAGCCTGAGTTACGCTGCCTTCTTTGATCAAGGCATCAAACAATTTGAGTAAATTCAAATCGACCTGGTATACATCCGATTTTTGCATACTGATTATATCCTATATGCATTTTAATTATGTTGGGCAAATCTATACCATTCCTATATCAAAGTCTACGTTACACTGAATAGGAAAAAGTCTATGAATACGAGTAAGTTATATGTGGTCACGGGTGCGACTGGACGCACAGGTTCGGCCGCTGCCAAAACATTGCTAAACGCCAATCATCGAGTGAGAGTCATAGTACGCGATGCCTCCAAAGCACAAGAATGGATAAGCCTAGGAGCCGAAGTCGCTGTCGCTGATCTTAGTAACTCATCGGATCTCGCGCAGGCATTTACCGGCGCTGACGGAGCTTATATTGTCAGTCCGCCACAATACCAGTCACACACACTGTTTAAGCAGGCTGAACTGATGGCGCAGTGTATTGCACAAGCCGTGAACAAAGCTAAGTTGCCAAAATTGGTCGTATTATCTTCAATCGGTGCAGACCAACCGACCAATACTGGCTGGATCGCGATGAATCGCCTCCTCGAGACGGCGTTAAAAGATTGCGGCGCAGCGGTAGCATTCTTGCGTGCGGCCTACTTCATGGAAAACTGGGCACCGCTCTTAACCGTCGCTTTAGAACAAGGCCAATTGCCTAGTTTTCTCTCTCCTACAGATCGCAAGTTGCCTATGATCGCGACCTCTGACATTGGCAAAATAGCCGCCTGCACGCTTTGCGAAGATTGGAATGGTATCCGATTGATCAATCTTGAAGGCCCTAGCAGCTATTCACCAAATGACGTCGCAGCGCATTTAACCACCAAAACGAGCGTGCCGATTGAGGCAACCACCATTGCCGAATCCGATTGGCCACAAGCGGTGTCACAGAACAAATTTTCCCCCCAAGCCTTAGCTGGATTCATTGAAATGACACAAGGGCTGAATTCAGGCCACATTGCTTTTGCAGAAGATTCACAACTGGAGCACATCTCCGGGACCATCAGTCTCCATCAAGTGATTGACTCACTGGTTGGCCGCTGATCACTATCAAAGCGAGCTTGATGCTCGCTTTTTTCATGTCCCAATACTGAGTTGAATTGCTCCAAAATTCGTGATTCTGTCGGTAAAACGGCAGCGATGGAGCACCAAACGTCTTTATTACAACGATAACTGTAATCGAAGCATCGGGTATTTTAAGCTCATCGAGCAATGAACATCTTGAACAATAATCTGAGTACTGATCGGGAATAGCCTAATCATCCAACGCGACTTGATCAATTTGCTTTCAGCCAATTACAAAAATACATGTTCAATGCGGAAAGCATTCAAGACAAACAATAACATTAAAACAATTGATGACATCATGGCTTGCCATATTAAGAATCTCATTCTTATGCTACAAAAAATAAAGGGTTCTGTCGTCTCGCGATGAGATGAATGTGCGTGTATTGTTCCGCGCCCCCCTTTGGTACACGACTGTGACCCTATTAATCCGCTATTATCTTAGACATAAATTCTATCTTACTTGTTGATTAGCCGAATAAAGTAAAACCATTAGTCGCTACACATTAGAGCACATGCAGCGCCTTAAAAAGTCGACAATAATGGCCTCTTATTATTAACCTGGCGATGCTTTTTCAATACTCATGACAATAATCAACACTTCATCCTATTTAATAAAACCCAGTTAAAAACAATTACTAATTTAACACCTACTAATATTTTGGACCGACCAGTGACTTAAATTGGCAAATAAAGAAAACAACATATCATTCCAATTTATAAAATGTGACGTTAGATAGATTATGGCTATTTCAAGTTGAATTTAGATCTAATTAACCACAGTCTTATAACTGAGAATAAATTAATAACTCTAAAGCTTTTCGCATAGACAACATACTAAATGACGCACCCTAACTTTAAATTTTAAAGCCGCCGACATGAGTATCTATCGATAACTCATTCACACCCTAGGTACTGGTATGTCGTCATACTACTGATGTTTTTCTCAGCTAAAAAAAGGAGGCAAATATTAATTAAACAAATGAAATTTAAGAAGTAAACGAGCAGTCTCATCAGAAAAATACAATATCAAGGAACATAACTTTGAATAAAAAAAATATAAATGCGCTTAGCTTAACAGCGCTAGCCTTGAGCATGTCTACGCCAGCAATGGCTCAGCTATCAGATAAGTGCGGTGCCTACGTCAATCGCCAAGCTGGCTCTAACCCCACAACGGGATATGACGGCGGTGGTGTCGCGATACTGACCGCCAACCAGATTATTACCACCAGTTTATCCCTGCTACAGCTTTCGACCGCTGAAAAGGTTTTTCCTTTTGCTTCGCTGTGGCTTAGAGGTTTTACCGAAGAGAAAACCAACGCACCGGATGCCGAGTTGGTTGGATGTTTGCAGGAGTTTGATCAAAGAGTATCGACACTTGAAGAGTACAACTTGTTTGGTGAAGCAAAAATTGAAATTAATAACAATAGAAACTACATCAAAACTAAGATCATTGATCAAAGCGACTATTCTGCACATAAAGAAGGATATAGAAAATACGATGCGGTTGCTGAAAAGCTTGGTGGGACGATCAACTACTTTTTGAATGCCACTTCTGGTCGTTCTGGCAACAAATACAGAGCGATTAAAAATGACGCTGTCGTGGCCATGCTCCATTCTAAGATACTCGCATTTGCCCACAACTTAGAATACAACGCCTATTGTGCACAACGAGGCGGTTATGCGTGGAATAATAACGCGATCAACATGATGGCGACTCCGTCAGCCGCGAACTATGGCCAAATGGATTACGCTGCAATGAAAGTCGCCGCAGACCAATCATGGGCGAGTGAAGACTTGATGACGTGGCGTAATAATAGATCAGGATGCGAACTGGGCCGAGATGCCTACTCTAGATTCAAGAATCTATTAGCTGAGCGAGTTGGCACTAGCACAGTGGCTGAAGCACTTGCCAATCTCGGTTTAACCATCACCCTACGGCCAGACAGTAACTTCCTTTCCGTTTCGATTGACAATGTTGGGGCCTCAAAGCTTTACCAATACCGCAAAAGTGTCGTTGGACAGTGCCACACTCGATTCAGACATTTTCAATCAGGCAAGAATCGACACGGAAGTTTCATCATAGGGACTCGTGTGTGGGCAAGCGCTGAAGACTATGGACCAGCCAGTTCCGTTAAGTTTAATGTCTCTGATATGGAAGGCACGGGGCGTTATAAGTCAAAAGTTGATCAGCTGCGCCGAGAATGTGAATCATGGCGAAATCAACGTTTTAATGTCGCCTATGGTGAAGTTCGAGCTTATCTCAACTCTATCAAGACTATGCTTGAGTCCATCTCTCTAGTGGATTACATCAGGCCGGTCAATGAACTTGCGGGTAAAGCCACCCCTTTCAAAACCTACAATATCAACTCGATACACCCCGAGTTCCCTCAGGGTTACATGTTAGTACCACAATACACTGCCGACTTATCCGGAGACATCTCAGGTAATTTTAATACCTATCAGATAAAACACACACCAAGCAATCAATACCTAAAGCACAGCTACGCTATGGGTGTTACCACCAGTACTGACGGTTCGAGCACCGACAGCCATTGGTTGTTCTCACAATCGTGGCCCGGAGGAGCGAAACAGATCAAAAACCGCAGCACTGGCCAGTGTTTAAAGGTCAATGACGGACAATTGAGCGCCACAGACTGTGGAAACCAGTCTGCACAATGGGATACTCGCAGCTTGGTTGGTGATCCTAGTGCCTCACCAGTGACATTAAGTTCGACCATGCATACAGGCCGATGTCTGGCGCTAGATGGTCCGATACGCAATTTAAGTCGCCTGATCGCGACCCATTGCAACTCAAATAATGCTACTCAGCAATTTCAAGCTGGTCCAAATGATACACTAAAGGTTGGTAGCTTGTGCCTCGATGTTTTCCAAGCAAATGCGGCTGTCGGTGAGAAAGTCATCTCTTATGGCTGCCATGGCGGTCTCAACCAGAAATGGATGTTGAAGAACAATGGTTTAGTTCAGAGCTTTATGAACAACTCCAAAGGAGAGGCACTCTGTCTGGAAGTGGATGGCAGTGGTAATAACCTCACATTGCAGATATGTAATTCCAACCAGGTGAGACAGAAGTTTACGCGGCCAGCCACTCCATTAAAGGCACAACTGGTTCTGCACAAATCGACGTTTGAAGGCCAATGCATAGTCGCAAATGGCGGCACGGTTACCACTGGTAGTTGTAGCAAAACGAATTCAAACCAGCAATTTACCCTAGCTCAACACAACAGCATTAAGATAAATGGACAATGTTTAGAGTACTCAAATGGCAATCTCAGCCCACAAAATTGCCACTATGGCTCTAGCCAAGCATGGGAGTTAAATAATGATGGCGGTATACAAGCTCAAGGCACAGCACAATGTTTAGAGCCAACTAAAATCAATAATGTGATTTCCTTTGATTTACAAACATGCAGTAGCACCAATCCTGCGCAAAGGATTATTCGAAAAGCCATCTAGTGACCATATAGAACCCAATGAGATGGCGTAGTCGGTGTTTGGATACGTTCCAGTCAAACGACTACCGATTGATCTAAATAGCAAACGCCGCTAATACAGCGGCGTTTTTATTGGTCACGTTTATAATGTCTACCTGCATGTTTGACATCGGCACTTAACTATCCTCGAATCGCGCATAATCAACGCCTTTTAGCGCCTCATCTCTGCTACCTTCTCTCGCTGATAGTGATACAATCCCCGCATTAGAATGACCGAGATACTCTATGTTTATCCATCACGTTAACGGCATCGACTGGTTGGTGATTACCGCTTTTGAAGAACTGAAACCTCTATTTATCGAAGACGCTGGCACGATCCCCTCATGTTTCTCTGCTGCGAGCGAACTGAGCCTGATTGATCAAGCCAAGCGCAATTATGGATATTTACCCACATTCAGCGGCATTATTACTGATACTGGCACCTTTCAACGCCAAGGTGACCAAGAAGACTTGAATCCACAGCTTGCCTGCCTAGTCGAGGGGCGTGGTCGAGTGTTTATCTATCACGGCAGCTTTGTCGCTTTTGTCGATGACGAGCAAACCTTTATTACTCAAATGGACTGAGGATTATCCAGTGGGTTGACCACCTGTTATGTATAAGGTGTATCTTAACACCTGTAATCAGGTGGCCAAATTCACTATGCCACTACACAAACATGACTTGAAGAGTACAATAAATTTAATGACTAATATTCATATGTATCGTATTCGAAATCATAAGCTCGAACAGGGACTACTTTTGTAACCTTAGTCGTTGTCTTCACTCTATTTACTATAAAATTTTTATTCTGCTCAAAAAATTCATCATTGCTATAGAACAATATCAACTGCGGATTGTCAGGAAAATATCGATCGAGCGTATCATAAAACGATATGGCACCAAAAACTGCATCTAATGTCTCTGGATCAACAAGGATAAACCCCTTTTTTCCTCTGCAAGATACTTTGCTGCATGCACTACCAAAAAGAAGCCCATTTTCAAATACAAGATCGTCTCCTTTCCCTTTTAATGCTCTATACATTGCGCCTATCGATCCCATTTCTCGTACGTAATCTTCAGTTTCAACAACACTATCATAAAGTCGATTATAACGAGCGGCCAAGAACTCCAGAAAATTCGGATTATTAATAAGTTGATCCATGCTCGTAACATTTGGAAGCTCACGCTTGAGGGACTCAAGTGCAATCTGATGGTGTAGTTCACCAATACGTTGACCATAGATAGGAATGCATTCAGATACACCATAAGAGCACTGACCATCACGCTGTTCCCACCACTCTAGTTGCTCTTTCTTGAGTATTTTTTGTTGCTGTGGAGACAAGAGCGATCGTAAATCTCTATATTTCGCACCAAGTATTTCATCAAATGTGTTTAAAATCGGCTCTCGACAAATCATTTTCTCAGCAGAAGAAACTGCTTTTGTGCAATCAAAGCTTGCTGCTTCAAGGAAAAAACTTGGTACGACTAACAAAGCCATCAAAAATAACTGGATTTTCATTCATTTACCTATATCGTTTTTTCCCATTATATACAATAATTTAAAATAAGGTAATACTAAGTCACCGTTCTAAAATAAATTCTTCGCTTGATAGGTTAACCAATTTAAAAATACATGTTCAGATAATAATAAAAAATCACTTGGTATCACAGCTAGATTCTGAAATAAATATAAAAATTACGACAAAACATACCTTTATTTGGATTATCTCTGTAATTAATCATATGCTACCAAGTATTTTTATATTGAAAACATTTGACATAACAAATATATAAAGTGACTATTTCTTTAATTAATTATTCAAAGAGAAACTTGCTAATTCCACGTTTTACTATCATCCTTTAAATAAGGAAATTTTTTCTTTGTATATATTGTTTTATATAAACAAGATGAAATAATTGTGTTCATCGTGTATATCAAGTATATTATGGAATTATTAATCATCAAGATATGAAAGTTAAAAACCAATATTTGGAGGTTATAAAATGAGCCATTATTACTTTTCAAGAGAGATCGTTGCCACTCCTTTTTATGATTTTCCTGACGAGTTTTGTGACTCTGTGCCCTCAAACGCTTTTACGTATCCAACCCAACCAATTCCACTTGTAAAAAAAATTGATGTAATTGAAGATTACAGTATTGCAGATGTTTTCTTATTTCCATCATTAAGCATCAGACATGACTTATTTCAAAAGATGTCTTTAGATAAAGTTTATGGTGTTAACTGGGTTGATATAATACTCATTGATAAAGGCCGCCATAAATATAAAACTCTTCAACTATGCAATGAAATTAAAATTATAGACAGAGTAAAAAGTGAATTTGATTTTTATGATGAGTTCGAAAGTGGTGAGTTTATTTCAGGAATGAATCGATTAGTAACTAACGAAGAAATACTTAAAAATGTAGACAAAAAAGAAAGACTAATATTTAGAGACCCCGGTTGGAAAGACAAAATATTCTACCATGAGTCTATTGTAGAAAATGTAATTAATGCAGGAGTAACAGGTATTGAGTTCTTTTCTGTAGACGAATATTCGGAGTTTGTTTAAATGTCTCTAAGGTTTTAGAAGCCTTAGAGAGGCACTTTCGGAGAATCGAAGTAATATTTTTTTCCTACCCTGATCTATACATAACATTTGTGTCTACTCAGTAATGGTTTTTTGGGGGTCTGCGTTATCCGGTCTACATAAAAATGGCTAGAGGGCGTAACACTTTGGCCTACTGAGTTTGATTTTGGTAAGCATAAAGAAGATTGCGCTTTGTATTTGACGACTAAAATGAACTTTATATAAATAAGAAATTTGTACAGGATTTAAAATCAGCAGTTTGTGTTGATATTTTGTATGCATTATTCAGGAACTACACCAATATTTGTGATAGAAGAGCAGAATGCGGGGTTTATGACGCGCTTACGCATTTTCGGCCTTTGTTATTTTCTTAGGCAAACAGGGATGATTAGCAAGATAATGAACAGGGCGTACAGGAGAGGTAACAGTGAGACTGCGACGCCTGCAAATATGGCTTGATTATCAAGCACATTGGAAAAAGTAGCGATAATGCCAGCGATACCACCAAAGAACCCAGAAACCAACGCTGTCATGGATACGGATGAAAAGAGTTTGTCTTTGGAGTAAAGAAAGCTACCCACACCAACTAGAAATGACGGAAGAAAGACTGTCATCAAAGAAGTAACGTCAACGTAAATATCAACACCAGTCAGAACTAACAACGTAGAGACTACATACAGAACTACAAGAACATAGATACAATAGAAATACTGAAACTTCATGTCATTACCACCAATAACCATACATAATGCTATCCGGATTTTTTGGTAATCTCATCATAGAATCTCGGTCTTTTAAATACCTCTTCTTGAAATTACGTGCTCTTGCTCCAGAAGGCGGTAAATCAGCAATCGCCTCAATCAGCGATTTCATTGGTGGATCAGATAAAGGCACGTTTGACTCTAAAGCACCGTGAAGCGCAGGGACCAAGACTTTATACAAACGATTTGCGTCAGTCTTACTGGACTCTCATGGCTAAACGATGCGTAAGTGCAAAGGCCGCTAAAATGACTCAAACCGGACATTACTAAATTGCATCTACAAATCCACTGCGCACTAAAGCATCGAAGTGCAATAAAATATGGTTTTTATGGACGTTGCCTTTCACCATTAATACGATTAAATCTAGAGCGATGAAACTGCGGCTCTGTAGGATCTTGAGATTGTTCTGGGAACTTCTCATACACTTCAGCTTCATCAAGAAGCAGCCCCGTTCTGCGTCTATCTACTTTCAATTCAGATTGTTTTTCACAGCGCTCTAAGAATAATTCAACACTTTTATTTGATGACACATCATCCACACTAACACTACATCCACGATTAAATGAAGAGAGCAAATATCGGTAATCATTGATATAAAAGTAGACCCAATGCCCTTGCAAGCTAGGCGACAAACGGGTGTGATAAGTTAAAAAGCGCCCTCTTGGTGGCTTTTTATCACTTGGGAACTCTAACTCTATACTACCTACATCTCCATAGCGGTATTTAACGTAGCCAGTATCAGGGCTGTAATGTTGATAAGCGCACAAAGACGCTAGTTTTCCATTTTCTAGTTGGGCATTAAAATAGATATCTTCATCATCTTGACAGAGTGTCCGATTCAAAGTGTCATCTTCTTTAACGATTGACGGATGAGCATAAACTGTGGATACAAATACAACGTTAACAATTAAAGCCAATAATAACCTTCTCAATTTCATTCAAACACCTTAGCTTCCCATAGCTTGTTAAAATTATTCCTACGCAAACCCATAGTTATAGCGATTCACAAGAAAAAAACTCAAGGTTATTTGGTAAACCTATCTTTCTTTTTACTGGTGTGTATCCAAATATTTTGACGCAGACAACTAATTCCACGCTTCAAATTTATTGGGTTCGACTCTTTCTTATGCTCGAAGACTGACTCACTAAATATATGTAAACCCAAAGTTAGCCAGAATTATTGATAGCGTCTCTATTTCCCATTTTCATCGTCTATTCCACTCATTTTTCTTACTATCAGGTGAAAAAATGGCCGCTATCACGAGCTTTAGTGAATCATTGTTCTACCGAAACAATCCACTGCGCACTAAAGCATCGAAGTGCAATAAAAATGGTATTTATAGACTTTGCCTTTCACCATAAATACGATTAAATTCAGGGCGATGAAACTCTGGCTCTGTAGGGTCTTGAGATTGCTCAGGAAACTTCTCATAAACTTCAGCTGTATAAAGAAGCGCGCCAGAGTTAAGATCCTTTCCTTTCAACCTAGATTTTTTTTCACAGCGCTCTCCAAATAATTCAACGCTTTTAGTTGAAGACACATCATCCACACTAACACGACAATTATTATTAAATGACGAGAGTAAATATCGGTAATCATTGATATAAAAGTAGACCCAATACCCTTGCAAGCTAGGCGACAAACGGGTGTGATAAGTTAAAAAACGCCCTCTTGGTGGTTTTTTATCACTTGGGAACTCTAACTCTACACTACCTACATCTCCATAGCGGTATTTAACGTAGCCAGTATCGGGGCTGTAATGTTGATAAGCACACAAAGACGCTATTTTTCCATTTTCTAGTTGGGCATTAAAATAGATATCTTCATCATCTTGACATAGCGTTCGATTCAAAGAACCTTCCCTATCAACTATTAAAGGATGAGCATAAGCCGTTGATAATAAAATTATTTTAACAATTAAAACCAAAAGTAACGCTCTAAATCTCATTTAAACACCTCAGCTTCCCATAGCTTGTTAAAATTATTCCTACGCAAACCATAACTATCAGTACCGTAGTTAACTTCTTTTGTCACCGAGTTAACTACGGATTCATCTGAACCAGTATCTGCTTTCAGATATAATTCATTGTCCAACCAAAAGTTCGCTGCCGAGCGTGTGGCATACTTAACCTCCAACAGTATATCCGGGTTATTAACTGCATCGATAATATCATCAGGCCAGCGCGCTTGGTTAGCGGCATGCCATTCATTAAAAGCGGTATAATTGCCACGACCAGTTAACTGCTTTAACCCTCGACCTCTAAAATTCCAACCGTCATCCGTTGTTAAGTAGTCACCATTCTTTAAATCTCCCCTACCTCCGTACATAACATTAAACAGCATGCGCTTATCATCTTCAGATGGCCTTGTGCCATCTTTTTTTACAAAAACTCCATTTTCTTTTCTATCAATACCCAGAACATCAATATATCGTTTGCCGGGATGAACTTCATGATCTGCTGGATAGTATTGCTTTCTAGCTGTCTCGAACTGAGAGGTGTCTAACGCAGTAGTCCGGTAATTGGTATATTCTGCCATATTCAAAGTGGGCCCCGTCTCTTGCATTATCTGCGCAAAAAAATGAGTCCTACGCAAAGGGGTATCAAGCTTATAAAACTCAATATGGTCATTGAGCTCATCCACGATACCTTGCAACAGATTTTGCTTGCTACTGCTTACCCTTGGGTACACTGCTTGTAGCATCTCAAGTGTAAACCTAAACGAATACTTCCACTCTTCAACAACGGCCTCATCCAAAGCAAGAATGGTATTTTTGTCGACAATCCCATCAACGCCGACGAATAGGTAGCTTTTATGCGTGGTATGAGTCGGTTTATAGTGGGTTTGAAACTGTTTAACTGCGCCTTCTGTCGCACGGCCAAAATCGCCATCAGCGCCAGATTTCCCCAAGTCAAAACCCACTGCCATCAGGCCTGTTGGATTTTCTTTATTTCTTCGGTATCACTAGCGCCTTGTTTAACAGCATGAAAATTGCCTTCCGCCAACTGATTAAGAGGTTTTGACTCTTTCAATATTGAAGATTTCAACATCATTGTTTGTGTTGTTTGTCTGTTCTTAGCGAAAAACTGCAAATGAAACTTATCTAAACTGTCTTTCGTACCATTTGCCTCGCGCTCGGCAAGAACACGCTCTCTATTTTCAGCCCACCGCTGCCGATCTTTCGCGGTATAAGTTAATTCTGCTCTACGCTCTTGACGGTGACGTTGTGCTCATTCTCGGGTGGTTTCTTGCCTTTCTTCTGGCTCATCTGGAAAAGATTTATAACGCATTTAAGTTCGCTCACATAAGAAATGGAGCTAAATTGTATAAATATCGTTCAATTCGGTTTCAGGCTACATAACCATTATTATTATGATTTAACATTATTTATCAGCCCTACTCTCACTAACCCGCTAGTGATTTAGGGACAGGCACCATAAGCTGTTTTATAAGCTATTTTCGCTGGGTTTATTAAATGCGCTTGGTACCACTAATTTGAAGTTATCCTAGCTTGATTTGAGGCAAAGGAAGTCACGCAAAACGAAGTGACCTTAGTTTCTCTAGTGGGGTTGGTGGGGTAGCTTTCAACAGTTACAAATAAGGCAGCCTAGTTGGCTGCCTTATTGCTAAGTGGGCGATATAGCTCTAACGATTAATGAAACTCTTCAATAAAAGTTTCGACGAAACCTTTTAACCGCTCAGCAATACGAGGAAGGATTGTTCTGGTCAATTCCAACCAGACACTTTCTTTAGAGACTTTTCATAATTAACCGGCGATAAAAGTTCAACGTTTCAGCAGTGATCATTTTTGCTGGCCGTTTCAACCAGTCGTAATAACCTGAGCGGCTTACTCTCATCGTCTGACAAAGGAAGATTACTGGGTATCGGATTGACTCAGTTTTGATGAAGTTAAACTTTACTTCATTTCTTTCGCGAAGAAGGCTGATGCCTTTTTTAGGATTTCCTTTTCCATACGTAACTCTTTGACTTCTCTACGTAGTCGCTTGAGCTCATCACGTTCATCATCAGATAGCTCAGTGCCTTCTAACTGGGCTTCTAGCTTTTCCTTCTATTTGTAGAGAACTGTAAATGTAATACCCACAGCTTCTGCAGCCTGAGTTACGCTATAACCTTGCTCTGGGACTAACGCTACGGCTTCTTCTTTAAATTCCTTGGAGTAGCGTTTGTAAGCTCTTTTCTCCGTCATGTTTCACCTCATTGATCTGACAAATATTGTCTCTCAATTAAGTGTCCGACTCCGTTAGACCACTACATGCTCTCATTGGTAGAGATTTTGGACATTAAATACCTGAACAATATCGTTGAACAGAGTCACCACTGGGTGAAGAAGAAAACACATCAAGCGCTAAGTCGGAAGTCAACGGAAGGATCTTTGGCCAGTTTACATGGGCGTGAAGTATGGACGATGTTGAAGACCAGACAGCCTTTGAGCGATTTTACCCACTCGCTGCATAATTGTATCTGTCGGATGGGACTGTCGCACCTCTAACTAGATTTGCGACAGAACCACCAACCTTGTTCCCGCTGCAATCAACGCAAATCATGCCGGTACGCAAGTGGTCAATAATTAGTTTCGAACATTGAAAATAAACAATTCATGGACAACTCCAAGTGTGAGAAACTTCTTAACTTGGTGAGCAGTATTGATGAAGTAAGCTAAACAATACAGTAGCCAAAATCAGTTTAATGGATTTTTAAATGCTAACTTAAAATTACGGTCGTAACACCTGATTCATTCATAAAATATCGACTCTTAAAAATCCGCTGCGCTAAACCGTGCTGGGAAATTGAACTATCAAGTACCAACACCAGTGACTGTTCACTTTGATTAAAACTAATCACTCGTGCTTTTTCAAACCCAAAATAACAACCAACGTATGGGAAAACTGCTTTAAATAAGCTTTCTTTGGCTGAAAATATAATCGATGTTGCTATGTTGAAGCTCACTCCTTGTTCTCTAAAAAGAGTTAACTCGCCTTCATTATGGATATCTAACCAAACCTGCTCGACTGTCTCTGCATCGAGCCAATCTTCAGTATCTATTCCGACGAATTGGTAGGATGTCCTTTCTGCAACAAGCGCGATCCCCCTATTACTAGCATGAGAAATAGCACCAGCAAGTTTGTCAGGCCACAAAGGTTCACGATGAGGGCCGATGCCAATCTCGAAATCAACGACCGATAATGCTTCGAGGCACAATTTTGCCATGTATCGTCCAGCTATAAACTCCGCCTGTCTATTTTGTACGCTCTGACTTATGGATTCAGGAATAGCAATGTTCAGCTCTTCTGCAACCCCACTATTCATGACATGAAATTCACATTGACACAAGAAAGCCCTGCCTTTCATCGCAGCATAGAGCTCAATGCGTGAAAGGAAACGGTCTACTGCAGGTAAGTCCAGCGGGCCAACCAAGAGATCACGATACATAAGCCAATCTTATAAATAGAAATAAAAAAGTAGCGTAATGCCTTTTTAAGTCAAGGTGAATTTTTTTTCTGGGTGGAAAGGTTAATTGCACATTTTAAGTGTGATCATTATCAAACTTAATAACATAATCATTGATAAAACTACTCTAATTTGTAAGAGTTTCATAAAATTTTAAATGCAATTAGTTGCTAATCTCATTATGTCAATAAATTATTTTGCACATGCACTTGCATGCTATGCACTTGAAAGTATTTTTGGATCACTAGAAAGCATACAAATAACAAATAACAAATAACAAATAACGTCAATCAATATTGTCAGTTATCAAAACGGTAAATTTAGATAACGCAGAAGCATAGTAGCTAGGATGTAACCATGCCATTAATGATCAATAGATCTTGTCACCTCATTGCCTCGCCTCACCTTCCCCAAAAAAAGTGTGTCTATTTATTTGAGAATAAAGAAAGGCTGATTCGTCTCCAACAATTTGAGTTGCTTTAATTCTCACCCATAAACGAAATAGCATTCTTTATATTTGGTGTGAGGTATGAACCTAGCAATCTAAATTTTCATATTGAATCACACGTTAAGCAAAATTTAACAATCACTAATTAAGAAGTTTTAAGTTAACTCTGAGATCCAGGATTAATCTAACTTTAAGCATTTGATCACAATGAATTACTTCCAAGGATTTGGCATGAAAAATCATTATTTTCCGTCATGTGAAGACAGTAGCGACAGAAATTTAAACATACTTAGAGACCATCTGACAGGGCATCAAAATCTCAACCTATTTACTGAAATGTTAGGCGATGTAAAGTCTAGAGAGAACATGTTATGTCAATCAATATCGGTAGCACCCTCTTTAGCTAGTAAATTGACATTGCTATGTGATTCGCTGAATACATCTTACGACGAAATTTTTCTGACCGCTTTCTTTGTGTTTCTCGCCACTCAAACGGGCGAAAAAGATCTCGTGATTGGAGAACAAAGAGATAGGGCTACCTCGATACCAATAAGGCAGATTATTGAATCAGATCTGATAGTTTCGACCTTACTTAAACGTATAAACCAAGTTAGAAAATTATTACCTGAATGCTCAGATATTTTTAGTTTGTCTAAAGAACTTGAAGTAGGTGACAGTCATAGACACCCGATTTATCAAGCATTGTTCGTAGGGCTTGATGCCCCTTTTCCAGAGCATAAAACACTAACATCGCTCGATATCACTCTTTCTGTGCAACTACAACATCAGAAAATAATCGTTGAGATGCGTTGTAATTCCACATTGATTGAACGAGAAACACTTGAGCGTTTCGCAACTTGCTACTTAGAGGTTCTTAAAGGAC